>DATLMR010000268.1:0-2963 GCA_035537555.1 Blastocatellia bacterium
CGCGGCTCGCTTCTTCAGGTCGCTTCGCAGCTCTTCTCCCGAGGGCGCCTGATCTATTATGAACCTGTCCAGGACGGTCGGCTCGGGCATCCCTTGCCCGCCCGAGCGCCCGAGCGCGAGCGTACCCGCCGCGGCCTTCACTTTGCCCGCCGTCTGTTCGAGCTGAGAGCCGCCGGGCGCGCAGTTGGAGCAGGTGCCGCAATTGGCGACGAGCTTCCGGTCGCCGAAATAATTCAGGACGAAGCGGCGGAGGCAGGATTTGAAGTAGCAGTAATCGATCATCCTGCGCAGCTTCCACTGCTCCGCCGCCGCGCGGGCGGCCAGCTCTTTCCGGTCGAATCTCAGCGCCCTTGCCGGTCGCTCGTCGAGCATGCGAATGCCGCGCCCCTGATACGCGTTCCTGAAGGCAATCAATCCGCGCGCGGAGAGCTGCGTGAGGGCGCGGCGGGCCTGCGCGTCAGAGAGCCCCAGCCCGGCCGATATGGTGTTTATGTCGAGCTCCGTCTGCTCGCGTTCGTTGACGTTACGATTGAATATGAGGTCGCGTATCAATCCGCCCTCGTTCGAATCGTCCGGCACGGCGGCGAGCGCGGTATCGACGGGCACCTTCATCAAGGCCATCAGCGTCGCGTCGCCTGCGCGGCCGCGCTCGATGTGCCCGGCTTTCTCGAGAATGACGAGCGCCGAGTATATCGACATCTCGTTCTTTATCCCGAGCCTCTGCGCGATGTCTCTGGCGCTCGCGTCGATCTTGTCCGCGCCCCTTGAGGCTATCTCCTGGTAGACCCGCGCGATCAGCTCCGGGGGCGGATGGCTCCCTTCTATGAAGAACTGCTGCGTGCGCGTGTCCGCATAATTGAATAGGAGGACACAATCGGCGGGCATCATGTCTCGCCCGGCGCGGCCGACCTCCTGGTAGTACGCCTCGACCGCTCCGGGCAGATGGAAGTGTACCACGAACCGGATATCGGATTTATCTATTCCCATGCCGAAAGCGTTGGTCGCGACTATGGCCTGCGAATCGCCGTGCATAAAAGCTTCCTGCGCGCGCGTCCGCTCGCTCTCGTCCATGCCGCCGTGGTAGGCGTCTATGCTCAGGCCCGCGAGCTTCAGCTTGGCCGAGATCTGCTCGACGCTCTTTCTCGTGGCGGCGTAGATTATGCCGGAGCCGGTCGAGTTAGAGATCATGCGCTTGAGCGTTTCGTACTTCTCCTTTTCGGTCGAAGTGTGCAGCACGCGCAGGGCAAGGTTCGGCCTGTCGAAGCCGGCCACGAAGACTCGCGGGTCGGCCAGCCCGAGCTGCTCGCTTATGTCCGCGCGGACCTGGGGCGTGGCGGTCGCCGTCAGAGCGATGACCTGCGGCCTTCCCAGAAGCTCCGCCGCTTCCTTGAGTCTCAGGTAATCCGGCCTGAAATCATGGCCCCAGTGAGAGATGCAGTGGGCCTCGTCTATGGCCAGCAAGCGGACTTTGATCTCGCCGATAGTGGCGACGAAGGCCTCGCTGCGAAACCGCTCCGGCGCGACGTAAACGATCTTGAACTGCCCGCGCCGTATTCTCGAGAGCCTCTCGCTCGTCTCGCCGTAGGCCAGAGAGCTGTTTATGAAAGTCACGGGGATGCCGCGCGCCGCGAGCGCGTCCACCTGGTCCTTCATGAGGGCGATGAGAGGTGAAACCACGAGCGTAACGCCGTCGAGCATCATCGCGGGCAACTGGTAGCAGAGCGACTTGCCTCCGCCCGTAGGCATTACGACGACCGCATCCAGGCCGCCCAGGACCGACTCTATGACTTCAGCCTGTCCTTCACGAAAGTCCGTGAAGCCGAAATATTTCAGGAGAGCTTCGCGGGCTCTGCTTATGTCAGTCACCTGGAATTCCTCACGTTTGACTAATCACTGGCGTGAACGCGACTGTTGAGCTTGCACCTATAACCTTAACACGCCAGCCCGGACTTGCTCAAATTCATCGCGCCCGCATGCGGACGAGGAGAGGAATCGGCTTGAGGAAGAGTGAAAGGGTGAGAGAAACGTATCGCCTGACGCGCTAGAACGTGCGGGCGCGTCCCGCCGTTACTTCTTTATTCCGAGACCTAAAAAGACCACCGGCCTGAATATCTTCCACCAGTCGACCAGCGCGCGCATCTTCGTGTAAGCGATGCCGTCATTTTCCTCGGGGTATTCGATGGTGACCGGCACTTCGACTACTCTGTGGCCCAACCTAAACGCTTTGAAAAGCAGGTAGGGCTCGAGCTCGTAGCGGTCAAGCCACTCCTGCCACAGGTCTATTCGCCCGTCTTCGAGCAGGGAGAGCTTGATCGCGCGAAAGCCGCTGGACGCGTCGGTCACTCTCCGCCCGACGAAGAAAGAGAAGAGCATCGTGTAGGCGCGCGTGCCCAGCCTCCGCCTCAAGGGCATGCGCAGGAACTCGCCCCCTTCCTTGTAGCGCGACCCCTGGACGAACTCGGCCCGCCCGTCGAGGATCGGCTGGAGCAGGCGAGGTATCTGCTCCGGGGGAGTCTTGCCCCCTCCGGATACGATCACGACCACGTCGTAGCCGTGCTCCCTCGCGTAATCGATGCCGGACCGGATGGCCGCGCCCACGCCCCTGTTCTCCCCGGCGCGAATGACCGTGGCGCCCGCCCTTTCGGCGTAACTGGCCGTATCGTCGGTCGAGCCGTCGTCGACGACGACCGTCCGCTCGACCGCGCCCGTCGGCACCGCGCGCACAACGCGGCCGATACGCTCGCCCTCGTTCCACGCGGGAGCGATGCAGAGCACGCGGGGCTGCTCCTCAGCCGCCGTTGCGAGCTGACTTATCCTCTCCGGCACGCTCATCTCGAATCGTCCCTCGCGTTTTCGAGGAGCCAGTCATACGTGCGCCGGAGCCCCTGTTCGACCGTCACCGAGGGCGACCATCTCAGCTCGCGGCGAATCTTTTCGATGTTCAGAACGCGGCGGCGGATGTT
>DATLMR010000269.1:0-39088 GCA_035537555.1 Blastocatellia bacterium
AACCACGGCCCTTCATCACGTGCGCGCGGCGCTGGGCTCGTTCGCCCCGGGCGGGGCGAACAACCCTCTCGGGCTGCCCGTCTTCCTGCGCTTCCGCATGAGCTCTGACTCGGCTACGAGCGCGGGGCCGAACGGCGGCTGGTACATAGACAATCTCGCGATCAGCAACCTGACCCCGGCCGGGTGCGGCACCGAGCTGGTGCGGGCCGCCGATAACCGGCCGAATGCCGGCGCGGCTAGATTCGCCTCTTCGACGGCCAGTAAAGCTGCCCGCCTGCTCGCTTTCGCTCGCGAGCGGGCGGGCGGCGCTCTCCCTTTCCCGGCGCGACTCTCCCGGGGTCGCGCCCGAGGGGGCTCCGTTCAAGCTTAATTCAAGAATCGGCCAATAGCGCGAAAGTAACATTCAAAGCGGGTCGAGATCTGATCGAGGCCAACACCATTCAATCAACGAGAGGAAAGCCATGATTAGCACAAGCAAAACCAGCCGCCCTGTTACAGGCTTCCCGCGCCGCCGGACCGCGCGCGCGCGATCGGCCGCATGCCTTCTCGCGATGCTGCTAGTGGCCGCGTTCCTGATGGCCGGGGCGGCAGGCCCGTCCACGAGCGCCTCTAATTTCGGCGTGCCCGCCGTCGAGTTCGACCAGAACAAGGCGCGGGTGCCGGAATTCGATGTCAATCTCGCGAGCTACGTGCCGCGGCTGCCTTCCTCGGCGCAGCTCCGGGCGCTCGAGTCATTGAAGGCCAGCCTGGGTGACCGCCAGATCACGGCGCGATGGGACAGGGCGACCGGGTCGGTCGATACGATCTACGATTTCGCTTCGCAGCCTTCGTCGCTTGAGCCCGAGCAGGCCGCGCGCGCTTTCATCACGGCGAACTCCGGATTGTTCGGCGTGAGCGATATGAGCACGCTCAGGCTGAAGAAGAACGTCGAAGCGCTCGGCGGCAACCTGCTCTATTTCGAGCAGACCCTCAACGGCCTGCCGGTCGCGGGCAGCGGCATCGGAGTGGTGATGGACGGCCAGAGGCGCATCAAGATGCTGTCGGGTCCATATCAGTCCGACCTCTCGATCAACACCACGCCGTCTCTCGACGGCGCGGCGGCGGTGGCGGTGGCGCGGGGCGAGCTCTCGCGCTTCAGCGTGCAGTGGGCCAGGGGCGTGGCCGACGTCTTGAATCCCGCGCTCGACCTCCTCGCCTCGCAGCTCGGGCCGTTCGCCACCCCGCGCCCCGAGCTGAACGTATTCCCGACGCCGGGCGGCCCGAGGCTCGCGTACAAGTTCTTCTACTTCTCGCGCAATCCGTTCGGCATGTACAAGTACCAGGTGGACGCAGCCACGGGGCAGGTGCTCTACCGCGAAGACTTCGTGCGCTACCAGCAGAACCCTCTGCCGCTCACGGCCGACATCTATCCGACCTACCCGGCTATAACTCAGGAATTGAAGGATGAAGGGAAGATCAGCGTCGGCGCGAACGGCACGCCTCTGGGTCAGGTGCGAATCGGCCTCCGCAACTTCGACGCGAGCAACGCCGTGACGGGCATCAACGGAACTCTCACGGGGCTCCACGTGCACATCGAAAACCTGCTCGCGGACAAGGCCCCATTCCTTCAGGCCGCGCAGGGAACGTGGCATTTCCGGGCCAACAGCGCCCCTCTCGAAGCCCGCACGAACGAGCGCGACCAGCACGGCGTGGCGGCCGAGCCCGCCGAGCACCAGGACGGGATCTCGCAGTTCTTCTATATCAACTCGCTGCTCGAATATATCGACTACCTGCATCGCGCGGGCGACGGCGTGCACAATCGCGTGGGGCAGGGCGATTTCCCCGACACCTATCCCAACCAGTCCAACCCTTTGATCGGCAACGTCCACATCCCGAATGTCCTGGCCCCGCCGACCAACCCGACCGACCCGGAGTTCGCCGAAAAGCTGCTCGGCCTCGACAACGCCTTCGCGCTGCCGATCACCGAAACCGTAGCGGGCCAGGAGGTCGTCGTGAACCCGACCAGCTACGGGCACGGCTATCTCTTCAACGATCTGGCTATAGACTTCGGAGTCCCCTATCACGAAGGCATGCACTCGATCTCGTCGCCGATAGCGGGCCTCGAAGGGGCGCCCGAAGGCAGCGCGCTCAACGAGGGGCAGGCGGACCTCTGGGCCTATTCCGCCGCGGAAAATCCCGTGCTCGGCACGTACGTGGTCAACGGCTTCCGCCGCCGCGCCCTGGTGCGCGCGGGCGGCGGCAATCCGGATCTCAGGCAATGGATCCGGCACGCCGACTCGGGGCTGGTCTACTCGCAGCTTGGAACGTCGGGAGGCGGCAGCTTCGAAGAGCATCGCGACGGAGAGATCTTCGCGGCGACGATGTGGGACATACGCGAGCTGATGCTGATGTACCAGACGGGCGGCTCCTTCAAGCGGCCCGACATCATCACGGGGCAGCCGAGCGTGGGCATCCAGCTCGGCAAGGAGACGTGGGAGCGCCTGCTGCTCGGCACGATCTACGTGCTCGGCTCATTCAATCCAGACACGTTCGTTCGCGCGCGGACGGCCATGATCCTCGCCGACCAGGCTCTCTATCCGTCCGACCCGCTCGATCCCGATTCGCCCGGCATACACCGCGCGCTGATCGAGCAGGTCTATGCCTCGCGCGAGATCGGCATCAACGCCGAGCCTCCAACGGGCGGCCGCCATGTCATCTCCACGCAGACCTCTGAATTCACGGCCTCGCAGGGCAAGCTCTCTCCGCCGAGCGGCGTGAGCGTCGAGCCCGCGTCTACCACGTCGGCCCGCGTCTCGTGGCAGCCGGTCGGCGGGGCGTTCGCTTACGAGGTATTGAAGCGAGAGATCGGCAAAGAGAATCAGAGGCAGAACGCCCCGGTGCCGGGCCGCGAATACATCGACGGCGACGGCGGGACGGACGGCTACCTGCACGTCGCCTACGTGAAGGGCAGCCAGTCGAGCTACGTCGACAACGGCCAGATCGAAGGGGGCAACGTCCCTCGCGGCATCAAGAGCCCGGTCGCGGCGGAGTACGTGGTTCGCGCTCTCAACATTAACGCGAACCGCCAGCTCGGCGTCTCCGGCAACAGCGCGGCGGCGAGCGTGCCGACGGCGGTCGTGGACGTGACGAATCGCGTGCAGACCGCGATCAGCAACGTCCGCTTCTCCGGCGGCAAGTTCGAGTTCGACCAGGTGATCAAGAACCTGGGGGCGGGCGCTTTCGACGGCACGGCCTACACGCCGATAGAATTCCGCGTCGTGTCGATCTCGAATCCGACGGTGACGGTCGCCAACGCGGACAACGCGGGAGCGGGCAGAGGCGGAAGCCCCGCGGCTTTCTTCTACAGGCCGATGCTTGCGGCCGGTCAGACTTCAGACCCGCGCCACCTCGTTTTCAACGACCCTAACGCGCAGTTGTTCAGCTTCGACGCGGTGGTGACGGCCCGCGTGCAGGTCGCGCCGTCGAGCGCGACGCGCTATCAACCGGAGCCCGGGATCGACCTGTCGAAGTTCGACGTGGTGCCCTTCTCTGAAGTATTCTCGGGAATCGTGCCCGCGAGCGACACGGGGCTACAGCTCATCTCGGGCGTCACGTTCGTCGACGTGCCTTTCGCCGCCAGGGAAGGGGCCACGAGCGTCGTCGGCAACCTCACGTCCAGCCTCGGCGTAGACCTCGACCTGGAGCTGTACGACAGCGCGGGAAGAATCCTCTCTTCGTCGGGAACCGACGGCGCTACGGAAACGGTATCGGCGGCGGTTCAGCCCGGCATGCAGTACAGGTACCGGGTGATCGGATGGGCCGGGGTCGCGCAGGATTACAGCATAGAGAGCACGCAGCAGACCCTCGTGGCGAGACCCGGCTCGGGCGGCTCGGGCTCGGGCGGGACGCTACTGCCTCCCGCGGGAACGCTGTCGGGCCTCGTGCGCTTCACGGTCAATCCCCTGACCGGGACCGTGACGACGCAGTTGATCCGGTAGGCGGCCCGGGTCGGCCTAACGGTCGAAGGGCGGATGGCTCACGGGCCGTCCGCCCTTCGACCTTTGCTCCCGCGATTGTAATCTCCGCCGCAACCGTTTGTACGGCGCATTACGGTGTTTCTGCTTGACACTAAACCGCGCTTGCGCTAGTATGCGGTCGCTTTTCGCGCAAATCACTTAAAATTCACCCTGAGCGTTATATAAGAGTTGAGCAGTACGTGGTGAAATCTTGATAGGGACCGCAAAGGAAGGTCCTTCTCCGAAGGCCTTCTATTGCGGTTTTCTCGTTCAAGTCTCGCCGGTCGTGTTGTTCAGACGTTCCGGTGGATATTCAAACGACTGCATTGCTTTCCCGGTAGGAGGGCCGTGTAGGACTTGGAGGAGGATCACCCGATGTCAACATCACAAGGCAAGGTAAAGTGGTTCAGTAATGCCAAGGGCTACGGGTTCATCGAACAGCCGGGGGGTGCCGACGTGTTCGTGCACTACTCGGCGATTCAGGAAGAAGGCTACAAGTCGCTCAAGCAGGGCGAGACTGTAGAGTTTCAAGTGATTCAAGGCCCGAAGGGACCTCAAGCCGAAGCCGTAAAGAGGCTTTAAGATTCTCTCAGGCGCAAAGGTTTGCCCCGCTCCTCGGAGCGGGGCTTTTTATTTGCGGCGGTCGATGCGCGGGCAAACTTTTTCCGAAATCGAGCCCTCACTCCTTATCCGCCTGGTCGACCGCGCGGGCGGTGAATTTGACGTGGCCGTTATCGACCGTGACGAGAAAGTCCACGGCATCCGAACCGAGGCGGCTCCTTATCTGGTCCGACCGCGACCGCATGAATCTCGTGAAGAGGTCGAGGCTGAGGTTGCCTAGGCGCTCTCCGCAGGCGCGCTTGGCCGCTATGAGATGGTCATAAATCTCGCTCACCTTTTCCGGCTCGCGCTCGGGATTCTTGCAGCGGATTATTATGGACTGCGCGCGCGCGGCCGCCTGGGCCTCGGCCGTCGGAGGCTTGCCGCTCTCCTCCCGCCCGTGCGTCTGCCTGCGCCATAACTCGCGCATCACGTTGTAGCGCGCGACCAGGCTGTTGTAGCGAAAGCGCTGCCCGAACGTTATGCTTCGCGCGTCGTATATTCGCTTTATCGCCGTTTCCACGCGGCCCCGGGTGTCGTTCGGAGGCCGAAGCGTGCCGCCGTTGAAGTAGATGTCGTACTCAACCTTGAGACGGCGCATCTCCTGCTCGAGCCTGTCCAGCTCCATATCCAAGGGATTTTGTGCTTTCTGTTCCATTCGATTCGCTCGTGTGGGGCGGGTGGTCCGTTGTGGGGGTTGTGCTAGAATGTAAGCCAGGCACCTCGCGGTGTCAACCTTAATTAAATGTCGAACGAATTGCTGAGATCGCTGCCTTCGATCGAACGGCTGCTCGCCGGACCCGCCGCCGCGCGCCTGTCCGGAGAGTTGAGCCGCCCGCGCCTGCGCGACCTGCTGCGCGAAATCACCGACGACCTGCGCCGCGAGGTGGCTGGCGGCGAGCTCGATGTCGAATCCATCCGCGCCCGCAATTCCGGGCGTCAGGAGAACGGGGGCCTGCAAGAGCTGCTCGCCGCGGAGATCGAGCGGCAACTCGAAGCGCGAGCCGCGGGGCTCGCCCGCCCGTCTCTTCGAAGAGTCGTCAATGCCACGGGCGTCGTCATCCACACCAATCTCGGCCGAGCTCCCCTCGCCCGCGCGGCGCTGGACGCGATCTCGGACGTCGCCGTTCACTATTCGAATCTGGAATATGACATCGAGCGCGGAGAGCGCGGCAAGCGAGAGTCGCATTGCCAGGGCCTGCTCGCCCGACTCTCGGGAAGCGAGTCGGCCATCGTGGCGAACAACAACGCCGCGGCCGTGATGCTCGTGCTCAATACCCTGGCCGAGGGCGGAGAGGTCATAGTCTCTCGCGGTGAGCTGGTCGAGATCGGGGGCAGCTTCCGCATACCCGACGTCATGGAGAAGAGCGGCGCCCGGTTGCGCGAGGTCGGCACGACCAATCGCACCCGCATACAGGATTACGAGCGGGCCATAAACGACAGCACGCGGCTGATCCTCCGCGTGCACCCGTCGAACTACCGCATAATCGGGTTCACGGAGCGCCCTTCCGCGCAGGAGATATCCGATCTCGCGCGCCGCGCTAATATACCCTCGTTCGAAGACCTGGGCTCGGGCTGCCTGATCGACCTTGAGCCTTTCGGAGTGAGAGATGAGCCGGTCGTTTCGCGCTCTCTCGAAGCAGGCATATCCGTCGTCTCTTTCAGCGGGGACAAGATGCTCGGAGGCCCGCAGGCGGGCATCATCGCCGGGTCGCGCGACGTGATCGAGCGCGTGCGAAAGAACCCCCTGATGCGCGCCCTGAGAGTGGACAAGATGACCTACGCGGCGCTTGAGGCGACGCTCAGTCTCTACGATCGCGGAGTCTCGCAATCGGAAGTGCCGGTCCTCCGCGCCCTCACGGCTACTCGCGAGCAGGTGGGTGAGCGCGCAAGCCTGATGGCCGGCCGCATTCTTGAGATTACGGGAGGCAGGATCAAAGCCGGCCTTGAAGAAGGCGACTCCGTCGTCGGAGGCGGCTCCGCTCCGGAGGTGAAACTTCCGACCGTGCTCATCACGATCGAGGATCCGGTCTTATCGGCCTCTTCGATTGAAGCGCGGCTCCGGGCTCATCGCGTGCCCGTCATTGCGCGCACGGAGCGCGATCAGGTCTTGCTCGACCTGCGGACGGTCGAGCCGGGCGAGGAATCGATAATACTCGAAGCGCTGTCAGCGCTCGGCGAACCTGCCCCGAAGAGAATTGCATCGATATAAGGATAGTACTTTTACGGCCACGGGCCGGATGTTTGACTGAGTAAAGCCAAAGATGAGGAACGATATGGTCTTCACACTCTTGAGCCTGATTCAAGCGCAGCCGCAAAAGACGCCTCTGGTCGTATGGATCGTCTTGATCCTGTTGTTTCTGGGCGGCATCTCGATGATCGTCTATTTCTTCAGACGCCTGAAGAAAGTCGAGAAGGAGCCGGAAGAGGATTGGAGCTTATCGAGAAATACCCTCTTCGTCACCGCGCCTCCCGTTGTCAAAGAGGCCGCGGTAGAGACGCAAAGCGCGGCCGAAGAAAAGCCCCGCGATTCGGCCGAGCGTGTCGAGAGGATCGAAGCCGCCGAGGAAACGCCGGCCGAGAGCCCTTACGAGATGCCGCCTTTTGTTCCTCAAACCGAAACGCGCGAGCTTGCGAGCGAGGATTTCACCGGGCCGTCCCTGACCGCGCCCGAAGAAGTGACTCCCCTGATCCCGGCCGAGTCGAGGCCCGCGGAGGCCCTTGAACAACCCCCGTCCCCCGTCCTCCCCGCGCCGCCCGCGCATTATGTCCAGGAGACTCAGGCGCTCGGGAGCGCTCCGGATGAGGCGGTCGAGCCGCCCAGGCAACGGGAGGCCGCGATCTTTGACGATGAAGTGTGGGCCGAGCTTGAGCCATCCGACTCCGCCGCTTCGGCCCTGCGCGATCGGAGGGATGAGATCGCGGGCGGGACCGCGGGAGAGGTCCGCGCGCCGGTCGAATCAGAGCCGTCCTACGGGGCCGAAAGCGTCGAGCCCGGAGCCTTCGCGAGAGTTGACCGCGCCGCCCCGCGCGCGCCCTTCGAGCCTCCGCGCATAGAGCCCCTCTCTCCGCGCGGTAACGAGCCCGCGCCGCGCATCTCGAAACCGGCGAGCGCGCCCGCGCCGTTCGACGCGCCGCGAGAGATCGAAGCTTCCGTGCCGCCGGCTGCGTCAGCGCGCCGCGAGCGAAAAGCGGCGGGGTCGGTGCTCGGGATCCCGGCCGAAGCCGGCGTAGGCCCTCTGATTCTGGGCACGCCCAGGAAAGAGTCTCAGGAGCTCGGCATAGGCGGCCTTACCAATTACGGTAAAGATACGAACGAGGGAGGCGGGCACGGCGGCACGATAGCGCTTGTGCTGGCGATCTTGCTGGTTGCGGGCGCGCTGCTTTCATACTTCAAGATTCCCTCGGTGCATTCGCGCGTCGATGAGGTCGTCGCGCGCGTGAGGAAGAGGAACCCTGCTCAGCAAGCCGCGCCTGCCGCGAGCGAGCCGAAGGCGCGAATATTTCCCGCGCGTACTCCCGAGGTAGTGAAGAACATGGTGAAGGCCAGGGGGGCCGTAGATAACATCTCGCAGCAAGAGCTCTCCAATTTATATGTGGAGGTCTCGCTCGAGCGTTACGACGGGGGGCCTCCCGACACGCGCAACCTTCAGGTGACTCCCGCGACCCTGGCCCCGGCGCAGAGGGGGATCTACGAATTGCCCTACGACGGCAAGCAGTACAGAGGGTACGGGATCACGAAGCTGACGAGCAACGGCGAAGAGGTGCGATTCATCGCCCCGAAACAGTAGAGGGGCAGGGCTCGGCAATGATGCTCAGCTCTCTGATTGAGCCATGCGGATTCTGCGAAGCGGGTTTCGGATGATCCGGACCCGCCGCTGCCTGACCCCTGATTTTATTACTATTGCCGCAGATAATCGTTGTTCGTATAATACGAGCGCTGAAAGTTCGGTCGCGAACCTCTGTCGCCGGATGGAACTTCCCGCAAGCCCCTTCTCGTTTCCCGGCCCACATCAGGGTAAGCGCTCCGTGTAAGGGCCTGAAGCTGAAACTCCCCGACTGTCCCCGCTGATTCTCCTAAGTAGCTGACAGGGCTAAACAAGGCAGGCGTTAATGTCATCGAGTATTGATCAACTGCTGACGATTGCTTGCAGCAGGGGCGCGTCCGATCTACACATCAAGGCCGGGAGCTTTCCCTTCATCAGGGTAAACGGCGAGCTTCAGCCGATGGTCGAAGCCCAGCGCTTATCGGCCGAAGATACGCTCAACATGGCTTTCGGCATCATGAACAATCGCCAGAAGCAGCGATTCAACGAAAACGCCGAGATAGACATCGCTTACGGCGTATCGGGCCTCGGCCGTTTCAGGTGCAATATATTTCAGCAGCGCGGCACCGTCGGCATGGTGCTCCGGGTGATTCCGACAACGGTGCGGACGACGGAGGAGCTGAGGCTGCCTCCCGTCATAGAGAAGATCGCCAACGAGCAGCGCGGGCTTGTGCTCGTGACCGGGACGACCGGCTCGGGCAAGTCTACTACCCTCGCGGCCATAATCGATTACATCAACCGCATGCGCACGGGGCACATCGTCACCGTCGAAGACCCGATAGAGTTTCTCCACCGCGACAAGAAATCCTACGTGAACCAGCGCGAGGTGGACGTCGATACGAAGAGCTTTTCAGAGGCCCTGCGCGGCGCGCTCCGCCAGGACCCGGACGTGATACTCGTGGGCGAGATGCGAGATTACGAGACGATAGAGACGGCCCTGACCGCGGCCGAGACGGGCCACCTCGTCTTATCGACGCTTCACACCCTGGACGCGACGGAGACGATCAACCGCATAGTGTCGGTATTTCCTCCGCACCAGCAGCGCGCCATCCGCCTGCAGCTCGCGGGCGTGCTTCGCGCCGTGATATCGATGAGGCTCGTGCGCGCCGCCGAATCGATTCAAGGGCGCGTGCCGGCCGTAGAGGTCATGGTGGTCACTCCATACATTCGCGACTGTATCGTACAGCCTGAAAAGACGACGATGATCCGCGACGCGATAGCGCAGGGAACTTCACAATACGGGATGCAGACCTTCGACCAGTCGCTGGTTGATTTGTACTCGCGCGGGTTGATAACATACGAGGAAGCGCTGGCGGGAGCCTCCAATCCCGACGAGTTTAAGCTTAGAGTGTCTGGCATCCGATCCGTCTCCGATCAGGCGCGCGAAGACATGGAGCGGTCGCGAAAGCGAACCGGCTCGCTCGACGCGGCCAAGCCGGAGACCAAGCAGTTCGTAAATTGGCTTTTGGAAGGTACAGAGCACGTAAACCGGTGAGTCGCGACGCGGGTAAAGAGCGGCGCGATAAGCGAGCCGCGCCCGCCGGCGAGCCGCAAGGCGAGGCCGCGCCGCGTCGCATGAGCGCCGAAAAGGCGCGCGAGAGGCTTCTCGCGACCGCGCTAAAGATCCTGGCCGCGAGGCCCAGAAGCGAAAGCCAGTTGCGAGAGCGTCTGCTCTCAAGGCCGTGGGCCGAGCCGGAACTGGTCGACTCCTGCATAGATAGGTTGAAAGAGCTCGGGTACGTAGACGACAGGTCTTTCGCGGAGACCTATGCCAATCACCGGGTCCATCTGAAGCCCGTGGGCCGGTCGCGAATCGCTCGCGAGCTTGCCGGAAAGAAGGTGGCCCGCGAGACGATCAACAGGGCGCTCGACGAGGTCTTCGAAGAGGTGGACGAAGAGAGCCTGATCGACCGGGCCATAGAGAAGCGCGTGCGCACGCACGGCAGCCCCGAGGGCCAGGGAGGCGCGAAGCGAATGTTCGATCACCTCGCGCGGCTCGGCTTTCAATACGACCTGATCGTGCGTAAGCTACGCGCCCTAAGAGCCGGAATCGAGGAAGAGTGAAAGGCAGAGGATGGAACCGCGCGACTCGGATTCTCTTTGATTCGAGCGCGGTCTCATGCCGCGTCAGGGAGAGAGGCTGCCATAATGAACGATAAAGAGAGGCGCTCCGCAAAGCGCATCACCCATATCTGCGAAGTCGAATGCGAGGGCGCGGGTATCAGCCGCCTGAGCACTCGCATCAACGATTTGAGCGTGACGGGCGTCTTCATAGACTCGATGACCTGTTTTTCGGTCGGCTCGATCCTGAAGCTCAGGTTCCGCGTGCGCGACGCGATGGTGGAGACCGAAGGCGAGGTGCGCTACTCGATGCCGCAGGTCGGGATGGGAGTGAGGTTCGTCAATCTGAAGCCGGAATACCGCGCCATCCTGGAAAGCCTGATCGAAGGCAAGCCGATGCCCGCAAGGCCCGTGGCCGCTCCGCCTCCGGGCGAGGCGCAAAGGAACGTGCTCGAGCCGCCGAATATCTACATACCCTCGGCGCATGTTCCCGCGCAAAACGTGCTCCTCGGAAACTTCGCCCTCGTCAGCATGTTCGACGTGATTCAGATGGTGGAAAACAGCAGGCTGACGGGCGCGCTCGCCATCACGTCGCCGACCGTCACGGGCGAGATACATTTTAATGAGGGCCGCATAGTCGGCGCGAAGGCGGGCCCTTCATCGGGCGGCGAGGCTATCACGAAGATGCTGGGCGCGTCCGAGGGCGCCTTCGAATTCAATAAGTCCGATTACGAGTACCAGCTCACCATGCGGACGACGAGCAATATGGCGCTCCTGCTCGATCTGCTGCGGGTCAAGGATGAAGAAGCGGCCATGATGTAATGATGTGATCCTTGAAAAAGCCGGGGCCTCCCGGAGTCCTCTTTCTTCTCCCTACTCGATCTTAGGCGAAGTCTTCCCGAGCAGGTAACTGTCGAGCCACCTGATCTCCGCTTCTATCTTGGTCTTCTTGTGCGAGGGCCTGCGGAACACGTGGCCTTCTCCAGGGAAGACGAGCAGCTCCGCCGGCACGCCCAGACGCACGAGCGCCCTGTAGAGCTCGTGGCCCTGAGAGGTCGGCACGCGCCTGTCTGCTCCGCCGATCACCACGAGGGTCGGGGTACGAATCCTGCCCGCCCCCGATATGGCCGATTCATCCCAGTAATTCTTGAAATCTTCCCACGGCGCCTTGCCGGAATTGCGCACGTCGTTCTGAACGAAGTTGTCCGCCGATCCGAAGTAAGAGAGATCGTTCCATATGCCTGCGCCGGAGCTGGCGGCGCGAAATCGGTCGGTCCGGGTTATCAGGCAGTTAGTCAACAACCCTCCGTAGCTATAGCCCATCACGCCCATGCGGCCCCGGTCCGCCGCGCCCGACGCGATCAGAAAATCGACGCCCGTCATTATGTCCGTCGAAGGCCGCGAGCAGGAGTAGCCGTCCAGAGAGCTCAGGAAGGCGTCGCCGCGCCCGGTCCCTCCCCGGTAATTGGGTTCGAGCACGAGGTAGCCGCGAGAGGCGAGGAGCGCCGGGTAGTAAGCGTAAGTCGAATCGCCGAGCGTGATCGCCTCGGTGCGCAGGGACCAGGGGCCTCCGTGGATGTCGACGACGAGCGGCAGGTTCTTCGCGTCGCGCTTGCCGGGAGGCCAGTAAAGCACGCCTTCGATCGTGTCGCCTTCGCCGTTCGACCACTTTATAGTTTCGATTTCAGGCGCGGGCAGCTTTTCGAGTTCGGAGTTGAAATCCGTCGCCTTCGAGGCGCGGTCCAGGCGGTCGAGCCCCTCGGCAAGATAAAGTTCCTGGAAGGACCTGTTGTCCGCGAGCACGAAGGCGAGAAGCCCTGCGTCGCTCGAAGCAGAGATTCGCGAAACCGACCCCCGGAACCGTGTGAGGGCTTTCGGCGGGCGAGCGTCGCCCGCGAGCTTATAGAGATTTACGGAGGTCGATACGGCCGCGGTCGCGAGCAGCAGGTCGTCGGGCAGCTTCAGGTACTCTCCGAACGCGCCCGCGAAGCCCGGCGCGAGATTTTCGAGCCTTCCGCTGCTCGCATCCACGCGCGCGAGCCGCGCTTGCGTGTAGTTGGTCCGCTTCAGGGACGGATCTCCGACGCTGGAGACGAAGAGGGAGGTGCTTGAGCGGTCCCATTCCGGGCGCGCCTCGCTGACGAAATTGGAGGTGACCTGCCTCGGCCGCTGCTTGCCGTCAAAGGGGATGATGAACAGCTCGATTTCGGAGAAGCCCGCGCTCCCGAAGTCGCTCGCCGGTCCCGTGACGTAAGCTATCTTCCGTTTGTCGGGAGAGATGCTGATCTCCGCGACGCTCGCTTCGACCGTCGCGAAGGCTTCGGCCGCTCGCTTAGAGAAGCCTTCCGTCTCCAGACGGTAGAACGTGGTGCGCGGGGTCTCGCTCGTGAACCGTTGAACGTCTCCGTAAAGATCTTTCAGGGCTTTTTCTTTCGCCTTCTCGGGCAGGTCGCGGGCGACGAAGACGACGGCGCTCGAATCGGGCGCCCAATCGTAGGCGATGATACCCTTCTTGAACTTCTCCTGGTCCGTGATCATGACCGGCTCGCCGCCTCTGCTGTCGAGCACGAATAGCTGCGGAGAGTCGGCGGGCTTTCGCGTGGAGACGAACGCGAGATAGCGCCCGTCGGGCGACCATTGCAGCCCCGAGTAATTGCCGGGCTCGCGCGTGAGGCGGAGACGGTCGCTCCTGCCGCCCCGTGCGCTCACGTCGATTCGCCAGATGGCCACGTCCTCCGCGTCCTTTTCCAGATCGTCTTTGGCGGTCGTGAAGGCGACCCGCCGCCCGTCGGGCGAGACGGCCACCTCGCGAAAAACGGTTTGAGCCAGAAAGTCCTTGACCGGATAGCCCCGGCCCTCCTGCGCGTAGGCCCCGCCCGCCCCGAGCAGCAGGGCGATGAGTGTCGTTATCTGGCAGAGCGAAGGAATCGTCGTCTGCGGATTGTTTTTTACTGGCATGTCTGTTCTCTCAGTCCGGATGAATCGAATGGCGGCGAGCGCATCATGCCAAAAAAAACCGGCTCGCGCCATCCCGCGCCTTCATTCGACACGACGGCCGGGGCCAACTTTGACAGAGCCTTTTCGCTGGCATATCATCGCGGGTATGAAAGTGCTGACGGCGGACCAGATGCGCGAGGTTGACCGGTTGACCTCCGCGCGGTTCGGAGTGCCGGGTTTGCTGTTGATGGAGAACGCCGCCGCGCGCGCGGTCGAGGCCGTCGAGAGAGCCTTCGGCCCGGCTTCAGGCAAGCGCGTCATGATCTTGTGCGGGCGGGGCAATAACGGGGGCGACGGCGCCGCGGTCGCGCGACAGCTCAATACCCGGGGCGCGCTCGTCGATTGCCTTCTGCTCGGGCGCGTGGAGGATGCGCGCGGAGATGCGCGGGCGAATTTCGAGATCGCCCGCGCGCTCGCCGGCTCGCCCGGCCTCCATTTCCGATT
Organism: Blastocatellia bacterium; assembly: GCA_035537555.1. Classification (GTDB taxonomy): domain Bacteria; phylum Acidobacteriota; class Blastocatellia; order UBA7656; family UBA7656; genus DATLMR01. The sequence continues at coordinate 13,925 of DATLMR010000269.1, forward strand.
CGTCGAGATCGAGGAGTCGGAGCGGCTCGCGAAAGAGTTGTCCGCGAAATCTCACGACTGTTACGTGGATGCGATCTTCGGGACGGGGCTCACGCGCCCGGCCTCGGGCATATACGAAGAAGCCATCGGTTTACTGAACGAGCGCGCGGGCGAAGCGGAGGTGATCTCGATCGACATCCCCTCCGGTCTGAGCAGCGATTCGTCCGCGCCGATCGGGGCCGCCGTGCGCGCCCGCCTGACCGTGACCTTCACCGCCCCGAAGATCGCGAACATTCTTCCTCCGGCGTCGGATTACAACGGGGCGCTCGTGGTGGCAAACATAGGCTCGCCGGGGGAGCTGATCGACTCGGCGGGCTCGCGCCTCAGCCTGGTCGAGCCGCCTGCGATAACGCGATGGCTTCGCGACTCCCGTCGCCGCCCGGACGCCAATAAGGGAGACGCGGGCAAGGTGCTGATAATCGCGGGCTCGCGGGGCAAGACCGGGGCCGCCTGCCTCGCGGGCGCGGGCGCGATGCGCGCGGGCGCGGGGCTCGTGACGGTCGCCGCGCCCGAATCGGCGCAGCCCGTACTCGCTTCTCGATTGCTGCTCGAATGCATGTCGGAGCCTCTTGCCGAAACCTCCGGGGGCTGCGTCTCTCGCGAGGCGTTGGAGCGCGCCCTTGAGCTTGCCTTCGCGCGAGATGTCGTGGCCCTCGGGCCGGGCCTCGGCTCGAGCGACGAGTCTACGAGAACGTTCGTGCGCGACTTGGTCGCGAGGCGCGAGCGGCCCATGGTGATCGATGCGGACGGGTTGAATGCGCTCGCGCCGTGGGGCGACGGCCTGCGAGGCAGCGCGGAGCTTCCGATGATACTGACTCCCCATCCCGGCGAGATGTCGCGGCTTATCGACAGGCCGGTTGAAGAGGTGGTCCGCAACCGGGTCGAGGCGGCCCGCGAGTTTGCGACGACGCGGTCGGTCGTCGTGGTCCTCAAGGGAAGCCGCACCGTCATAGCGGGGCCGGACGGAGAGGTGTACGTGAATACCACGGGTAACGCGGGGATGGCGACGGGCGGCACGGGAGACGTGCTCACGGGAATATGCGCCGCGCTGCTCGCCCAGAGAAGTGATGACCCGGTCGCCGCCGCCGTCTCGGCGGTCTACCTGCATGGACTGGCGGGAGACATCGCGGCCTCGCGCGCGGGAGTTCGGGCTATGATCGCCTCCGACATAACCGAAAACCTCGGGCAGGCATTCATAGAAGCCGGAGGCGATGGGGAGCGGCCCTGAGTAAGAGCCTAAGAGCCTAAGAGCCTAAGAGCCTAAGCGGGTCGGAATAATCGAGAGGATATTTCGGAAAGAGCGTGACTGAAGATTCGACACAATCCAGGACGGCGGCCTCCGAAGAGACGATCACTCGCTCCGAGGAAGAGACGTTCGAGGTCGGCCGCCGCACGGGAGAGCAGCTTCAGGTCGGGGCGGTCTTCCTGTTGAGCGGGGACCTGGGCGCGGGCAAGACCGTCTTCGCGAAAGGGCTGGCCGCGGGGCTCGGCCTCGATCCGGCCGATGTGACGAGCCCGTCCTTCACTCTGATCAATCTCTATGAAGGGCGATTGCGGCTCTATCACATCGATCTATACAGGCTCGATCAGGGGGCCTGCATGGATCTGGGGCTCGAAGAGATATTAGAAGAAGAGTCGGCCGTGACGGTGATCGAATGGGCCGAGCGCCTGGGATTCGCCCCTGAAAATGGAGTCCACGTCTACATCGAGTACCTTCCGGACGAAGGGCGAAGGATCACTTTGAGCAGATGATCTCTTAAAAGCCGAAGAGGACGGGGCGGGGCGATACGCGTGAAACTGAGAAGCGCGGCAATTAAAAAATTGCCGCGCGCTTTAGCGTAACTTTAGCGTAGCTTTGGCGTAAACGGGCAGGAATGATTCAGGTAAAAGCCCTTCTCACACGGTCATCACGTCTTTCTCTTTCTGCTCGGCGATCTCGTTGATGCGCGTGATGTGCTGATCGGTCAGTTTCTGTATCTGGTCGAGGCCGTCTTTTTCCGTGTCTTCCGAGATCGATTTGTCCTTGAGCATCTTCTTCAGATGATCGTTCGCGTCGCGGCGAACGTTGCGCACGGCCGTGCGGTGTTCTTCGGCGACTTCGTGAACCACCTTGACCATCTGCTTGCGGCGCTCTTCGGTGAGCGGCGGGATGGGGACGCGGACGAGCTTGCCGTCGTTGGAAGGATTGAGGCCCAGCTCGGAAGCGCGGATGGCTTTCTCGATCGACCCGATCTGCGTCGGGTCGAAGGGCTGGACCGTAAGCATCGTCGGCTCCGGGGCATGGATCGTGCCCACCTGGTTGAGCGGCATCTGTGTTCCGTAGTACTCGACGGTGACGCTATCGAGCAGGCTCACGGAGGCGCGGCCCGTCCGCACGGCCGCGAGCTTCCTGCGGGAGTCTTCGACCGCGTTGTCCATACGTTTGCGCGCGTCGCTGATGACGTCTTTGATTTCCATTCGAATTCCTCCACCCTTTGAGTTTGATTTCAGATGTCGAGATATGAGATCCCCGTCGCTCCTCGACCCGGCCGGTCAGCCCGCGGCCTCTCGGGTCTCCGGCGATCCTTCGGCGCAGACGACCGTGCCGATCTTTTCGCCCAGGACGACGCGAGCGATGTTGCCCGGTATATGGAGATTGAAGACGTGGATCGGCACGCCGCGCTCGCGGCAGAGGCTTATGGCCGAAGTGTCCATGACCTTGAGGTCGCGCTGTATTACGTCGAGATACGTGATCCGGTCGAACATCGTGGCCGTGCTGTCGGTCTTGGGATCCGCCGTGTAGATGCCTTCGACCTTGGTCGCCTTGAGTATGGCATCGGCCTTGATTTCGAGCGCGCGAAGCGCGGCGGCCGAATCGGTCGTGAAGTAAGGATTGCCCGTGCCCGCGGCGAAGATGACGATTCGGCCCTTCTCTACGTGGCGGATGGCCCGGCGGCGAATGAAAGGCTCGGCCACTTCGTGCATCTCGATGGCGGTCATCACGCGGGTAAAGACGTCCTGCTTTTCGAGGGCGTCCTGCAACGCGAGGGCGTTCATGACGGTGGCGAGCATGCCCATGTAATCGGCCGAGGCGCGATCCATTCCCCGGGCCGAAAGCGCGACTCCGCGAAAGATGTTTCCTCCGCCGACTACTATGGCGATTTCAACCTTCAGGTCGCGCACGTCCTTGATCTCTTTCGCGATCCTGGTTATGGTCGCGGGATCGATGCCGTAGCCCTGTTCGCCCATCAGGGCTTCGCCCGACAGCTTCAGCAGAATCCTCTTGTAGAATGGCTTCGGTTTAGCCGACATAATGTTTGGCCCCGCTCTGAGTCCGGGCGGTTATGCTACCGCCGAAGTTTGCCACGGCCGTGAAATTCGAAGGCGGCGACAGGGTTTCGCGCGAGCAACAAAAAAGCCTCTCGCGTGAGAGGCTTTTTGTCAACTACTGATTTCCGCCGAGCAGGTCTTGAACCTCCGCTCCGAGATCGGAGACTCGCTTTTCGAGTCCCTCGCCCATCTTGAACCGAGTGAACCTCCGCACCCTGATGTTCTCGCCGGTCTTGGAGATCATCTGGCGGACGAGCTCGGCTATGGTGATGTTCTGGTCCTTAACGAAGGGCTGTTCCATCAGGCAGGCCTCCTGGTAGAACTTGCTGAGCCTGCCTTCTACGATCTTATCGAGAACCTGCTGCGGCTTATTGGCGTTCTTCGGATCGGTCCGCGCCTGTTCCAGAGCGATCTCGCGCTCCTTGTCGAGCACCTCCGAGGGGACCTCTTCCTTGGTGGTGTAGCGAGGCTCGGCCGCCGTGATGTGCATGGCGATGTCGTGGACGAAATTGCGGAACTCTTCGCCGCGCGCGACGAAGTCCGTCTCGCAGTTGACCTCGACCAGCACTCCGATCTTTCCGCCCGCGTGGATGTAAGAATCGACGAGGCCTTCGGCCGCTACGCGGCCCGCTTTCTTGGTGGCGGTCGCAAGGCCGCGCTTGCGCAATATCTCTATGGCTGTCTGCTCGTCGCCGGCCGCTTCGGTGAGCGCGGCTTTGCATTCCATCATGCCCGCGCCGGTCTTCTCCCTCAGCATTTTGATGGCGGCTGCTGTAATCTGATTTGACATTATTGGCTGCTTCTCCCTGTTTAGATATGAATAACGCGCGGCTTAATTGAAATCAGGCCGCGCGTTAATTAAAGAGGTTGGGATGAAGATCGAAAGATGAATGAGGGAATGTGCTTGCTTCTACCTCTGGCCTTCCGCCTTCATCCTTAATTCTATTCCGCGACTTCAGCCTTCTCGGCACCCTTGTCGCCGCTCTGCTGGCCGGGGCTCAGATGGGCCTCGGTCGGCTCGGTGACAGGCTCGCGGCCGAAAGCGCCGTCCACGGCTGCGACAGCCGGAGCCGGCTGGCCCTGTCCGGCCTCTCTCGGGCCGCTCATAGGAGCGCGAGGGCCCGTCTGCACGTCGTTCTGCGTCACTTGAGCAGCCGCATCGGCGCCCGAAGGAGCCGCCGCGCCCGCGAGGGGTGCCGAGCCTAGAGGCTCGGGAATCGGAGGAGCCCCGGGCGGCACATACGTAGTGCGGCGACCGCCCCCGCCCCCACGTCCGCCGCGGTCTCCGCGCCCGCGCCCGCGATCTCCGCGATCACGTCGCTCGCCGCGGTCCGGGCGAGGGCCTTCGGACGGTCCGGCCGACGCCACGGCCGCTTCCGCCGCTTCCGCGCCTTCGCCGAGATCGGCTCCACCCTCCTTGAGCATCTGCTGGCCCTCGACTATGGCATCGGCCATCTTCGAGGCGAAGAGCCTCACGGCCCTCAAGGCGTCGTCATTTCCCGGGACGATATAATCTATGCCGTCCGGGTTGCAGTTGGTATCGACTATGGCGACGATGGGGATGCCGAGCTTGTTGGCCTCGTGCACGGCTATCTCTTCTTTATTGGAATCTATTATGAATATCACGTCGGGCAGCCCGCGCATGTCGCGGATGCCGGCGAGGTTCTTCTCGAGCGCGGCGTGCTCGCGGTCGAGGCCGAGCCTCTCCTTCTTGGTGAGCGCCTCGTAGCGGCCGTCGGTGCGCATGGCTTCGATGTCCTTCATGCGCTGGATCGATTTCTGGACCGTCTGAAGGTTCGTTAGCAATCCGCCCAGCCATCGCTGATTGATGTAGAACTGGCTGCACCGCTTCGCCTCTTCTTCGACGGCGTCCTGCGCCTGGCGCTTTGTGCCGACGAAGAGGAACGTCTTGTTCTCAAGCGCCTGCTGAGTCACGAACTTGACAGCTTCTTTGAAGAGGCGCTGGGTTTTTTGAAGGTCAATGATGTAAATGCCGTTGCGTTCGCCGAAGATGTATTCTTTCATCTTCGGATTCCACCGCCTGACCTGGTGTCCGAAGTGGACCCCGGCTTCAAGCAGTTCTTTCATGGTTACAGTAGCCAATCAATCCTCCTGCGTAAGTTGCATTGGTTTATGTACTCACCGGCCCGCGTCCCAATTGTCCTGCTGGAACAACCAATAGCGAGGACCGGCAATGGAATAAGTTCTCGGGGCCGGGCGCCGGGCCGCGAATCGATCGCGCCCTGAAGCCGGGCTCCGAGAACGGGCTTATCGTTTCGAGAACTGGAAGCGCTTGCGGGCACCCTTCTGGCCGTACTTCTTGCGCTCTTTCGCGCGCGGATCGCGCGTCACGAAGCCGGCCTTCTTGAGGCGGGGCCGAAAGTCCGGATTCAACTCTATCAACGCGCGGGTCAGGCCGTGGCGGACCGCGCCCGCCTGCCCGGCCGGGCCGCCGCCGTCGACGTTCACGAGAATATCGAACTTGCCGACCGAATCGGTCAGGGTAAGCGGCTGATGTATGACCATGCGGTGCGCCTTGTTCTGGAAGTACTCTTCGAACTTGCGCTTGTTGACGGTGATCTCTCCGGTGCCGGGCCTGATGAAGACCCTGGCGGTCGCGCTCTTGCGGCGCCCTGTACCGTAATTTTGATTCGTCTCTGGCACTATAAACTCTCCTTCAAATCGCGTGGCGCGCTAAGAGCCCGTGCATCTGTCGGCACGGAGCCGGGCGCCTTAACCTTCCAACTCGAACGGCTCGGGGCCCTGCGCGGTGTGCGGGTGGGTCGTGCCGACGTAGACCTTGAGCTTCTTGCCCATCTTCCGGCCGAGCTTGTTCTTCGGCAGCATACCGCGAATGGCGGATTCGAGTATGCGCTCCGGATGGCGCTGGAGCTGCTTTTCGGCAGTGATCTCCTTGAGCCCGCCGGGGTAGCCCGTGTGATGCCTGTAGACCTTGTCGTGCAACTTGTTTCCGGTAAAGACCACCTTCTCCGCGTTGATGACCACGACGTGATCGCCGACATCGAGGTAAGGCGTGTAGGTAGGTTTGTTCTTTCCCATCAACAGTCGCGCGGCTTCGGTCGCAAGGCGTCCGACCGTCTTGCCGTTGGCATCGATCAGGTGCCACTTGCGATTCTGCTCAAGGGTCTTTCCGCTCGGAATGAATGTCTGCATGATACGAATCTCCAAATATTTGGTAAAGAAGACGAACAAGTAAGATACGAGATAGCCTTTTTATTGTCAAGCGCCTTTGAAACCGGTTGGTGTCCTAATCTTGTGTTGATAAAATAGCGGGTATGGTGACCGTACTATCAGGAATAGCTTCGGTTTAAGTGTGATTCGGTTAGAGTAGTCCAGGTGTAGTGGGAAGGCGAGGAAGAGGAACATCCCTTATACTAAGCATTATGACTCTTCTGCTTAGCAGTATACCATATAGAGCTTCATCAAGAGAAAAGGCACTCATTGAGTGCCTTTAACAGTTACCCGCTTCGGTTGTTCTGGGTAGCGGATGGCAGATATTAGGATCATTGGCGCAAGGCTCGCCCCCAGTGATTCGTTCCCGTTGTCACTGGCTGGAGTATGATCCGGCTTAGCCTTTCCCAGTCTCCTCGGCTGAGCGATAAAGCAATCGCGCGTCGATGATCGAGATGCCCGGACCCTTCGTGACCAGGAAGAACACGGTCTGGCCGGTCACGATTTCGACTTCGGAAGGTTCCACGTTGCGGTCGTTGATCGTCACGAGCGTGCCCTTCGCAATCGTCTGACGCCAGCGCTTGAGATCCTCTTCGCCCTTGCATCCGGGATCCCTGACTCTGACGATACCTGACGCGCCGCTGCCGTGCGCGTCGATCCAATGATAGTCGTCGGCAGTTCCGAACGCATGGCTGAAGCCGGATTCGTTCACCAGGCGATTGCTGCGAAAAAACTCATGATCTCCTACGACCGCGTAGGGCAGCGCGTTGGGGTCATTGCAGTTCCACAGCACCATGTCGCCAACGTTGATGACGAGTTCCGGATCAGGGACTTCGAATCTTCCCGCGCATGATTTGATCGGCACGTCGTGCTGATTCATACCGGATTTGGTGTCGCCGTCTCGAACGCGCACCATGAACGGTCGATCGGTCGAGATCAGGGCCCCGTGCGCGGGTACGATGTTGTAAGGGTAGTCGCCTGACTTCATGAACCGCTGTCCGTAGCAGTCGGCGCGCTGAAGGGCGCGGCTGTCCAGTGTGTTGAGCATTGTAACGCCTCCTATGCGCGTTATGGTGAAACGTCGGCGGTCAAGACGAGTTCATCCTCCGCGCCATTATGCGCGACCGCCGCCGCGATGAGGTCGATCGTGATGTCTACTCGCGGGTCGACCGGACTTTCAGCCGGCAGGATCTGGAACAACTTCGGTTGCTCGTAGATCGGGATCTTCAATCCGCTGATAAAAGGTGTGAGGATCGGCCCAAGAAACCCGGTTACACCCGCGATCCCGATCGCCAGCAAGATCGCATTGACCGCTATGGCCAGGAACGGGCCGATGAACGGTATGGCGAGCAATATAGGCGTCGCCGCCGCACCGATGGCGGCGAGTAGCAGGGCCGTAGTCGCACCGAACTGAAGATTGGGAATGCCGACAATGACGGCCTGCACTTTCCAGACGCCACCGACCAGACTGATGTCGAGCCTAAAGTCACCAGTCGCTTTGACGAAATCGCCGAACGACACGGGTATCGAGATGGTCGGCCAGTCGATGCAAATGCGCGGCGTGCACACCTCCCCCACGCACGGAATGTCGATGCAGATCTGGGGAATACAGAAATCGGGCAGGATCGAGCTCAGGTCGAACCCGAAGCTGAGATCTAGGTCCCAGTCGACCCGCAGATCGACCAGCCGGATGATGTCGGGCGGGATCAAGTCTACATCGCCATTGGTCAGTGTCGCGACGACGCTATAGCCGGCCACAAAAGGACCGAGGTTTTCAGACCCGCTTGACGACTGCGGTGGAATCAACCCTATTGTTGTATCGAGCAGCGTGTTGGCGCCCTGCTCGTCGAGCGCGGCAATAATTTCGGCCATCGCAATCTCCTCGACTTGTGGGTTAGACAGTACCGCGCACCTTGATCTGATCGTCTTCGATCAAGGGACCGACAGTGAGCGAGAGTTGGAACGCGCCCACGCGCAGTGCCCTAAGTGGCAAGCGGATATCGGCGAGCACCGCCTGCAGGATCATGAACATCAGGCATTCCAGGAAGGATTCAAGTTCGTCTGGTTGGATATCGACGATCTCGACCGCATCGACGGCGAGTGCGATCGCGTCTTCGCCGGTCGAGGCGAGAACATGCTCGATATGTCCGATCACGAACATCCTGAGCCTGAAACAGGTGAGTTCGCTCAACGCGTGTCGATCAGGGCGCTCCGGATCTTTCCGATTCTCGTCCTGAGCTTTGCGCGGGTCCCTGGGACGCGGCGGTTTGGGATCAATCTTCAAGCGGCGGCAGTCGATACATAGCTCAGCATCGATCGCAGCACTGAACTGCCCCGGGCCCAAGTTCAGCTGCGGCGGCAGCGCCGCCGACTGCTTGAACAGATCGACACGCGGGATCGACAGCCGCAGCCGCCACTGGATGCCACCCGGAACGCCCGGAAACCCGATCGCCGCCATCGTCGTCTCGGCAACCGTCGTGACCGGTACGAATGCTGGGGTTCCATAGACGAGGTAGCGGGGACGATCGGTGCAGAACGCCGTCAGCACGTCGTTCAGCGCGTCTTCGTTGACGCTGGCGAATACCGTTTCGGTTTCGGTCAGGCTCATATGTCCTCCATTACCGGCGGGCGCTTCATGTCCTTTGAGCGGCTCCGCGTCTTCCCTCACGCAAGCTGCATAACGTCATGTCAGCTTTCCAATAATACATTTGACGTTATCTGTGGCATTTACAATTCAAAATCTCTCGGAGCGGCGCGAGTAACCAATTACTCTGCGTTTTTCTCGTTGACTATCTTACGTCGCAACCATATCAATCGGCTGCGGAGTTTGATTGCTGTTGATAGTTTTGTAGATGGTCAAATCCTCTAAAGTTTTATCAACACAAGATTAGGACACTACCTGAAACCGACGCCTTTTTTGAACCGGTCGCGGCGCGCGGCCCGTCGATCTTCAAAATGCCCGATAAGTAATGACGAAGTTATTGACACGGGACGAGAGGAGGCGTATCTTCTCAAACATCCGCTTGCGCGGAGGCGCCTTGACTGGCACCAGTCGAAGGCGAATTAACCGGGACCCCGCACCGATCGTAAGGCGGGGACCTGTAGAGAATCAGGGTTATGGAAAGAGCTTTTCTCACAACCGGAGTCGAAAAGGGCGTGGCCGTCACGGCCGGCCTCGTCGCGCTCGGGGCACGTGTTGAGCGAGGCCTTTCCGCAAGCTGCCCTGCCACCGCTCTGCTGCTCGCGATGACGGTCCACATCCCGTTCACCGACACCCAGATCAACGGCACTTAGAGATCAATAACGTCAAGCGTGACAGCCGCCAGCGTCAGTTTGACGTTGGCGGCTTTTGAATTTTGGCCATTCGCTTTTCGTTTTATCGAGGTCTTATGACTTGTTTCAAGAACCGGGTTCGGAATAACAGAGGCACGGCAACCGCTCGTCGGATAGAGGGATGAAGATCGTTTCGACGGTGCCCGCGATTGCCTTTCAAGCTTCGGAGCCGTTACAGGCGGCCCCGAAGAATCGGAGTGAGTTATGCTGTCCGCAACATACAGTGAGTTGCTGAGAGGCAACAGGAATTACCGCCGTCTCTGGATCGGCCAGATGATCAGCGAGCTCGGCACCTGGTTTTCTTTCATAGCGGAACTGGGACTGGTGCGAGTTCTTTCCGGGTCTCCTCTGGCCACGACGGCCTTGCTTGTGGCGCGCACGATGCCGTTCTTTCTGGCCGGGCCGCTTGCCGGGGTGATCGTCGATAAGCGGTCGAGGAAGCAGATCATGATAGCCGCGGACCTTTTGCGGGCCGGCGTGGCGCTCCTGTATCTGGCCGCCGCCTGGACCGGCGCGGTCTGGGCCGTCGTCGCCTGCAGCGCTCTGATGTCGTCGCTAACCATGTTTTTCGAGGCGGCCAAGAACGCCGCCTTGCCTAACATGGTGACGCCGCGCGAGCTGTTGACGGCCAACGTGCTGATGTTTTCGACGCGCTTCCTACAGTTCACTCTCGGCGCGGCTCTGGGCGGCCTGACCGCGGCGCAGTTCGGCTATAAAGTCGCCTTCATAGTCAACGCGCTCTCGTTCGGCGGCTCGGCAATCTACATCGCGCTGATCCCCTCGACCGCGATGCGGCGCGCCCCCGCGGTCAGCGCGCGCGCGGCGGAGGGGGCGAAAGATGACGGCGAGGCAGTGCAAGGCCGTTTCTTCCAGGACCTCCGGGATGGCCTCGCTTACATCTGGACCACGCCCTTCGTGCGCGGGGTCATTCTCGTCAACATCGGCTGGGCGACCGGCGGCGGGATGATCAATCTCCTGTTCGACCGCGTGGGCGGGCAGGTCTTCGCGGGCGAAGGCAACCGGGGCGACTGGAACGTCGCGGCCCTGTTTACCGCGGGCGGAGCGGGCCTCTTCGTCGGCATGATGCTCGCTCGCCGCGCGGGCGCGTGGGCGGCCCAGGAGCGGCGCGCGGGCCTCTTCATCGGCTGGTCCCTGCTCGCGCACGGCATCTTTCTGGCCGTGGGCGGCCTGATGCCGACGCTCGCGCTGATGGCTTTATGGGTGGCCGCCAGCCGCATGATTTTAGGCATGGAGTTCGGCGTCCAGGAGACGATGATGATGAGAGTGCTGCCCGATGAGTATCGCGGCCGCGTCTTCAGCACCGACCGGGCGCTCGAGATCTCGATGATGACGGTCTCGACCGTGATAGGAGGCTGGCTGCTGATATGGCTCGACCCGCGCACCCTGATGGTGATGTCGGGCTTGCTTTCGGCCATCCCCGGAGTCGCGTGGCTCCTGGCCCTCTGGCTCACCAGATTCGGAGTACCGGCCGGGGCGGTCCGACAGAGCTACGGCGATTGACTGCAACCGGCGGCAGGGACTCGGCGGCGCGGCCGTCCGCCCGGCAAGGGCTCGTGAGAAGCGCGCAAAAAGCCTTTAAATGCGCCCTTGCCGCCCGTCCCGCCCGCCCGCAATCGGCGGGCGCGGCCCCTATATTTCTTGCATCCACCTGGCGTTTCGAGTACCATTTTGCCGGGAACTCAAACTGGTCTTTCTAAACTCAAAAAGGAGAAAAATCTATGAATATTGCTGAAACCGAAGCGCTCAAACAGCAACTCTTGACCAACGATTCTCACTTCGCGGAGTTAGCCCATGAGCATGGCAAGTACGAGCAGAGACTCACCGAGCTTGCTGCCATTCATTACCCGAGCGTTGAGGAGCAAGTAGAAGAATCTACTCTTAAGAAGAAGAAGCTATACTTAAAAGACCAGATGGAAACGATCCTGCGCCAATACCAGCAGCAGCAGCAAGCGGCGGGGCACTAATCTCAGAAATCCAAACATTCATAAAATCGAAGCGCGCCTGCCGGAAGGCACACGCGCTTCGATTTGAGTCTCTGGTTACTCGCGAGCGACTGAGAATCGCGCACCTTGCGCGCGTATCCCAGGCTCGAAACTGGGTAACCAATTTTATTTGCGTGCGTTAACTGAATTAAACGTTTCTTATGGCGAAAGAAGGCTTCCCGTTCATCGCGCTCTTCCTGGTGCCGGCCGCGATCTTCGTCTACCTGGGCTGGTGGATAGCCGCGGCGTTGTGCCTCTTGCTGGCCGGCTTCATGGCCTTCTTCTTTCGCGATCCGGAGCGCGAATGCCTGGCGGACGAGACCGTGATCCTCTCGCCCGCAGACGGGCGCGTCGTGGTCGTGGCTCCCGTGGACGGATCGCTTAAAGACTCTCCCACGCAGGTCTCGATCTTTCTCTCTCCGCTCGATGTCCATATCAATCGCTCTCCCATTTCAGGCGAGATCCTGGACGTGGTCTACAAGCCCGGCGCTTATCACGTCGCCTCTCGCGATGTCGCCTCGCTCGAGAACGAGCAGAACGTCGTCACCGTGCGCGGCCCCCGGGTGACCATAGTCTATCGCCAGATAGCGGGCATTTTGGCGCGGCGTATAGTATTCTGGAAGAAGAGGGGGGATGTGGTCAGGGCCGGCGAGCGCATCGGCTTGATGAAGTTCAGCTCCCGTATGGACGTGCTGATGCCGGCCGAAGTAGATGTTCTGGTGCATCCGGGGGACCGCGTAGTGGCCGGCGTGACCGTGATCGGGCGTGTCAGGTGCTCCTGATCCGGAGATGCTTCTGATTTGCAGGTGGGCTTTATCCATCGCGCTCGGAGGAGGAGCAGATGCCTGAAAATAGACGAGACATGGTTTCGGAAGAGGTGCAGGCTCGCCGCACGCGGCGGCGGTTTCGCAAGGGTGTCTTCGTCATACCGAGCCTGCTGACGACCGCGAATATATTCTGCGGTTTCTTTTCGGTGATGGAGTCTATCGCGGGAGCCCAGGCGCTTTCGCTCGGAAATATCGATGAGGCGGCCAGGCACTTCAATCGCGCGGCCATAAACATAGGCTTTTCGGCCTTGTTCGATTTCCTGGACGGGCGCATAGCCCGAATGACCGGGGCCACCTCCGAATTCGGCATCGAGCTCGACTCGATTGCCGACGTCGTCTCTTTCGGCATCGCGCCCGCGGTCCTCGCCTTCACCTGGGGCTACGGTCACGTTCCGGTATTTCACAAAGTCGCCTGGTCCGTCTCTTTCCTCTTCCTCATCTGCGGCGCCCTGCGCCTGGCCCGCTTCAACGTGCAGGCTCGGCATCCGAACTCGAACCTGCCGCCTAAGAACCCTAAGGTCGATAAGAAGGCCTTCGTCGGCATGCCCATACCCGCGGGCGCGAGCCTGATAGCGGCCCTCGCGCACTTTTCGCCGGAGCCGATACTCCCCGGCGCCGGGTATCACATCTCCCTCCTGGGCAGGACCGTCGAGATCAACGGGACCGTCTTTGCGGTCGCCCTGATAGCGCTCGTCGCAAGCCTCGGCTTTCTGATGGTTTCAACCATTCGCTATTCGAGCTTCAAGAACGCGGGCGCGGGCAATTACCATCCGCGCCTCTTGATAGTCCTCATCGCCTTACTCGTCCTCGCCGTCTGGCTCTACTCCGAATGGAGCCTGCTGCTCATCGCGGGTGTTTACGCCCTGCACGGGGTGGCGGGGAAACTCTGGTCTATGGTGAAGCCCAGGCGCAGGGCCATAGGCGGCTCGGAGCCGGAACTGGACGGCAAATCGCCGTCGGAGGTTTAGGTCTATCCTGGAGCAATACCCTCAACATACCCTGTGTGTCCGTGTCATCTTCGACGCACAGGACGAATGACTGCCCGCTCATAATCTCAAGCTCTCCTGTTTTTTATATGTATGTTTGAGAGGGGTTCCCGGTGTAGCAATCCGGTTTCGCCCGGCAAGATGAGATTTACCGGACTGCTCTGGCGCACGGCCGCCTGTGGTTTATTTCGAGGGGGGCCTTTCGGCGACGATTATATAGCTTCTCAATCCTCCGGCGACTTCCGTCAGGTCTTTCGAATAGGTCGCGCGAACCGGCCTGTGCTCTTCTATCAGCTCGCTGATGTCGCGCGCGGACGCGAGCCCGGTCTCCTGATAGCCGACTGCCCACGTCCTGATGTGCGATGCGGCGCGAAGCAATCGATCGACCAGAGAGAGATAAGACTGTTTGGATTGAGGGACGGTCATCAGGTCGTGAATATCGTCCGGCTCGAAATCCTGCGTGCCTCGCACCCAGAGCTCTCGCCATCGCGCCCTCGCCTCGAATCCGGCCCCGCCCGCGTGCGCGGACGGAAGCATTATATAGAGCAGGTCGGCCCGCGCGTGGCTCGCGAATTCCTCTGCCGGCTCGTTGTGAGCCTGGTTATTCGAATTACCGCGCGAGCCGATAACCGCGCGCCCGGCCAGCCGCCAGAAGACGGTCGTGAGGGGTCGCTTGAGGTCCCGCGTCTCCTCGTCGAACGAGAGGGCGTAATCGCCCGTCTGTATACCGAGCGCGAGCGCCTGCGCCCGCAATGTCTCGTCTTCGATTCTGGCTATGTTGCGGCGAAGATTGTCCATCCACCAGGCGTCGGTCTCGCCGAACCACTGCCTGAGCGCCGGGTTTCCCAGCCTCGTGCCGGGCACGTAGACGTCTTCGAGAAGCGCGGATATCTCCTCTTCGCCGAGCGGCGCTTCGGCTTCGATCGCCGCCCGCGAGGCCGCCGCCGCCCAGGACCGGGGGTCGTTCGAGATTATAAGCTTATTCCAGGCCTTCAAGTACCAGTCGAGCCGCGCCCAGCCGCTGAAGGCGATGGCTATCGAGCGGAAATCGAGCTGCCTCAGCACGCTGGCCTCGAATCCGAGCAGGGCCTTGTTGTTATACCGGCTGCCCTTCCAGTTCTTCCAGTATTCCTGCTCCGTCGCGCCGGACTTCTTCGACCCGTCTCGCGCGAAAAGCCTGTCGAAGGAGGGCAAAGGACTCAGAGCCCTCTCGCCATCACCTCCGGCCCCGATTCGCTTCTCTTCGATTTGCGGGTGTTCGACGCGTGGCGCCCGACGCGCTTCCCGAAAGTCCTCGCCCGGCGCGTCCGAGTCCTCGACGGAAGGGTTCAGGGCTTCCGATATGGTCGAGGCGGAGCGGGGGTCTTCTCGGGCGAAAAAGTCCTGCTGCTCTACCGCAGGTCTTTCGTCAGGCTGATGGAGGAGCGGGGCGGCCTCCGGCGGCGATACGCTCGCGCGCGCGGCCCGGCTTTCGATCTCTTGGGCCCGCAGCTCTTCGAGGAGCGCGAGCAGGGCTTTAACCACGTAGGGATCGCATTCGACCCCGGCAGAGGATCTCAAAGCCTCGAGCGCCTCGTCCGGTCCGAGCGCCGGGCGATAAGGGCGGTCCGACACAAGCGCGCTGTAGAGCTCCACGGCGCGAAGTATTCGCGCGCCGATAGGAATGTCTTCAAAGGCGAGCGTGTCGGGGTAGCCCGACCCGTTCCACCACTCATGGTGCCATCGCACGAGCAGCTGCGCGTGGCGCGTGGCCTCGCGCTTGGCCATCTGTTGCTCGCCGACTATCGGGTGTCGCCAGAGGTCTATCCGCTCCTGAAGACTGAGCGGTCCGGGAGAAGAGTGGTAAGCCGGACCCATGGCATAGAGGCCGATGTCATGCAGCATGGCCGCTTCGGCAATGGCGCGCACATCCGGCTCGGCCAGCCCGAATCTGAGTGCAAGCCGCTCGGCCAGCTCCGCCATGACGCGGGAATGCGGGCCTGAATATCTCTCGTAATTATCTATGCGATTGGCGAGCCTCGCTATTACTTCTTCGCGTGTCTTGCCCTTGGCCGTCTCCACTCTGCCTCCTGATTCTACAATCAGGCTGTAAGTTACAGCCTATCTCCACGCGAGTCAAGGCAAGGGCCTTTAGAGAAAAGGCCGGAGATAGTCCGGCTTCGAGGGCCGAGGAGCGGCTCAAGGGTAAAAAGACGAAGGCGGAAGCCTCGGGCTTCGAGGCTCGGCCTTTCGCTCCGAGCGTGAGTTCGACAGGGAATGGATATGTGGATCAGGCGGCCAGGTCGCTCTTGGTCACGTCCGGGCGGCCCTGGAAGCACGGCTTACACCAGCCGTAGAGTATCTTGTCGACAAGGTGATACGCCATATTCTCTTCGGGACTCAGGACGCGATGGCACTCTTTGCATTCCCACTTGTAGCTGTTGTTCTCTTTGGTTTGCTTCGACATTTTTCGTGACGTGAGCTCTCGGGCTCACTTACCCCTTCGTATGATTTCCGTCCTCTTCTTAGAGCAATCAAACTGCTTGAGAGTTGCATAGGACACTCTAAGAACGCCGGCGCGGCTTTCCGGTTCCACTGATGCTTCGATTAATTCAGGGGTCTCAATTAATCAGCAGGGGGCCGTCTTCCGGCCCCGCTTCGAGCGATTCTTCTTCGACCGACCAGACTTCCACAAGCTCGCGCGGAGTCTCGGTGATGAAGCGCGACGGCTTTTGAATAACCGTCTGCCGCGAGTAATCGGTCACAACGAGCGGATAGGAGATGTAGATCTGGTCTTTGGCCCGCGTGAGCGCGACGTAGAAGAGCCGCCTCTCTTCTTCCTCGCTTTCGGGGTCTCTGAGGCTGCGGGCGGACGGGAACTTGCCGTCCGCGGCCCAGATCAAGAAGACCGCGCGCCACTCAAGCCCCTTGGCCTGGTGGATCGAGCTGAGGACCAGCTTTTCATCCTCGTCGCCGCCTTCGACCACGTCCTCGGCGGTCGTGCCCTGGGGCGAGCCGAACCTCTCCGTGTTTACGAGCGCAAGCTCCGAGAGAAACTCTTCGGTCGTCTCGAACCGCACGGCATAATTGGCGAGCTGGCGCAGGTCTTCCGAGCGGAGGTCCGCGTTCTCGTACGTGTTTGCGAGGTGCTCTTCGTAGCCGGACGAGAGGATGAGGCCGATCTGCGCCGCGGGTCTGTCGATATTCTCGGGCTTGACCAGTAGTTCGATCAGCTTCACGAAGTCCTGCCAGCCCTGAGAGTGCCGGGGCTGCGCTTCGAAGTCCGCGCGGCGAATCATGGCGAGCGGCTCCGAAGTGTGCGCGATGCGCTCCCATATTCTGTTTGCGGTCGCGTTGCCGACCTTCGGTATCAGCTTGAGGACGCGCTTCCAGGCCAGCTCGTCGTGAGGGTTCACGACCAGACGGAGGTAGGAGATCACGTCTTTTATGTGCGCCTGCTCGAAGAACCGCATCCCCGAGCGGACGACGTACGGTATGTCTCTTCGCACGAGCTCGAGCTGAAGCTCCAGCGCGTGCCAGTGGCTGCGGTAGAGCACGGCGATGTCGGAGAGCGGGATGCCTTCCTGGCGAAGGTCCAGTATGCGGCCCGCGACGAAGGCGGCCTGCTGGTCGGCGTCGCTCGCGGGCACGAGCGCGGGCGCTATGCCGGACGACCGCCTGACGGCGCGCAGGTTTTTGGGAAACTGCCTGCGATTGTTGCTGATGGAGGCGTTGGCGAGTATTACGATCTCGGGGCTCGACCTGTAATTGGTTTCGAGGCGAAACTCCAGCGCGTCGGGGTAGCGCTCCTTGAAGGTGTAGATGTTGGCGAAGTGAGCTCCGCGCCAGCCGAATATCGATTGCGCGTCGTCGCCCACGACCATCACGTTGCGATGGCGGACGGCGAGCAGGTCTACTATCTCCGCCTGCACCTTGTTGGTGTCCTGGTACTCATCGACCAGGATGTATTCGAACTGGCTCGCCCAGTATTCGCCTATCTCGGCCTTCTCGACGAGCAGGCGTTTCCAGTTGAGCAGCAGGTCATCATAATCCATCGCGTTGCGTTCGAGCTTGCGCGCCTGGTAGATGCGATCGACGCGCTCGATCTGGGTCACGAGGGGCTCGAAGTGGGGATAGTGCCGGACGAGGCAGTCGCGAATCATCATGTCGCGGTTGTTTGCGAAGCTCAGTATATCGGCTACGACCTCGGCCTTCGGGAAGCGCCGGGCTTTCGGGTCGATGCCCGACTCCTGAATCGAAGAGTCGATCAGGTCCTTTATGTCCTCGGCATCGAGTATGGAGAAGTTCGGCTGGTAGTCGAGGGATTCGGCGTGGCGGCGAAGGATGCGGTTCGCCATCGAGTGAAACGTGCCGCCCCATATCCTCCTCACGTCCGATTGCACGAGCCCCTCGACGCGGTGCAGCATCTCGCGCGCGGCCTTGTTGGTGAAGGTGACCAGCAGGATCCGCGATGGCGGGATGCCCGATTCGATCAAACGGGCCACGCGGTACGTCACGGCGCGGGTCTTGCCCGAGCCCGCTCCGGCGATGACCAGGATGGGCCCCGCGCCCGCGGTCACGACCGCGTACTGCTCCTCGTTGAGGTCGCCCCTGTAATTGACGAGAAACTTGCGGGGCGTATCTCGCTTTATAACGTATCGCTTCGTCATACCGGTCCCGGTGGTGAATTATAGACCATTGAGCAAGCGGGGTCTCTTTCCGGGAGGCAACTATGTGGGCCTGGAACCCGTCTGATCGACTGTGACATGAGTTTGTCGGACCTTTTCACCTTTGCGCAAGCGATCGCAGAACCCGCTCGCAACTGAAATTTAATAACCCCGATCACCCTTTTGCCTTCCGCTCAAGCGATAATACTGCTAGGATATTTACTTTTGAAAGTAACCCTTAGGAGAAGCAATGATCGAAACCAGAGACCTTACCGAACTTTCCACGATCACCGCAGATGCGGAGCCGTCGAGGGCCTTCCCGCTAGACGGTGAAGACAGGATTTCATCAAAGATCATACCGTTTATCTTCATGCACGTCGCCTGTTTCGCCGTATTTCTGGTCGGCGTCAGCCTGCCCGCGGTCCTGCTCTGCATCGGGCTTTACATGCTGCGGATGTGGGGACTCACCGCCGGATTTCACCGATATTTCTCGCACCGCACTTATAAAACGAGTCGCGCTTTTCAATTCGTCCTCGCGTTGATAGGCACCATGGCCGTGCAGAAGGGCGTTTTGTGGTGGGCCGCCCACCATCGCAGGCATCACAAGTACACCGACGAGGAAGGCGATATTCATTCGCCCGTCCAGGACGGATTCTGGTGGTCGCACGTCGGCTGGGTCATCAGCACGAAGCACGACGAGACGGACTGGGATGCCATCAAGGACTTCGCCAAATACCCGGAGCTTCGCTGGCTCGAAAAATACCACCTCGTGCCGGGAGTGACGCTCGCGGTGCTCTGCTTTCTGGCGCTCGGGTGGCAGGGGCTTGTCTGGGGATTTTTCGTGAGCACAGTCGTGCTCTACCACGGGACGTTCACGATCAACTCTCTGGCGCACATGTGGGGCAGCCGCAGGTACAAGACCACCGACGACAGCCGGAATAACTTTCTTCTCGCCCTGATAACAGGCGGGGAGGGATGGCACAACAATCATCACCATTACATGTCGTCGGTCAAGCAGGGCTTCTACTGGTGGGAGATCGATTTCAGCTACTACGCGCTGCGCGTATTGTCCTGGCTCGGAATAGTATGGGACTTGCGCTTGCCGCCGCGCCATCTGCTTGAGCAAGAGCGCGAGTAACCCGGCCCGATGATCCGGCGGAGCAACCGCACGAGCCTGATTAAAGCCCGCTTTCTACACGGAAGCGGGCTTTCGCTTTTCCGGATTTATGTTGAGATCTTTTAAAACATGTAAAAAATTGTCAAAGGGCTTGCCAGACGGGGCGCTCTAGAAACATAACTCCAGGGCGGGCCGTATGTGAGTCAGGCCGAATCCTGGCCGCATCGGTGCATTTAAGCGGCTTCAAACGATTGGGCCGGCCAGCGCTCTGGTCGACATAAAAAAAGCTTTTCAATGAGGAACCAACGATATGAAAATCAGTAAGATTGTTTATCGCATGAATGCCGTGCTGGCCTTACTGCTGCTCGCGGGAATGAGCAGCCTGGCTTCGGCCGGCGAGGCGAACGGCAAGAAGATCGTCTTCACCACCAAATCCAAAGAGGCCCAGGACTACGTCGTTCAGGCCGTGCGCGCCATAGAAAGCTTCCAGGGCCAGCAGGTCCAGGCGCTCGCCCAGAAGGCCGTGGACGCCGATCCGAATTTCGCGTTCGCTCACTACCTGGTGGGCGTATTCCAGCCTCCTCCGCAGGGCAAGCCCCATTTCGACAAGGCGACCGAACTCGCCAAGAACGCCTCGGAAGGCGAGCGCCGCTACCTGGAAGCCATCTTCCTGAACCGGAACCAGCAGCCGGATAAAGCCCTCGTCATCTTCAAGGAGCTCGGCCAGCAGTACCCCGAAGACCGCATGGTACGGATGATGATCGGGCAGCTCTCGGTCGCCGGCAAAGACCTGGACACGGCGCAGGCCGCATTCGAGAAGGCCTCTCAGATCGACGGCAGCACCCCGAGGGTTCACACTTTCCTGGGCAACGTGAATCTGCTCAAGGGAAACTACGCCAAGGCGCGCGAGTATTACAAGACGGCCCTGTCGAAGAAGGTCGACGGAGTGGCCCCGTTCGGGCCGCATACCGGCCTGGCCTACGCCTATGTCTATGAAGGCGACGTGAGTTCGGCGATCAAGACCATGGAGAACTACGAAGCCGAATACGAGAGGACGGGCGGGCCTCAGAACTTCCCGGCGGTCTTCATATGGAATGCGATCGGCCGCTTGCTGCTCGAAAACGGGAAGCCCGAGGAATCGATCAAGGCTTATGAAAAAGGGTACGCCACGATCCCCGGAAGCTCCCTGCCCGACCTTGAGAAGAAGACCTGGCTCGGCCGCCTCCATCACGGAAAGGGAAGGGCCCTGGCCAAGATGGGCAAACACGAAGAGGCGTGGAAAGAGGCCGAGCTGATCAAGCAGATGATCGACGAGAACGGCGAAGCCGGGAAGGCCTTCATGCCCTCTTACCACTATATCGCGGGATACGTGAAGCTCGAGAGCGGCGATTACGCGGCGGCCGTCGAGCACATGAAGCAGTCGGACCTTACCGACCCGTTCCACAAGCTCCTGCTCGCGCGCGCCTACGAGAAATCGGGCGACACCGCCAACGCGCAGAAGGTGTATAAAGAGATAGTCGAGTCGACCGACATCAACCTGGAGCGGGCGCTTTCATACCCGGAAGCCAAAAAGAAGTTCAAAGGCTGATAAGCGCCGATCGATTCGAGATGCGCGGGAGCGCGGGCCGACAGCCCGCGCTCCCGGCCTGTTTACTCACGAGATTGTCGCTCACGAGACTGTCACTCGCGAGATCAAACATACGAGATAGATTCGCGGGCGAGGAGGGCCGCGCCCGTCACTCCCGAATCGTCTCCAAGCTCCGCTTTGACGATCCTCAAATCTTTAGTGGTGAACTTGAAGGCCACTTCGCGGGTGATGGTCTCTATCGTCTCCATCATATCTTCGCCGAGCGCGTCGATCACCCCTCCCCCGAGCACGACGACTTCCGGGCCGAGAAGATTTACCAGGCTACCGATGCCGACGCCGACATAGTAAGCGGCCTGGTGAACGACTTTCATCACCACCCTGTCGCCCGCGTCGTAGGCTTCTTTGAGAACGCTGCTCGGGATAACGTCGGCCTTCTTATCGATCAGCCTCTTGATCATGGTCTTGTTGCCGGCGCGAATCGCCTTCTTTATCTTTCGCGTCATGGCCGTGCGGCTGGCGAGCGCTTCGAGGCACCCGCGATTGCCGCATCCGCAGCGCGGGCCTCCGGCTTTTATGATTATATGGCCGACCTCGCCCGCGTTCTTGCTGAACCCGTGATAAAGCGAGCCGTCCAGGATCAGGCCGCCTCCTATGCCGGTCCCGATGAAGATGCCGAGGATGTGGCTTGCGCCGCGCCCGGCTCCCGCTTTGAATTCGCCGTACGTGCCGGCGCTCACGTCGTTGATGACAAAGGCGGGGCAGCCGAACCGCTCGCTCAAGCGCGGGCCGAGCGGGAAGTTTTTGAACTTTATATTTACCGAATCGACTATGTAGCCGGAATCGGGATCGAGCGGCCCGGGGCTGCCGATGCCGAGCGCGATCAGGTCTTTCGCTTCTATGCCCGCGCTTGCGACAGCCTCTTCGCCGGTCTTCGTAATCGTCTCGAATACGTCGTCCTCATCACGCTGCGCCCTCGTCTTAGCGCGGGCGCGGCCGACTATCCTGTTCTCCCCGTCGAATACGGCGGCGCTCACTTTCGTCCCACCCAGATCGATGCCTAATAGATAAGATCCCATTTTGTCTCTCTGTCCTCTTTCCGTTATTTTGCCGAGCCGCTCGTCAATGCGTTTGGAGCGCCTGTCTCAAGTGCTCAAGAGAGGTGTTCCCGCCCGAGCAGACCAGGCCGACTTTCTTCTCGGAGAGCTCGGTCCTGAGGCGGTAAGCGGCGGCCAGGGGCGCCGCGCCGGCGGCCTCCGCCAGCGTGTGCGCCCGCTCTATCATCCAGACCATCGCCTGCCTTATCTCTTCCTCCCCGACGAGGAGAAAATCGTCGAGCATATTCCAGAGAATCGTCTGCGGGAGGGCGAAAGCCGAGCCCGTTGCCAGCCCCTCGGCGAAAGTCAGGTTCGTCGCCTCCAACAGCTTTCGCTCCCGCCAGGACTCGTAGGCGGCCGGAGACGCTTCGGCCTGCACGCCTATGATGCGAATGGAAGGATTGACGGCGCGCGCGGCTACGCATACTCCGGCCGCGCCGCTCCCTCCGCCGACGGGCACGAAGATCACCTGCACGTCCGGCCGGTCTTCCAGCATCTCGAGCGCGTAGGTCGCGACGCCCGCGATCAGCAGGGGCTCGTCGCCCGAGTGGATATAGCGAAGGCCCTCTTCTTTGGCCGTGGTCTCGCACTTCAAGCGGGCCTCGTCGAAATTCGCGCCGTGGAAAATCACCTCCGCGCCGAAGCCTCTCATCGCGGCCACTTTGCCGGGGTTCGCCCCCTCGGGGACGACTACGCGGGCCTTTACGCCGAAGAGCTGCGCGGCAAACGAAACGGACTGCCCGTGGTTTCCCGTGGAAGCGGCGATGACGCCGCGGGCTCTCTCCCGCGCGTCGAGCTGCGAGACCAGGTTTATGCCGCCGCGAATCTTGAAGGCTCCCGTGGGCTGGTAGTTCTCGTGCTTGATGAAGGCCTCTGTCCCGATCAGCTCGCTTATGGCCGGGTAGCTATAAAAAGGGGTTCGCTGCAAATAAGGGCGGATACGCTTTCTTGCGAGCAGCACATCTTGAAACGAGGGGATATCCAATCGAAGGCTCCTTATCATTCCGGCAGAATCCGTCGGTTCATCCTAGAGCGTTAGCCTGCTCATTTCAAGCTCACGTCTGCCGCAATTTGTCATGCCGCGAGCACGCGCGGTTACCGGAGATTGAATATTTGACCGAATGCGTACGTCAAATTGATCGAACCGGGCGGCGGCCGCTCGCCCTCAGGCCTTCAGACGCCTTAATAATAGCCCGCCAGCGGCCATTTAAGGTGGGCGAGCCCGCGAAGCGCGTGCTGGCATTAATTTTGTATAAGGAACTGCGCCGGCTCGCGGTTTCGCCGATGCAGGTGGGCGAAATATTAGCGCCGCGTGAGATCGAAGGCTTGGAAGACGATTATGACGCCACGAAAGAATTCATTTACTGTCTCGCTCCAGGGGATGCTCGATCAGGACCTGCGTCAGTCGAAAGAACCCGAAGATGCCGCGAGCCAGCGCGCCGAGGCGCGCCGCAAGTACATAGAGCGGATCGAGAAGGAGAAGCTGGCCCAGGAGCAAAAGCTTGAGGCCGAGCGGCGCAGTGCCGAGGCCCGGTTGAAGGAAGAGGCGCACGCCCGTTTCATGCGGGCGAACCCTAAGGCCAGCGAAGCGGATTTTCACAGCTGCTGGCTTTCGATCCTCGAAGAGCTATCGCGCCAGCGGTCGCAAAAGATTCTGGAAGAGATGCGGCGCAACGCCATCAAGCGGTCGCGCTATATCTTTAGGAGGAACGCCGAGAGCGATTCTTCCGCCCTGAGTGGAGAGTGCCCCGGGAGCGCCGGCGGGCCAGTCGCGTGACTTGATCGCGGCCCGCGTTAGCGCGCTCTATTCCCCCAACAATGAGGCGAAGCCTTCCCGAAACGTCGGATAACGAAAGACGTAACCGGAAGCGATCAGCCTCGCGTTATTGCACCGCTTATTGCTTCTGAAGGCGCGGCTTTCCATGTCCCGCTCTGACTTCGCAAGGCGCGGCTGAGCCGCCCCCAGCTTCGTGGCGAGCCACCTCAGCACGGCGCACTGGTCCGCGGGCTCGTTATCGACGCCCAGATAAATGCTGCCCGGAGCTTTCAATCCCATCAGATGTCTCAGGGCCCCAGCGCAATCGTCGAGATGAATGCGGTTGGCATAGGTCGGCGGCCCGTCATCGCACGTGGCCGTACCCATTCGCACGCTATCTATCAGCCGCGCGCGCGTGGGGCCGTATATACCTCCGAGCCTCAAGATCGTGACCGGATACGAGCTGTTCAGCAGCAGCCCTTCGCCTTCGAGCACGCGGCTGCCGGAAGAGTGGACGGGCTCGGCGGGCGAAGCTTCGTCAACCCACTCTCCGGAAGATTGAGCATAGACGCTCGTGCTCGACGTGAAGAAGATTCTCCGAGGGCTCTGACCCTGCGCGCGAAGGGCTCCGAGAAGGTGGCGCACTCCCTGGACGTAGGCCAGGCGATAAGCTTCGTCGCCCGGGCCGCCCGCCGCCGCGGTGTAAAAGATGAAGTCGAGATTTGGCGGCAGCGAGGCGAGCGTCTCCGGCCGAGTCAGATCGGCCGCGAGCGGGCGTATAGAGGGCGGCAGGGCTTCCACGTTCCGGCGCATGCCCCAGACCGTGTGACCGTCGGCGGAGAGTAAATTGCCGAGCGCCGTGCCGACATACCCGCAGCCGGCGATTAAGACCAGTGCCATATAGAAATCCTGTCCGTTTACATGGCCGAGAGACGGTTCTTATAAGTCTGTCTTTAAGCTGATTTCGACCGGAAGAGGCGGCGGAGCGGCTCCCGTGCGAAGTTTGGCTACGCCGTGATGTTAGGGAGACAGGCTGCCGTCGGCCTGGCCCGCCGAAAGCGGGGGCCGGGCCGCGCGGCTCTATCTCTTTCAGGATGCTCTTTCAGGAAGCCCTTTCAGGAGGTCCACGGGTTCAACGCTCAAGGCAGATGGCGGCGCGCCCCGGGCGGGGGCGCGTCACGACTGATGTTCCGGATGCGTGCAGCCCGTGAATTCCTTCAGGTAAGAGTTGCCTTTGTACTTCAGTTCCTGGTGAATGCCGATCTCCGACGTAT
>DATLMR010000270.1:0-10598 GCA_035537555.1 Blastocatellia bacterium
GCGAACGTGCCGCCCGACCCCGCAAAGAGCTTCTCCATCCCCTCGCTGCTCGCGAGCAGGATGGGAGGCAGCTTGAAGGCGAGCGTGGGATCATCCGCGAGCGAGACGCGGCGGCGCGAGAGGTAATTGGCCACGAGAGAGTAAGGCTCGTCGGTCGCGTTGGCGACTATCACGCCCGCGATGCCGCGCAAGAAGAGCGCCCCGAAGATAATCTCGGGCGATGCGGCTTTTGCCCACGCGGCGGCGTCTACGTTTTTTGGCCTGGCGCCCGTGACTACGACGATCTTGCCCTTGAGGTCGAGCCCCGAGAGGTCGTCGCGTTTCAAGTCGGAGGAGACGACGCCGTATCCCACGAAGACCAGCCCTCCGGTCACATCCTGTTTATCAGAGGTGAGCGGGGGCGCGGGGACGAAATCCTCGCCGAACTTGAGGACGGCGTCGGCGGTCGTAACGGTGGAATCGGGCTGCACCTCGTAGCTCTTGAACTTGATCGCCTGGAAGTATGTGCCGGCGTCGCCCAGAGGCTTCAGGCCGAGGCGGACGAACTCGTTCTTGATGAAAGCGGCGGCCCTTTCGCCTCCGGCGGTCGCGGTTCCTCGCCCTTCCATCCCGGGTGAAGCGAGGGTCGTCGTGACCCTGCGAATGGTCTCGGCCCTGACCGCCGCGCTCGCCCTGCGTTCGGCGGGCGTGAGCGCCACGGCTTTCTGATGCGCGGCGGACTGACGGCCGGCTACGGGCTGGATCAGGATGGCCAGCAGCAATGCGGCTATGAAAAATCCTCGCGAATCGGCTCGCGGCCGCCTATATGAGTTCATCGATTTTCTCCGTGCTTATCGGCAAGTATAGCGGGGGCGCGGGCATCCCGGCCGCATATTCGAATGATAGGGCGGGCCTGAATTGATCTTTCGCCCGCGCACCGGCGAGAAGCGCGTCACGCGCCATCGTCCCCTACCGTGAAATTGCCCATGACTCGAAATTTATTATAGCGAAGCTCGATCCGCTCGGGAGCCGAGAGGTCAGAGACCGACGCCAGAGCGTCCGCGAGGTGGACGCTCAGCAGGTCGCCCATCTTCTGGTGATCCGCGTGCGCCCCTCCCCGGGGCTCGGGAACGATGCCGTCTATCAGGCCGAACTGGAGCAGGTCGGGGGCCGTCATGCGCAGGGCGCGCGCGGCCTCTTCGGCGTACGTCGAATCGCGCCACAGAATCGAGGCGCACCCTTCGGGCGTGATCACCGAGTAGATGGCGTTTTCGAGCATGAGGATTCTGTCCCCCACGCCGATGGCGAGCGCGCCGCCTGAGCCGCCTTCGCCCGTTACGGTTACTATGATCGGCACGCGCAGCTTGGCCATCTCGCGAAGGTTGAAGGCGATGGCTTCGGCCTGCCCGCGCTCTTCGGCGTCTATTCCCGGGTAAGCGCCGGGCGTATCGATGAAAGTGAAGACGGGCCGATGGAACTTCTCGGCCAGCTTCATCGCCCGGAGCGCCTTGCGGTAGCCTTCCGGCTTCGGCATGCCGAAATTGCGCTGCTGCCTCTGCTTCATGGTGCGACCCTTCTGATGGCCTATTACGACGCAGGGCACGCTCTGAAATCTGGCGAGGCCGGTGATGATCGCCGGATCGTCACCGAAGCGGCGGTCGCCGTGCAGCTCCAAAAAGTCCGTAAAGATCAGCTCGATGTAGTCGAGCGTGTAAGGGCGGTCGGAATGGCGCGCGAGCTTGACGCACTCCCACGCGTTCGGCACGGGCATGTCAGCCGTCAGGTTAGATGCTTCCGACTCTTTGATGCGACGACGAATCTCGTCAGTCGAATCGTCACCCGGAGCTGCCTTCATCTTCTTTTCTGCCATAATCGATTAATAACGATCTTCGCGGGCCGTTAGCCGAAACCGATCCACCCGGTAACTCGCCGTCGCGGCCAAAAGGCTATTTTAGATCAAACAGGCCGTCTTGGCACCCTCATCTTGACACCCCGCGCGCGCCGCTGGTAAAGTCGCCCCCTGCATAGGCACGATCTCGCGCACCAGACAGGAGGTCCTAACCGCATGGCGACGTTCAATGGTATAGAAGTTCCATCCCACGGTCAAAAGATAAGGGTGGAAGGATCGAAGCTCATAGTGCCCGACCGGCCCGTCATCCCCTTCATAGAAGGCGACGGCACGGGGCGCGACATCTGGACCGCTTCCCAGAGGGTCTTTGACGCGGCCGTCGAGCGAGCCTACGGCGGGAGCCGCCGCGTCGTCTGGTACGAGATATTCGCCGGCGAGAAGGCCTTCAATAAATTCGGCGAATGGCTGACCGAAGACTCGGTGAAAGCGATAGCCGAATACGTCGTCGCGATCAAAGGCCCTCTGACTACCCCTGTCGGCGGAGGCATCCGCAGCCTCAACGTCACGCTCAGACAGGTGCTCGACCTCTACGCCTGCGTGCGGCCCGTGCGCTACTTTGACGGAGTGCCGTCGCCGGTCAAGCACCCGGAAAACGTCGACGTGGTAATCTTCCGCGAAAACACCGAAGACGTTTACGCGGGCGTCGAATTCGTCTCCGGTAGCGAGCGGGCCCTGGAGCTGCTCTCCCTGATCAACGACAAGTACGGCTACAAGGTGAGGACCGACAGCGGCCTGGGCATCAAGCCGATCTCGCCGACCGGGACCAAGCGGCTCGTCAGGCGGGCCATACAGTACGCTCTGGACTTCAAGCGCCCCTCGGTGACGATCGTCCACAAGGGGAACATCATGAAGTTCACCGAGGGCGCGTTCCGCGACTGGGCCTACGAGCTCGCGATAGAAGAGTTCAGAAGCGAGATCGTGACCGAGCGCGAGACCTGGATTCTCGATAACCGCGAGAAGAACCCCTCGATCACCGACGAAGAGAACGCCCGAGCCATCGAGCCGGGCTTCGACCAGCTCTCTGAAAAGCAGCGCGCGTCGCTGCTCGGAGAGATAGACCGGACGCTGGTGTCGATCTGGGAATCGCACGGCGACGGCGAGTGGAAGAAGAAGCTCCTCGTCAAGGACCGTATCGCCGATTCGATGTTCCAGCAGATCCTCATCCGGCCCGACGAGTATTCCGTCGTCGCCACGCCCAACCTGAACGGCGATTACATATCCGACGCGGCCGCGGCCCAGGTGGGCGGCCTGGGAATGGCTCCCGGAGCCAATATCGGGGACATGGCGGCCGTCTTCGAGGCCACGCACGGCACGGCCCCCAAGTACGCGGACAAGGACGTCATCAACCCCTCCTCCGTGATCCTGTCGGGCGTTATGATGTTCGAGCACCTGGGCTGGCTGGAGGCGGCCCAGACCATCGTGGGCGCGCTCACGAAGACCATCGGGCAGAAGCGCGTGACCTATGACCTGCACCGCCAGATGGAGGGCGCGACCAAGCTCAAGACCAGCGAGTTCGCCTCCGCGATCATCGAGAATATGTAGGATCGAAGACCCGATTTGCGCCCCGGCGCCCTGCGCGCGGAATGTTTATAGAATCGCGAGATTCACCCGATCGAGAGCCCCACGGGGCGATATGCCGAACGCGCTTCTCGCATATCGCTCCCGGGGCTCGATCTTTTGGCTCGATCTTTTGGCTCGAGCTTCTACCGCTCATAGTTCGAAAGGCCCCGGGCCGCCTGGAACGCTTACGGGTCCGACGATTCATTTAGATCTTTTCTGCAACCCCGGCTCGCGCTCTCGTTCTACTTTGAGCGAGAGCAGATTATGAAAAATGCAAAGGTCTTCTTGCCGGTCGCCGCTGTCGTCTTGCTCTTTACGAGCGGTTTTGCGGGAACCCGCGCCCGGGGGGCGCAGGCGGATCAGCTCGCGAAGGGCACCGTCATCGCGAAAGTGATCTGCAAGGCGGACGCGAAGCAGAGCTACGCGCTCTATCTCCCCTCGAACTACACGGCCGAAAAAAGATGGCCCGTGCTCTACTGCTTCGACCCGGCGGGGCGCGGCGCTCGTCCGGTCGAGCGGTTCAAAGACGCGGCCGAAAAGTACGGCTATATAGTCGCGGGCTCGAACAACTCTCGCAACGGCCCGAACCAGCCGGTCCTGGCCTCTATCGCCGCGATGTGGGACGACACGCACGCGCGATTCTCTATAGACAAGGGGCGCGTCTACACGACAGGCCATTCCGGAGGCGCGCGCGTGGCCATGCGCGCGGGCTTGATGTGCAAGTCCTGCGTGACCGGAGTCATCGCCAACGGAGCCGGTTTCCCACCCGACATCCCGCCTTCCGCTTCCACGTCCTTCATCATTTATGGAATGCTCGGGATCGACGATTTCAACTTTCCCGAGCTGAAAAGGCTCGACGAGACTCTCGCCGGGCTGGGCATCACGCACCGCGTCGAATTTTTCGAAGGCCCGCACCAGTGGGCTCCAAAGGAGTCCTGCACGGAAGCGATAGAGTGGATGGAAGTCCAGGCTATGAAGGCGGGCAGGCGCGAAAAAGACGCGGCGATGATCCGCGAGCTGTTTGAGACGCGAGTCGCGAAGGCGCGCGGCCTTGAAGAAGCCGGGAAGGCTTATGAGTCATACCTCGCTCAGGCGGCGATCGCCGAGGACTTCAAGGGATTGATCGACGTAAGCGATATCGAGCGGAAGGTCGCCGGGCTCGGAGAGTCGAAAGAGGTCAGGCAGGCGGCGAAGGACGAGAGGGAGCAGGTCAGGAGACAGCTCAAATACGCGGAAGAGATCAAGGCCATAGGGAGAAGGTTTCTCAACCCCCTGGAGCGCAACGACGCTCTCCTCGAGCTGAGGAGAATCTCGGCGGATTTACAGAAGAGGTCGAAGGTCCCGGAGGACACGGGAGACCGGAGAGTCGCGCGCCGCACGATAAATCAGGTATATGCCGAGCTTTTCGAATCGGCCCTGTACCTCTACCGGAATGAGCCGGACCTCATGGTCATCAATCTGGAAGTCGCCTCAGAGCTTACTCCCGGTTACTCTCACGTCTTTTACGAGCTCGCCTGCGCTTACTCGCTCAAAGGCGATAAGAAGAAAGCCATCGAGACGTTGAAAAAGAGCCTGGACAAAGGTTTTAAAGACATCGCCACGATCGAAAGCGATGAAAGGCTCGCCGCGATCCGCCAGGAGCCGGAATACAAGAGACTGATCGAAGGCCTCAAGAAATGAGGCCCCGCGATCACGCGTCATTCGAAACTCGCTTCAAATAATTCGCTCGATTATTGATCGGATCATAAGCCCGAGTATCATCCCTGACCCCTGCCTGTTGTAACCTTTTGGAAGGCTCAAACGTGTTGTTGTTAGAACCGGCTCGATGCCGGCATAAACGCGTGAAAGGAGCCGATATTTATGCAATCATTCGAATCGCAAGACGACGCGATCATCGTGGGAGGCGGCCTTGCCGGGCTTGCCGCGTCGATATTTCTGGCGCGTCAGGGGAAAAACGTGCGCCTCCTGGAGCAGTCACACGAGCTCGGCGGCCGCGCCCGAACCGGAGACCGCGACGGCTTTCTCTTGAATCTCGGCCCGCACGCTCTGTACAGGGGAGGCGAGGGGCTCGCCATTCTGAGAGAGCTCGGCGTCGAGCCGCGAGGCGCGGTCCCGTCGGTCTCCGGGTACTTCGCCATCGATAAAGGCGTGAAGCATACGTTTCCCGCCGGGTTCACGTCGCTGCTCGCGACGGGACTGTTCGGGCTTGCCGAAAAGATGGAGGTGGCGCGGCTGCTTGCGTCCCTGGGCAAGCTCGACCCCGAGCCGGTGACGAGTATGACCGCGCGCGAATGGGTGGATCGAAACATCACGCACGAGGGCGTGAGAGAGTTCATGCTCGCGCTCTTCCGCGTGAGTTCTTACGCGAACGACCCCGATCGCATGAGCGCGGGCGCGGGACTGGAGCAGTTGAAGAGGGCCTCTGAAAAGGGAGTCTTGTACCTCGACGGGGGATGGCGAACGCTCGTCGAAGGACTCCGCGAAATCGCCGAACGCGAGGGCGTGACCATCCAGTCGGGAAGCCGGGTCGAAGCGATCGAGCGCGGCTTATCGGGAGAGGTCAAATCCGTGCGGCTCTCGGACGGGCGAGCTTATCACGCTCCGTCGGTAATAGTCGCCGCAAGCCCGGGACTGGCCGCCTCTCTCGTGGAAGGCTCGCATGAGACCTCTCTTCGGAGGTGGGCGGACGAGCTCGTGCCGATAAAGGCCGCCTGCCTTGACGTGGCGCTTCGCTACCTTCCGCGCCCGAAGGCGACCTTCGCGCTCGGCATCGACGAGCCGTTTTACCTGTCGGTACATTCGGCGACGGCGAAGCTCGCGCCCGAGGGAGGCGCGATGATCCACCTGGCGAAGTACAGGCCGACGGACGACCGGGAGCCCTCCGACGAGATCGAGCGCAAGCTGGAAGGCTTGCTCGATAAAGTGCAGGCGGGATGGCGCGACGCGGTTGTCTATCGCAGGTTCCTGCCTGATATGATCGTGTCGCACGCTCTGCCGACAGTCGCCCTCGGGGGCACGAAGGGGCGGCCGGAGACCGCCGTGCGCGACGTGCCGGGGCTCTTCGTGGCAGGGGACTGGGTCGGGCCGGAAGGCATGCTCGCCGACGCGAGCCTGGCGAGCGCGAAGCAGGCCGCAATCCTGGTCTCCGGCCGGGAGATTCCCGAAGCCCGGATCACGCCTTCCGCGGCTTTTACGGCGAGCCGGATGTGAGGTAGTCGGAATGGAGATGGTCGCAGGCGAGATGAGCGTATCGGCGAAAGTATATGAAGACGACCGCAGGCTGCTGTGGGGATTGTGCTATCGAATGACGGGCAACGCGGCCGACGCGGAAGACCTGGTGCAGGAGACATTCGTCCGCGCCCTTGAAAAACCTCCGCGCAGGTCGCACGAGCCCTTGCGCCCGTGGCTTGTGCGGGTGGCGATGAACCTGAGCCGCGATCTCCTTCGCAGGCGGAAGGTCAGGGGTTATACGGGGGAGTGGCTCCCGTCGCCGGTCTCGACCGACGAAGAGAGTCTCGCCTCTTACGAGCCGCCCGCGCCGTCTTCCGACTCTCCGGCCACGCGGTACGATATGGTCGAAAGCGTATCGTTCGCCTTCCTGCTCGCGCTCGAAGCGCTCACGCCGTCGCAGAGGGCGGTGCTGATCCTGCGCGACGTGTTCGACTATTCGACGGTCGAGACGGGCGAGGCCCTGGGCATCAGCGAAGCGAGCGTCAAGGTCATGCTCCATCGCGCGCGACGGCGCATGCTCGATTACGAGGGATCGCGAATCCCTCCCGCCGCGGGCATGGGGGAAAAGACCCGGCAGGCCATCGACCTGTTCCTCTATTGCCTCAAGACGGGCGACGGAGAGGCGCTCGAAAGCTTGCTGGCCGAAGACGTGGTCAGCCTGTCTGACGGGGGAGGCGAAGTCGCAGCGGCGATCCGCCCGGTGCGAGGGCGCAACAGGGTCGCGCGGCTGATCCAGGGGCTGTCGAAGAAAGTC
The DNA here is from genome assembly GCA_035537555.1 of Blastocatellia bacterium. Lineage (GTDB taxonomy): Bacteria > Acidobacteriota > Blastocatellia > UBA7656 > UBA7656 > DATLMR01. The sequence goes on from DATLMR010000270.1 coordinate 7,434, forward strand.
GATGGTAGGCTGCGAATATCTTTTCAGAACCTCAATGGCCTGCCTTCGCTCGTGATCGAAACGGGAGTGTCGCAAGCAGGCTTTGCTTCCCGCTTCACTATGCATTTCGACCTTGACCCGGAGGGACGCATCAGGCGGCTCTTCACGGTGCTGGCTCCGCGAAAGCTCTCCGCTCTCGAACGGACCGCCGGGCTCTCCTGACCTTCCGGAGTCGCCCGCCCGGCGGCTTCGAAACAGGCGCCGGGCGGGCGCGGCGCCCTTTACAGATTCCCGCCCGCGACTCCCCTACTTCGTCGCCGCTTAAAAAGTCCTTGAGCCGCTCGCCTTCTTGTGATATAGATCACGACGCATTGCGACGAGTAGAGGCTTGACGAGCCGCGATCTTCTTCCTCACCGAGAAAACGATCAATAAGAAGACGCGGGAGCCCGCCGGCACAGGGCTCGCGCGGCACCCGTCGAAGGGGACACTACGACGGGCGTCCGCGCAAGTCCTCGCGACCCTGAGTAAAAGAGCCGCACAAATCATAAAGAGAGAAAGCAGGGCTTTATATTACGAGGGGATATATCATCTTTTCCGCCATATCAGCTTAAAAGGAGAGACCCGTATGAGAAAGACCTGGTACTTATTGATCATGGTTGCTTTGATCATTCCCTCGATCATTCAATCCAACACTGCGAGCGCCGATTTAGGTGAACCCGTGGCCTCCGATGCAGGCCCGTGGCAATCGACCATTCTGGGCCTGCCGGACTACGACGTGCGCCAGGAGATCGCGGAAATTCAGGAGCTCTCTGCCTTGAAAACGCAGGGCGAAAGCGCCCGCTCCGGAGCCCGCGTGGATTCCATCGAGGGCTTCCGCGCGACCCTTTCACCGGAGCGCCGCGGCGACCTGCGATACGAGATCAACGAAGCCGGCGTGCCGAAACTCTTCTTCAGCAGCGGGGAGCCGCTCTCTAAGCCCTCTCCCGGGTCCGCCGACAGGATCGCCCGTGGCTTCCTTGCCGCGCACACAGACATATTCGGGCTGACGCGCCGGGAAGTTCGCCGCCTCAAGCTCGAAAACGAGGATCCCGACGAAGGGACCACTTTCCTGAGCTACAGGCAGACGATAGACGGGCTGCCTCTATTTCAGGGCCAGGTCCAGATTGCCGTCAACTCTAACGGAGAAGTCCTGAGCGTTATGGAAGGCATGGTGATTCCGAACGGCAAGGTGAATACGACACCCGAGTTGACGGAAGAGGCAGCTCTCGCCGCAGCCTTCGGCTACGCGGCGCGCCAGGCCCCGGACGCGTTCGAGATGACCGAAGTCCGCGCCGCGCGAGGCGGCCGCGCAAGCTATCGCAATCCGCTCGGCGAGAATTACGACGACATCCTGTCTGACCTGCGCATCATGCGCGTGGGCGACCGGGGCGTGCTGGTGTGGCACTCTTATGTCGATGTCGGCCCGAGCGAGTGGTATGAGATATGTGTGGACGCGAAGACCGGAGCGCTGCTCTACCGCTACAACCTCTACGCGGACGTCGCGCAGGGTACGGTCTTCACGCAGCACCCCACGGCCGGAGCGCGCACGCTCCAATCATTCGTCGGCGACACGACCATCAACACGGCCGCCGGGTGGATGGGCACTTCGACCGTGACGACGGGAAACAACGTCGAGGCCTACCTGGATACCGACGCTAACAATGTCGCCGATGCAAACAACACGACGGGGCTATCCAACGGGCACGCGTCTGCTGCTAACCAGGATTTCACTTTCCCGTTTTCCAGCGGCGTCGACCCGCGCACGCAAAGGCCTGCCGTGGTCACGAATCTCTTCTACTTCTGCAACCTCGCGCACGATTTCCATTACCGGCTCGGCTTCACCGAAACGTCGAGGAATTTCCAGACCAATAATTTCGGCCGCGGCGGGGTGGGCAACGATTCGGTCAGGGCCGAAGCCCAGGACGGATCGGGAACGAACAACGCCAACTTCGCCACGCCGACCGAAGGCCAGCGCCCGCGCATGCAGCAGTTCCTCTTCACGCAGGGCACGACAAGCCTTGCCGACGACAGGGACAGCTCGCAAGACGGCGACGTCGTGATGCACGAATACGGCCACGGCGTGTCGAATCGGCTGGTGGGCGGCGGCAGCTCGGGCTGCGTCGGCGGCACGCAGGCGGGCGCGATGGGAGAAGGCTGGTCAGACTACTGGGCGATCACCTTCTATAATGACGGCCGCGTGGGCGAGTACGTAACCGCCAACGCCGTTTCCGGCATCCGCCGCGCGGCCTACACGGTCCCGGCGAACCCTGTACACGATTCCTATGCCGACGTCGGAGCCGGGGGATTCGAAGTGCATCGCGACGGAGAGGTATGGGCCGCGACGCTCTGGGACCTTCGCAACGCGCTGGGCGCGGCCGTGACAGACCGCCTCGTGCTGCAAGGCATGAAGTTCACTCCTTGCAGCCCGTCGTTTCTGAACGCCCGCGACGGCATACTGCAAGCCGACCAGAGCATCAACGGCGGCGCGAACCGGTGCGGCATATGGACGGTCTTCGCGCGCCACGGCATGGGCGTCTCCGCTAGCGGCAACAACGGAACCACGCACAACGCCGCGAGCGACGTTCCCGCCGATTGCGGAGGGGGTGGCGGCACCGTAGTCTTCCAGGATAACTTCGAGACCAGCCTGGGCTGGGTAGTCAACCCCGGCGGCACCGACACGGCGACCACCGGCCAGTGGGAGCGCGGCGACCCGCAGGATACGAACTCCGGTGGGATCAAGCAGCTCGGCACGACCGTGAGCGGCGTAAACGACCTGGTCACGGGCCTCCTGGCGGGCGCGGCGGCCAGGACTTCTGGGAGTTCGTTTCGGGGGATGCAAACTTGTACCGCGAAATCATCGTGCCGATTGATAAAGAGGCAAAGGAGAAGGACGAAAACTTTAAAAGAGCCTATAACGCTAAGGTCAATGAGATGACCGAGGATTTTATCCAAAGCTTTATGACGGCCCACCGGATTGACTGGATCAAACTCGTGGATTTCGTCTCAAAAAGAAGCACACCATGACAAGGCGGGTAGATGCAGGACTCCCGGGCCGGCAAACATTTCTGCCCGCCGGTGAAGCCGGGAAGTCCTATGTGTGATTGTGAGAGATGCGGATGAATGGACTCGAACCATCACGACCTTGC
>DATLMR010000271.1:0-18790 GCA_035537555.1 Blastocatellia bacterium
AGCCATTGCAAGTACGTTTCGAGTTCGGGCATGTCGAGATAGTGATTGATTGAGTTGTAATTCGGGAGTTTCGATATAGCCCTTAACCCATGCGTTTTTCAGATCGGACATGAAGCGACGGGATGAAACGGTTGAATAGACTTTATAAACGGCAGAGAAAATCATATCCCTTAGCGGCAAGCGAGTCCTGCCCATTATTTGAATCGGCTCATCAATGCCCTGGCAAAGCTCATAAAGCAGGACCAAGAACCGCGCCTTCTCATTGACTTGCGCGCAGTTGTAAGCGGACCAAACTTGTTTGTATCTCAGCTTCACGGTTTCAACGGTTTCAACAGTAGTCACACCCTCGCGTGTGGTAGTTGTAGTTTTCCTCTCGCGTTCAATGGTGTATTCGACGGAACGGGCGGGATTACATCGGCCTTACGTAGCAGATATTGAGCTTGGGATTAGAAACGTGTCGATTGAGAATGTTGAGAAGTTGGCGAATGGGTTAGAGATTTCTATTTCGTCGCTGTTTAGTAAGTATGGAGTTGATAGGTAGGCGGGGTGTTTTCCGGGCCTTGTGTTAAGGGAGCGAGGCCCGGAGTTACAAGGCAGAGACTAACTGCCTTTAGGCCCGCCACTGCCACCTGGCGGCTGGTCTATCCCTGCTTTAACGTTTGTTTTCACTTTCATCGTTTTATCTCCTTTCAATGAGATCACAAATAGAAACTAACTACCTTTAGTTCCGCCAGAGCCATCACTAGGCTCGCCACCGGCTTTGATATTTGTTTTGACTTTCATCGGTTTGTCTCCTTTCTTGTAGGACTGTAATGAGGGCTTGGCTAGAAAACTCTTACTCTAGCCGCCCTTGATCGTTATAGGGTTTCTGCTCCGGCTTTGACATTTGTTTTGACCTTCATAGATCATTCTCCTTTCTCAAGGAATTGAATAGTACCTTGTTTAAAGATTAGCCGCCGCCGGTTCCGCCGCCACCAGTAGGTGGGTCAGCGGGAGGGACTACGCCAGGGGTGAGTATGTCGCCACCTGCTTTAACGTGCGTCTTGACTTTCATAGCCAGCCTCCTTCTAGGGCTTCGGCGGAGTCGCCGCGTCATCGCCCGCCCTAACTTTCGTTTTCACTTTCATGCCTGCCCTCCTATGGGTGCGGCGGGGCCAACGTGTCGCCTGCTCTGACTTTAGTTTTAACCTTCATTGAACCGTCTCCTTTCTTGAGAAGTTGGACGGCATCTTACTATGTATTGCGCACTACAGGGAAGCAGTATTATTCAGGGTGGGTCAATCGGACTTTTTTAGCAGGATTACTTCTTTAGCAGATTTTGAGCAAAGCCGATGCGGGAGACTTAGTGACACGCGCTTTTGATTTGCGCTCATTGCTCTTTCGGCGCGTGCCCGGTTTTTCTCCATGCCTTGCCCTTTCTCCTGAAGTTGGCAACTGGGTTAGAGATTTCTATTTCGTCACTGTTTATTGAGTATGAAGTTGACAGGTAGGCGGCGAGGTGTTATCCGGGCCTCGCGCTCTCACACGAAGCCCGGAGTTGTAAGGTGGAGACTAGCCGCCTTTGATTGTTAAAGGATCATCTGGCCCTGCTTTAACGTTTGTTTTCACTCTCATCGTTTTATCTCCTTTCAATGAGATCACAAATAGAAACTAACTACCTTTAGTTCCGCCAGAGCCATCACTAGGCTCGCCAGCTTTGATATTCGTTTTAACTCTCATGATGCTTCTCCTTTTAGGGCCTCGGTGGCATAGGCTGCCCATGCCCGGCCCGCACAGTGGTTTTACCTTCTTGAATCGTATCCTTTCGTGAGACATCGGACGGTATCTTACTATGTATTAGATGCTACCGGGAAAGAATATTATTAAGCGCGGGTAAATCAAACTTTTTGGGCAGCTTTTGGCAAGGCCGAGACGCGCGGCCTTGCGACCGGGCAGAGACCGGCCGGGCTCGGGCGAGGCAAATTGAAGGCAGCGGGCGACTCAGGCCACCGGTCTTGGGCCGGCGTTGGCAGAGCGTTTATTTCTTTTGATTATGAAATCGACGCTGACATCTTTTCCCGCGAGCCCGCTCGGGACTATGGAGTATTCCAGGGTCAGGACGGAGCCGCCAAGGACGCGCCAGCCGGCCAGCCGAATCTCTTTGGGCGACCCGTCGAGCTGCGCGGGCTCGCCGAAGACGGCCGTCACCTTATTGACTATGGATTCGAAGGTTTGACTGCGGCTCGAAACGGTCGCGCTGCAACTCATCTCGACGAGCTGCTCAGGCCTTCGAAGAGGCGAGTCGAGAGTGTCGAACTTGAAAGACGCGCTCCAGCTCGGATGCTCCGGCAGGTCTACCGTCAGCATGAAGAGATCATCCGGCGATAGGTACGAGAGGATGTCCTGCTCCACGCCCCCGGGAAGCGCCTTCTGCACTTCCGTATAGCTCATCCCTACCTTGAAGAGTTTGATGAATTCGATCGGATCGAATTTGTCTTCCGGCTTAGCGCTCTCCTTTATCGCCTGGGCGTTCGCAATGGGGAGCGCAAGCAGCGCCAAAATAAAGACCATCAGCACCGAAGCGGCTCTTTTTACAAAAAACATCTTTCCCACCTTCTTCATACGGCGCAAGGCCCTTGGGGCCAAGCAGGGCAGGCGGCGCTCCGCCCGCGCGCTCTCAAACCATACGCTTTTCAACTTGACGTGAAATTATAGGGGCCTGACTCCTCAGTCGTGGGCGTAATATAGCATCAATCACGCAAAAGTCAACAATCAGAATCTTGCGAAAAGCTTACGCTTGAAGGGCACGCCGCGTACGGATCACGGCGCTCATGGCCCGACACCTCGAAAGCGGGCGCGGATCAACGCGTGCAGATCGGAGGGAGTATAGATTCCAGGTCCAGCCCCCTCTTCGAACATCCGGCCCACGATCTCAAGGAGCGTCGAGTTGTACGGAGTCGCCACGCCCACCTCTTTGCCGAGCTCGATTATCTCTCCGTTGAGAAACCGAGCTTCGTTCGACGGGCGGCGGAGGTAAAGGTCCTGCCACATCGAGGCGTAGGTGCGGCTCTCTTCCGGGCGGGCCGCCGGGTCTCCTTGAGGGGCGAATGCTTGTTTCAGCTTGTCGGTCATCTCGCGAATCCTGACCGGCGAAGGCTCGCCCGGGGGCGGCTCGTAGGCTACCCCCGCGGCATCGAGCACCCGCATGCCCTCTTCGCGAACCGCGACCATAAGCTCGCGCATGTCGGGCTCGGCCATTCCGCGCTCCAGCCAGTAGCCGGTTATCGCGTGCGTCGCGTTGTTGAGATTCGCCACGAGCTTGCCCCATTTCATGGACATCACGTGCGCGGAGGATATTGAGTCGAAGCCCGCCCGCTTCAGGTCTTCGCTCATGCGAAGAGAGAGCGCATCCGTTCCTTCGGGATAAAGCCCGAGCGCGATGTCGCGGCCTCGCGGCAGCCTGATCACCGCAGGCTCGAGCTGGACCGCGCTCAGCATAACGAGGGCCGCGTAGACACGATCGAACCGGCGGGCCGCGATCTCTTCGTTGCGGACCCCGTTCTGCAAACAGACGACGGGCGTGTCCGTGCCGTAGACTTCGGAAAGCTCTCCGACCGCGGTTTCGGTCGCCTGCGACTTGGTCGCGATGACTAGCACGTCTCCGCTTTCGGGCGAGAGATCACGCGCATGGGTTACCGCGTCGGCGGTGACTCGCGTCTCTTCGCCCTCCTGCTTGATCGTTATGCCTCGGGCGAGCGCCTCGGCGTACGCGGGACGCGCGACCATCTTCACGCGCGAGCCGGCTTTGAGCAACAGGCCGCCGACCGCGCTGCCTATCGCGCCTGCTCCCAGGATGATGTACCTCAAAGGCTTTTCCATGCTCATGGTTTTCGCTAATATCGCATCGGATCAATCGGAGATCAAGCTGGAAATATACGAGCGAAAGCGAAGGTCGGAACCTCGAAATGATAACGGAAAAATCCTCCCCGCAATCGATCAACCTCTATTACGACCTCTACGTGCCCGAGGTAAGCTCGGACAGGCCCGCGCCGCTCATCATCGGCCTTCACGGTTATGAGGGGAACAAGGAATCGATGATGGCCCTCGCGCGAAGGATCAACTCGCGGGACTTCGTCATCGCTTCACTCCAGGCCCCGAACGGCTTCTTCGTTCAGACCGGCGACGACAAGGCCATGCCGAGGATCGGCTTCGGATGGATGATGCAGTACAAGGCGCACGAGACTATCAGCCTTCATCACCGCACCGTGCTTTCGATAATCGACGAGGCCGCGAGCCAGCACTCCATAGACCGCAACGCGATCTTCCTGATGGCATTCTCGCAGTCGGTCGCGCTCAATTACAGGTTCGCCTTCACGCATCCGAACCTGATTCGCGGGATCGTGGCCGTGTGCGGAGGCATACCCGGCGACTGGAACGAAGAGAAGTACCACGATAGCCTCACGGACGTGCTCATCATCGCGGGGGAGACCGACGAGATTTACCCGGCCGAACGCTCGCGCTCCTTCAAAGATATGCTCGCGAGAAGGGCGGGCACGGTCGATTACCGCAGCTTTCCCGTGGGCCACGTCTTTCCGCGCGAGTCGCTGCCGATGATCAACGACTGGCTGCTCGCGAGGGTCAATAACCCTTGAAGCGAGGCAGGGAGGGTGCCGGTAAAAGCTCGCTTATCGAACCGAGCCTCGCGTTTAAAAGGCATATCTCATTCTTCGCCCCTTCTTCGCAAGACCCGGAAGGGACGCGAAGGGTCAGGGCCGATCTTTTCGGAGCGGCGGTAATTGCGTTTGATGAACTCTCTTATCTCGGGATAAGGCAGCGTCTCGAAATCTCCGTAGACATCGAGTATGATGCGAGGCCGCGTTCGCTCAAGGTCTTCGATCAACCGCGCGCGGTTCTCGCTCCAGAATGAATCCGTCGGCTTCTCGACGCTCGGCGCTTCATCGGAAAACCGGCCAGTTATGTAGTATGGCGTCAGGTACCGCGAGGCGGGCGTGAGGCCCGACCTCCAGTACACGTCGCCGCCATAGCCCCAGATGTAAAGCGGCTCGCCGGGGCCAAGCTCTCTTCGCAAGATTTCAGAGATCGCCTCCGCTTCGCGCTCGCGCGACGTCATGCCCCAGGCTTCGCTCGTGCTTGTGCGAGCGCCCGTGACGGTCTCGTATGCGAGGACGGCCGTGCGGCTGTGGAAGCGCACGAGCCCGAATATAGAAAAGACTGCGAGCGCCGCCGCCGCCACTCGCGCTCTCTTGCGGCTCTGCGGGTCGCCCAAACGGTCGCGGAGCAGCTCGATGCCGCGGGCGCCGAGCAGAGAGAGCGCGGGCAGCACCTGAATGAAGTAATGGCCGAAGAACCTGCCGCCCATGAACGCGGCTCCGAGCGAGACGAGCCCCCACAGAGCGACGCACAGGTCTGCCCGGCTTCGATCATCCGCGCCCTCTCTGCTTCGCCTGCCGCGCAGGTATGCCTTGACGGCGTGCGCGGCCGCCCAGACGGCGAGCCACCAGAGCGCCCCATTGAAAGCGACGTAGGCGAAGGTGCGGCTCACCATGAATTTTAGCCAGACATCTCCGGGTAGAGCGCCGACGTAAGACACGCCGAGCACGACCGCGTGCCTCCAGAAATCCGCGAGCGTGCCCGAAGTCGCGAGCCAGAGGGCGAAGCCGCCCAGCACCGAAGCGAAGCCGGCCCCGGCCAGGAGCAATCGCGAGAGCGAGCGCCCGAGCAGCGTAAAGACATGTATATCGATCCGGCGCTGATTCGATCCTCCCGCGCGACTCGCATCGTAAACGCGGAAGGCTTCATAGATCGCGAAAAATATAAGGTTGAAGAGGCCGACCTGCTTGAAGAGCGCGGCAAGTCCCGTCATGAGGCCCGCGAGAAATGCCGGGCCGGGCGAGAGATGGTCACGCGAGCGAATGAAAAAATAGAAGGCGGCCGTGTATGGCAGGGCCATGAGCAATTCCGTGTTTGCCGCCATCATGTCCTGCGTGTGGTAGTTCGTGCTGAAATAGATGAACAGCAGAGCGGCCCAGAGGCCCGCCGGCAGCCCTGTCGAAAGCCCTCCCGTTTTGCCGTACAGGCGCTTCGCGATCGGGTAGAGCATGACGGCGGTCGCGAAGTTCCAGAGGGTCGCGGCGACGTGAACGGCCACCATGCTGCGCCCGAAGAGGGCGAAGACCGCGGCGTAAAAGAAGGTCGTGGCCGGCGGCTTATCCGTCACGACCTCCGCGTATAGCCTCGCGCCTTCGAGCAGGCGCGAGGCCGTTAGCGCGCGGACCGTCTCGTCGCCGTTGACGAACCGGTACCTGAAATAGAAGACCCTCAGCAGAAGATTGAACAGGAAGAGGCCCGCGAATACGAGAAACAGGCGGCGCGCGCCCGGCGACCGGCTTCCGGTCTCATCGCTTTTCCGATCTCTTGCACTCCCGCTCGTACCGGTTATCGAGGCGACTCTCCGCATATTTGCCCTGAATAGTACCACCGCATCGGTCCAAAGCGCACGGGATGGAGGGCCGGGCTCAGGGGCCGGAATGCTTCGTGCTTGACGCTCGCCGCGCGGGTTTGCTCTAATCGCTTAGGGAACCAATATGGATAAGAACGACCTGATATACGATTGGAACCGGGAGAGCCCTTCTTTGCCCACGCGTCGCGTCGAGTTCGACGATGAGACGCTGCGCGACGGGTTGCAGTCTCCTTCGGTGACCGATCCGACGATCGAGAAGAAGATCGAGATACTTCATCTCATGGACTCTCTGGGGATAGATACGGCCGATATCGGCCTGCCGGGGGCCGGGCCGCGCGCCGTCGCGGACGTGACTCGGCTTGCCAAAGAGATCGCCGACTGTAAGCTCGACATTACGCCCAACTGCGCGTCGAGGACGGTCAAAGCGGACATCCAGCCGATCATAGACATCTCGCAAAAAGTCGGCATCGCCATCGAAGTCTGCACCTTCATCGGATCGAGCCCGATTCGCCAGTACGCCGAAGGCTGGTCGCTCGAAATGATGCTCACCGCGACTGAAGACGCGGTGAAGTTCGCCGCCTCCCACGGGCTCCCGGTCATGTACGTGACCGAAGACACGACGCGCGCCCATCCGGACACGATTCGCGCGCTCTTTACGACCGCCATCGAAGCCGGGGCGAAGCGCGTATGCGTCTGCGACACGGTCGGCCACGCGACGCCCGAAGGCGCGCGCGCGCTGATCGGCTACGTCAAGTCGGTCGTCGCCGGGACCGGCGAAGATGTGAAGATAGACTGGCACGGGCACCAGGACCGGGGCCTGGGAGTCATCAACGCCATCGCCGCTTTCGAAGCCGGCGCGGACAGGCTGCACGGCAGCGCCCTGGGCGTGGGCGAGCGCGTGGGCAACGCACCCATGGACCAGCTCCTGGTCAATATGCAACTTATGGGGTACATCGACCGCGACCTTTCAAACCTGATGCGGTATTGCGAGGTCGCGAGCGAAGCGACCGGGATACCCATCCCGATCAGCTACCCGGTAGTCGGGCGCGACGCTTTCCGCACCGCCACGGGCGTGCACGCGGCGGCCGTCATCAAGGCGTTTCGCAAGGGCGACGACTGGCTGGTCGATATGGTCTACTCGGGCGTGCCCGCGAAGATGTTCGGGCGCGAGCAGGTTATAGAGATAGGTCCCATGAGCGGGAAATCGAACATCACGTTCTGGCTGGAACGGCGGGGCATCGAGCCGACCGAAGAACGGGTCGAGCGTATATTCAACCAGGCGAAACAGGTCAACTGCGTTCTTACGGACGAGCAGATCATGAAGCTCGCTTGAGCCGGGCATCGCTTTACCGGTTCGGCTCGGGAGCTTCGGATCGCTGCTCTTACACGCGGTATCGTTGCGCCGATTCATTGCGTCCGAAGCTTTAACCTCGTTTACGAAAAGTCGAAAGGTCAATTCCAGATGCACAGGTTTGCTCGCGGCGCGGACACATCATCTCTGGTTCAGGAGCTGCTTCACTCGCCTGAAATTCAGAGGGCGTTCCGCTTCATAGACCAATCCCACGACGAGACGAGCGAGGAGCTGATCCGCATCTGCGAAATCCCGGCGCCCCCTTTCAAAGAGGAAGCGCGCGGCACCTACATCAAGCGGAGGTTCGAAGAGCTGGGCCTGTCTCGCGTGAGAACGGACCGCGAGGGCAACGTGATCGCCGAGCGGCCCGGCCGCTCGAAAGACCCGAGCGTGATCGTCTCCGCCCATCTCGACACCGTTTTTCCGGCAGGCACCGACGTACGCGTGAAGCGCGAGGGCCGGAGGCTTTACGCCCCGGGCATCAGCGACAACACGTGCGGACTCGTGAGCCTGCCCGCGCTCGCGCGCGCGCTCGAATCCGGGGGCGTAAAGACCGGAGGGACCATCTATTTCGTGGCGACCGTCGGGGAAGAGGGACAGGGGAACCTGCGCGGAGTGCGGCACCTCTTCACGGAAGGAGAGTTCGGATCGGGAGCCGGCGCCTTCATCTCTCTCGACGGGCCGGGAGTCGAGCGCATAACTCATCGGGCCCTCGGCTCGCGCCGCTACCGCGTGACCATCAGCGGGCCGGGCGGCCATTCGTGGGGCGATTTCGGTGTCGTCAACCCCGTCCACGCGCTCGGGCGCGCCGTCGCGCGTTTCGCCGCTTACCCCGCCCCGCTCTCCCCCCGCACTTCGTACAACGTCGGACTGATCGACGGAGGCAGCTCCGTCAACGCGATCCCTGAGTCGGCGAGCATGACGGTAGACCTGCGCTCCGTGTCGAACGAGGAGATCGAGAAGCTCGAAGCCTTTCTTCGTAAAGTCGTGGAGCTCGCCGTGCGCGAGGAGAACTCGCAAAGGGCCATGTCGGGCACGAGCCTCGATTATGCATTGGAGCAGGTTGGAGACCGCCCCTCGGGCGAGACTCCCATTCAATCGGAGCTGGTGCAGGCGGCGATATCATGCTCGCGCGCTCTGGGCATCGAGCCGCGACTCGACTGCTCCTCGACCGATTCGAACATCCCGATCTCACTCGGCATTCCCGCGATCACGATCGGGGCGGGCGGCATATCGAATAACTGCCACACCCTTATGGAGTGGTACGATCCGGCAGGGCGCGAGCTGGGGCTCAAGCGCCTGGTCCTGCTCGCCGTGGCGCTCGCGGGCTTTCAAGATTGAACCTCGCTCCCGAGCCCGAACCGTGGCCGGGCGAAATGATTCTCTTGCAGTCTCTCGATCCTGCTTCTACGGCCGCCGGGCCGCGAAGCGCGATCATACACGAAAACTCGATCCCTTAAGGCGGAGGCGGGCAACGACAACCCCCTTCCGCGAAGATTAGACCCAGGAGGAAAAGATGAAACGCAAAGCTTCCGCCGTCTGGCAGGGCGGTCTCAAAGACGGTAAAGGATCGGTCTCAACCGCCAGCGGAGCCCTTTCGGAGACCCAGTATTCATTCAGCACGCGCTTTGAAGAAGGAACGGGCACGAACCCGGAGGAGCTTATCGCCGCCGCCCACGCGGGCTGCTTCGCCATGGCCTTGTCCGGACAGCTCGGCAACAGCGGATTGACCGCGGAAAGAATCGACGTTACCGCAACCGTTACGATGGAGAAACTGGAGGCCGGCTGGACCGTCTCGGCGTCCCATCTCGACCTGACGGCCAGAGTCCCGGGGGCCGACCGGGCGGCTTTCGAGACCGCCGCCAACAACGCGAAGGCCGGCTGCCCGATCTCCCGCCTGCTGAAAGCAGAGATTACGCTCGATGCCAAGCTGGAAGCATAAAACAGCCTGAATAAGCCTCGCGCAGTCGGTGAAGAGTGTAGAAAACCGTATAACTGTGGTAAAGCCCGAGCCTGCGGAGGCTCGGGCTTTTTCTTTGCGCCATACCCGGGCGGATCGGGCCTTGCGCGGACCCCTTGCGGCGGGGCTGCGAGGCGGGCTCAAAGGCCCGGAGGCGGAGTGGGAGTCGAAGTCGGCTGCGCGCCTTCCGAGGGCGGAGAGTGAATCGTGTTGAGGTAGCCCTCTATCTCTCTGCGCACTTCGGCGTAGGGCTTATCGATAGCCCTGTTCGATTTATCGCGCCATCCCTTGACGACCTCGCCGACTATGGGAAACTGGCCGTATTGAAAGTTCAAAGTTCTAAAAAGGCTCTCCACGGGCTCGAGGAAGATGAGCATCTCCTGCTCTTTTACGTAAGTGTCCTCGGCGCATGGGACGTTCGACCGCGCAAAGACGTTTATCTCCTTCAACGTGAAGTCGCCTTCGATCACGTCTACAGGGCGCAGCCTTGCGATTTGACCGAACATGCCCCGGTAATTCGCTTTATCGACTCGATAGGTCTTCACACGCGCTATGAAGATGGAGTTGCGCGTGAGCTCATCGGCCGGCATGACGCGCAAGCAGTTGCGCGACTGCGCAAAACCCGGCAGCGCCAGCAAGGGCAGCGCGATCATTAAGACAAGCTTATTCATGAATACCCAGATCACTCCTATGGAACTTGTAATGCTACCACACGGTTATATACGCGGCAAAGAGTCTTTCTGAGACGAGAGGCGGCCCGAATTACAACCGATCGTTAACTATGATGCCGCCGGCCGGGCCAGTTTTGCACGCCCTTTTTATATTTTCAGATCGCGCGACCTCAGAGCGCGCAGCCTGTAATAATGCCAGCCGAGACCGAGAGCTATAATCGCCACGAGCACGATCAGCACTTTTACGCCGTGCTGCGTGATCAGGTGGCGCGCGTCTTCGCCGAACCTCACGGCGAGCCATCCTTCTATGAGGAACCGGACCATGCGGCCCGCGAATATCGCGATGATGAACCTCAATATCTTCAGGCGAAATACACCGGCGCCCAGGATCAAGGCCTTGAATGGAAAGGGCGGAGGCAGGAGGGCCGGTACCGCGACCGCCAGCATGTCATAGCGGCCGAGCAGCGTCTCTATTCGCTCGCGCCGCTCCGGGCCTACGCGATTTAGCGCGCGGCTGCCCGCCCTCCGGGCCGCGAGGTACAGGAGAGTACACCCGACCGTCGAGCCCACCGTCGCCGCGAGCGCGTACATCGGCATCCATGCGGGCGTGCGGGCGCTGAGGGCGATCATCGCAAAATCGGGCCCGCCCGGAAGAGGCACGAAGGCCGAATCCAGAAGCGATATCCCGAAAAGTCCCACCGCCCCGAGAGCCATCAGCCACTCGCCGAGCTGCGCGAGCCTGTCGGCTATCCTGAATAAAGCCAGAACGAATGCCGGATCGATCAATCGATCGCCTCCAATCCCGCATTCGGATAATAAAAACTCAAGATCTCGCGGTAGCCTCGGCCCGCCGACGCCTGGGCGGATGCGCCCGCAAGACAAAGCCCGACCTGGCTGCCGAAGCCGCGCCCGCGAAAGATGAAGTTCTGGCCGCGCCGCTGTATGGTAAACGTCGGACTGAGCACCGTGTTCCATCCGAGGCCGCGGCCTATCGCCCGCCGGAACTCGTCCGAGGTCATGGAGACCCGCCTGCCATGATCGCGCATCACTACCGCCCGCACGAAATCGCCTGCCTCCTCGCTCTCGGCCAGCAGCTCAGCCGATGATGATAATCGCAGTCCCATAGCCGCGGATAATATATCGAGCACGGAGCTGGCGGCGGCCGACCTCTCCCACCGGCTGTAGCGCGAAGCGCGGCACCACTGGCACGACACGCGTTGGAACCTGTAACCGTCTCCCGTCGCCCCGCCCCAGACCATCGAAGGCGTGGCCGTGCGGCCTCCGCACGCGGCCGTGTAGTAGCTCTCGATCTCCCGGCCTCCGAAGCGGAGGCGCTCGCCTCCGGTGGCTCTCACGGAAGCCGCGATCAGGGGTGACGCGCCTTCTCGCGCGAGGTCGGCCTCGCCGCGATATACCTGACAGTGAGTGGTGTCGCAGAAGTCGAAGCCTTCCGCAGAGTGCCGGCCCATGTGCGCAAGCATATACGTGCGGACGACGACCGCGAGCGCCTTGATCGCTTCAGGCGCTTGCTCTCCGGCCATCTCCGCCGCCACCACGGACGATACGGCCGATTCGCCGTCGGTCGTGAGAACTATTCGAAGCTGCCTTTCGCCCCGTAGAGCGGCCGAGACGGCGACCCTCCCGCGCACCTCGCGGCGCACACGGCCGGGCAGCCTCAATTCCAGGGCCGCGCCTTCGTCGGGAATGATATTGGCTTCGCGGACATCGAGCGCCTCTCTTACCCCTCCGTGCGCGTCAGAGACTACGACCCTCAGGCGCGCCCCCGCCAGTCGAATTCGAACCGAATCGCCCCGCAGGAGCCGCCGGTCGCCTTTTAAAGTGCCGGTCGAAAGGGTCGCGCTCTCGCCCGATGCGATGCCTACTTCGATTATTCCGGTCTTGAAGAGGCTGAACAGGCCGATTCGCACGGGCTCCGCGCCGGCCCCCGGCACGACGGCCGAAAGGAGCAGGGCGAAGGCGGCGAAGGTTTTCTTCATGGGTGAGCCGGAAATGTACATCCGACTTCGAGGATACCGAAAAAGAGAGCCGTCGGCCAGGAAGGATTCATGCGAAATCGGCGGCCGGTACCGCCCTGGCACAACGGGGGCCGGGGAGATCGCTCCCTGCCGGAACCGGTTTTTCGGAAGATGAGGGCCGGCAGGTTCCTAGCTCTCGATAGCCTTGAGCGGCGCCGTAATCAATCCGCCGTCGCTCGCCTCGGCCGCGGCCGCCTTCTCGTCCTCGTAGCCCCCGAACATATCTCCGTACTTTTCGCGATACGGGTCGATGAGCGCGCCGCCTTCTTCCTTGGTGAAGACCAGCTTGCCCGAGCCGCCGTCGAAGTCGATGACGACCAGGTCGCCCGTCGAGACCTGCTCGGTAGCGACGAGGTTAGAGATGGGATAGACGAGAAATCGCTCGATCGAGCGTTTCAAATGGCGTGCGCCGTACTTGAAATCGATGCCTTCATCCAGAAGGAACTTCTTGGCCTCGTCCGTGCAGGTGAAGACGAACTTCTCGCCCGACCCCTTCATGATGCGGTCCTGCACCTGCCCGAGCTCAAGCTCCAGTATCTGGCGAAGGTGGTACTCCTTCAGGCTCCGGAAGACGACCACCTTATCGATCCTGTTCATGAATTCCGGCGAGAACTTGCGCTTCGCGGCCTCGGAAGCCGTGCGGTAGATCTTCTGGTCGACCTCGTCTTCGATCATGCCTTTACCGCGAGCGGGGGCGAACCCGATCGAGCCGGTGATCAGCTCGCTCATCTCCTTCGCGCCGAGGTTCGACGTGAGGCAGATCATGCTGCGGGAAAAATCGACCTTGCGATTATCGCCGAGCGTGAGGGTGGCTTTGTCGAGGATGCCGAGCAGCAGTTGCCAGAGGGCATCGGAAGCCTTCTCGATCTCGTCGAAGAGGATGAACGTCAGCTTGTCCGTATCCGTGTGGTGCTTGTCGAGGTTCTCCTGCGTGAGCATAGGCGCGGTCTCGCGGTGGCCGAGATAGCCCGGAGGCGAGCCGATAAGCTTCGCTATCTCGTGCGAGTGCTGAAACTCGGCGCAGTCGATCTTGACTACCGCGTTCGTATCGCCGAACAGTACCTCGGCCGCCGCCTCGACCACGCGCGTCTTGCCCGAGCCCGTCGGGCCGAGAAAGAGCATCGTCCCTATAGGCCGCCCCGGGTTCTGCATGCCGGCCAAATATATCTGATATAAGCCTGATATACGCCGAACGGCTCGTTCCTGTCCCACGATCAGAGAGCCTAATCTATTCTCGAACTCCTGAGCGCGGGGGCTTTTCATGTCAGGGTTGAGAGCTTTTCTATTTTGCATTTGATCTAATTCTTCCACTTTTAATACTCCAATAATCCGGGTTGGCCTGTCGCGCCTTCAATTACCCTCCCATTTGCCAACACATATCCCGTAAACTATAGATGAATTCCAGCATGAAGGCGTTGGACCACTCCTCATTGTCAATGATTATAACCTTGAACCGCGTGACTCGCCACGCGCCTTACATACACCTGCAATGTCCGGGGCTGTACCTTTACTACCTGCCCTTTTAAGTCAATGAATTTCTTTTGTCAAGCACATATTTTACCCGCCCTCGTCTTTAGGTTATTTAGCGGGCATTTACCGACCCTTCGCCCGCGTTTTGACGCGCGGCCATACTCGAATATAATGCAGTAGAAATTGGACAGCAGAGACTTTCATGATTAAATACACGCCCGCTCTTGAATCGCGCCCGTCATCGCCCGGAGGTTCGATTGTGCTCTATATGAAACGCAGGCCCGCCGCCGTGAAGACGCGCCGCCCGTCGCCCGCCCCTTTCGCCGGGATGTGCGCCCTCGCGATCATCTCGGCGCTTATGCTCGCGTCCGCGACGGGCGCGAGTCCCCAGTCCCGCCCGGGCTCGGGTCCCTACGCAGGCGCGCGGGCGGGCAAAGGCCCCTTTTGCGGGTTCGACCCTCGCGGAGGCGACGAGCAGCTCTTCAATCATAAAGCGAACGCGCGCAGGCTTAGCCTCGGAGAGGGCGGAAGCGCGCTTGCGACTCAGCCACCCGCCGCCCGTGCACGGGCGGCGCAGGTCCGGAGCGACGGCGACATCGCCCTGATCGAAGACAACGGGGCGATCGTCATACCGCCGAGCAGATTCGACCTGAAGAACAGCACGATCCTCTTCACCCCGGAAGGCAACGGCTATCGCGTCGGGGGCGGCGACGTGGAATTCAGCAGAGATTTCGGATTCAAGCTCAACTACTTCTTCGGCGCAAACGGAGACCTGCTCGCGGGCAGGGACGACGGCCATCGCGAGGTCCGGTTGACCGGGCCTGCCTTCCCGTTCTATGGAACCTTTTACGAAACGATATTCGTCGGCACGAACGGCTATATAACGTTCACCGGAGGCGACGTCGCCGGGCGCGCGTCGGCGACCAGCCTCGCCACCGAATTGCCTCGCATAGCCGCGCTCTGGTCCGATCTCGACGTGACCAGTAGAGGCGGAATCTATTACAACAGGATCGGCGGCCGCCATATCATCACCTGGGATGCGGCGCCGGAATTCCCCTCGGGCGGGCCGAGCACGTTTCAGATATCGCTCTATGATGACGGGCGCATCGCGTTCGTCTACAGGAAGATCAAGGCCCGAACGGCGCTCGTCGGCATCTCGCCCGGAAATTCCGAGGCGGAGGCCCTGCCGGTCGATCTCTCTCAAACGCCCGGCGGAATTCTGACCGGCCCGTTCTGCGAGGTCTTCTCGAAGCAAAAGAGGTTGGACCTGCCGGGGCTTACGCGCGCCTTCTACGGGGCCTACGGAGACGAGTTCGACACGCTCTACCTCTGGACCGATTTCGATTTTGATAACGGGCTGGGCGTGGCCCACTCCTTCAACGTGCGAAACGATATTCAAGGCATCGGGGTCAAGCTCTTTGACCGGGGCTCGATCTACGGCAGCCCCTCGCGCCTCTCTACCGTTCTCGCCATGGGCGACATCGCTCACGACTGGCCCGCCGACCCGCAGGAGCACATGGTCGGGCTCAACACGGCCATAAGCATAGTCTGTCACGAGCAGGGCCATCGATGGCTCTCCTACGTGCGATTCAACTCGCCCGACCACGACGTCAAAGACGACCTGCTCGGCCGCGACAGGTCGCACTGGAGCTTCCTGGTCGACACGCGGACGACGCCCGAAGGTAATTTCTCTTCGTTGATGGAAGGCAACGCATGGCGCGAGGGCGCGAGCGGGACCTTCACCACGGCGCAAACGGCCGTCAATTACTTCAGCCTGCTCGACCAGTATTTGATGGGGCTGGTCCCGCCCGAAGATGTACCTGCCATCCCTTACCTGAGCGTTGACGACGAGGTGAAAGGCATCTTGAGATCCAAGTCGCCCTTACTGAATTTTTCACTCTCGGCCGGGCGCAAATCTACGAACGTATCCGAGATAATCCTGTGGGAAGGCCCGCGCGTGCCCTCCGCGTCGGAGTCTCCGAAGACCT
The DNA here is from genome assembly GCA_035537555.1 of Blastocatellia bacterium. GTDB lineage: Bacteria > Acidobacteriota > Blastocatellia > UBA7656 > UBA7656 > DATLMR01. The sequence continues at coordinate 15,937 of DATLMR010000271.1, forward strand.
TCCGCGTGGCCTTCGTCCTGCTGAGCGAGCGCGGGTCTCAACCGTCGCGAGCCACCATCGACAGGGCCGAGCGATATCGCCAGTCCATCCAGCGTTACTTTTCGGTCGCTACGGATCGCAGGGGCTCGCTCGACGCCTCGCTCGACACCCCCGCCGGCCGGGGCCTGACCGGGAGCCGGTGAGCGCGCCCGTCCGGCAGATGCCGGACGGCGAGGCCGCGGAGTTCGGGCCGCCGGGTAAAAACGGGTAAAAGATGTCAATGAGTTGTAAAAAGCCTGGGAAACCTGGCATAACGGAACTACGTTCGTTGTATTATATTGCGCGGAAACCGGAGCCGTTGGAATGTCGAGACTAGAGCTATTTTTGAAACGACACCTCTTGTGGGTGGGAGCCCTGGCAGTGGCGGTGCCGCTCGTCTTCATGCTCCGTTTGCAGTACAACTCTCTGGTCGAGCTTGAGCGCACCTCCGCGGTCGATCACAAGATGACCGTGAGGACCGCCCTGGAAGGCGTCGCCACCGAGATAAAATACTTCTATCAAAACAGCGCCGAGCAGAAGCTCAACATCCATTCCACCGTCCTCGCTTCCGACGGCATATGCCCGAACTCTCTCTGCTTCAAGAGCGCGAAGTCTCTGGGCGCTAAACGGATATTCGTCGCCGACTTCAAGAAGAGCCCGCACTCGCTGCTATTCTACAATCCCGCGAATAACCAGATGGAGCCCGCCGCGCCCGATGCGATGGAGACCCGCGCCGTCAACGTCGCCTGCGCGCCGTGGAGGGTCATAAGCGAAGAGGGCACCACGGTCGAATCGCGCGCGCTGAGGGTGGACGAGCGGGACCCGGAAAACCGCATCCTGCTCAAGCCCATAGTCGACGAGTGGTCGCGCGTGGCCGGGGTCGCCGGCATGATCGTGGACAACGATTTCTTCCTCAAGACCGTCTTGCCCGGCGCGATCGAAAAGTACTTTCCGAAGCGACAGGCCGACGATGACTGCATCGGCGTCATCCTGACGGCGCAAGACGGCGGCGATAACGTCATGCTTGCCAGCGGCACGATCCAGGACCAGGCCGAAGAGATGGACCTGCCTCTACAGTTCGTCTTCACCGACTGGCGCCTGAAGATCTACAGCCGCGACATGACCCCCGAACAGATCGCGCATTCCAACTTCGCCCTGAATCTCTCCCTCTCTCTGCTGATGACGCTCGTGCTGCTCGGGGGCATCGTGATGACCCTCCGCGCCGCGTCCCGCGAGATGAAGCTGTCGGAGATGAAGACCGACTTCGTCTCGAACGTATCTCACGAGCTGCGGACTCCCCTCTCTTCCATCAGGGTCTTCGGAGAGTTCCTCACCCTCGGACGCGTCAAGGAGCCCGAAAAGATTCGCGAGTATGGCCAGTATATCGAGACGGAGAGTCGCAGGCTCACGCAGCTCATAAACAACATCCTCGACTTCTCCAAGATCGAGTCGTCGCAGAAGCAGTACCAGTTCGAAAAAGCCGATGTCGATGAAGTGATCTCCGAAACGCTCAAGATGTTCGAAGTCCGCTTGAAGCAAGACGACTTCACCATAACCTGCGAGCGCCCGCCGCGAGCCCTGCCACGGGCGATCATCGACGCGGAGGCGATAGCTCAGGCCTTCGTCAATCTCGTCGACAACGCCGTCAAGTATTCCGGCTCGTGCAAGGAGATATTCGTGAGGCTGGGGCAGAAAGACGGAGAGATAACCATAGCCGTCACGGACAAAGGCATGGGCATTCCGCAAATAGATCAAGACAAGATATTCGAGAAGTTCTACCGCGTGAGCACGGGCCTCGTGCACGACGTGAAGGGGAGCGGCCTGGGCCTGTCGATAGTCAAGCACATAGTCCAGGCGCACAGAGGCAGGGTCACGGTCGAGAGCGAGTACGGCTCCGGCAGCACCTTCACCATCCACCTGCCCGTGGCCGAGAGCGTGAAGGTCGAGAGTATGACCGACGAGCCGGAGGCGCAGAAGGCGAGGCCTCTGAATGAGAGCGACCCCGCGCTCGGCCTGGGCGTTAAGATCTGAGCGCAGGCGAGGCGGGCAATTGGCGCGCGGCCCCGATAGATACTTTCATAAGCCTCCGATTGGAGTAAGCATTCATGCGCAAGGTACTTGTAGTTGAAGATGATCACGCCATGGCCGTCGCCCTGCGCGATGGATTCGAATACGAGGGCTATAAAGTGATGGTCGCCAAGGACGGAAGCGCGGGGCTTCAGCTCGCGACCGAAGAGAAAGCCGATCTGATCATACTCGACGTGATGCTGCCGAAGATGAGCGGACTCGACATCTGCAAGCAGCTCAGGGCCTCCGGCAATAACGTTCCCGTCATAATGCTCACCGCGCGCGGGCAGGAGATCGACAAGGTCCTCGGCCTCAAGATAGGCGCGGACGACTACGTCACCAAGCCGTTCAGCTTCATGGAGCTGATGGCGCGCGTAGAAGCGCTTCTGCGCCGCGCTGCGAACACTTCGGAGGACGTGGAGGTCTACCAGCTCGGCGACGTGGCCTTCAACTTCAAGAAGTTCGAAGCGACCAGGAGCGGGCGGCCCATAGACCTCTCGCCCCGCGAGCTGAAGATCATGAAGTATTTCATCGATCACAAAGGCGAGGTCGTCACCCGCGATCAACTGCTCGACGCCGTGTGGGGCTATGACAGCTTCCCTCTCACGCGCACGGTCGATATGCACATAGCCAAGCTGCGACAGAAGATCGAAGAGATCCCCGGCGACCCGCGATACATAATCACGGTCCACAGGGTCGGCTATAAATTCATCGGCTGAAGGCCGAACCGGACGCGTCGCCCTTCTAAAGAGAAGAGGCCTCGGCCCAG
>DATLMR010000272.1:0-25175 GCA_035537555.1 Blastocatellia bacterium
TCGAGCCTAAAGACGCTCCTTTGAAATAGGTGCGTGAGCGCGCCGGCCGAGGGAGCCCAAAATAGATGAAGATAATGAACCGGGACAACTCGCGCGTGCTCGACACCCGTCACGGTTCGCAGATTCGCCCGCTCATAGACCGGACGACTTCCGACGTAACGCAGTGCAGCCTGGCCGAAGAGGTTCTTCCGCCGGGCTGCTCCGTTACGCCTCATCACCACGACCGGCTCGAAGAGGTCTATTACATCATCTCGGGCAGGGGGGTCATGTCGGTCGGCGACGAGCGGAGCGAGGTCGGGCCGGGCGACGCTATATACATTCCGCGCGGGACTCGCCATACGCTCGCCAACACGGGCTCGGAGCCCGTGAAGCTGCTATTGGTTTGCGGCCCCGCCTTCTACTTCGAGGACGAAATACTCGAAGGCGACGCCGAGCGATGACCGGCGGCTCGTCACGCCCGGTTACCGGCTTTGGCAAAGAGGTCTTCATAGTTGCCGGAGCTATGACGCGCCGCGCGCGAAGTCGGGCGGGACGTAATGAATGTAGGTGTTGAGCATCCGGATTTCATCCGCCTTTTCATCCGCATCCACTTCGAGCAGGTCCCGCAGTGACACAAGCCCCAGGAACTTATCCTCTTCGAGCACGGGGATGTGGCGGCAGTTGGCCTGCCTCATCTTGCTCATCGCCTCCTCGCAGCTGTCTTCCGGGGCGGCTATCGTCAGCTCCGTGGTCATGACTTCGCGGACGAGCACTTCATTCGGGTCGCGCCCTTCCGCTACCACGCGCTTCATCAGGTCTCGCTCCGAAAACAGGCCGACGACTCTCTCGCCGTCGATTATAGTCACCGCGCCTATGTTCCGCCCCGACATATAAAGCACGGCGTGTTGAACCGTGCTGTCGGCGCTGACAGTGTATATTTCCCTGCTAGATCCTTTTACTATTGAGCCGAGATTTTTCATGGTTACCGCACCCCCTCAGGTCCGAAATGGTGAAGAGTCGAAGCCGAAAAACGGTGAGCGCCGAATCGGAGAGTTGGCTATTTTTTTTTCGGCGCAGGCCGCCCTTTGATGGTTGCCGCCCTGACGCGCCCGGTGTAGCTCCCGGTCTAACGCGTCCCGATGAAACGTTTCCGAAAGTATAAGTGCGAGTGGCCTGAGTCTACATTCGGGCCTCGCGCGTTGTCAAGAATCGCGCCCGAAGCCGACGGCCCGGCCCTCGCTCGGCCGCCCCTATGCTAAAATTCGCTCGTGAACAAAGAGCAGATCAAAGAGCTGATCGAAGAAGTCCGCGCCGGCCGAATGGACCCGGATCAGGCCGCGGAGAAATTGTCGCACCTTCCTTACGAGGATATATCTTTCGCGCGCGTCGATCATCACCGCGAAATGCGCGCCGGGTTCCCGGAAGTGATCCTCGGCCAGGGCAAGACCGTCGAGCAGATATTCATGATATCGGAGCGCATCCTGCTCAACAGCTCGAACCTCCTAATCTCTCGCACCTCGCGGGATGTATTCGAGGCGGTCTCGAAGATCGCTCCCGAGGCCGAATTTCACGAGGATGCGCGCATGGTGTCGGTCATTCGCGACCGCACCGAGCGCGGAGAAGGAACGATCGCCGTCATCTCCGCCGGCACGTCCGATATACCCGTGGCGGAAGAAGCGGCCATCACCGCGACGGCCATGGGCAACCGCGTCGCGCGCATCTACGACGTGGGAGTCGCCGGGATTCACAGATTGTTCGGCGCGCGGGCCGAGTTCGAATCGGCCCGCGCCATTATAGTCGTGGCGGGGATGGAAGGGGCGCTGCCGTCCGTCGTGGGCGGGCTCGTGCCCGTGCCCGTCATCGCGGTGCCGACGAGCATTGGCTACGGGGCGTCGTTCAACGGGCTTGCGGCGTTGCTCGGGATGCTGAACTCGTGCGCTTCAAACGTCACGGTGGTCAACATCGACAACGGCTTCGGCGCGGGCTTCGTCGCGAGCCTCATCAATCGCAAGCGCGGCCTCTCTTAGACGGGCTCGCCCTTGGCGGCGCGCTATCTGCGCTTTACGATTTCAAATCGAGCTTCCAGGTTAGAGGGCGCGGTCACCCGGCGAGCCTCGACTTTACCAGCTCGCTTAGAGCCCTGCCATCGACCGTCTTGCCTTCAAGCTTAGGGCGCACGGCCTTCATCACCGCGCCCATGTCTTTGGCCGACGACGCCCCCGTTTCGGCCAGGGCTTCTTCGACGGCGCGGACCATATCCTCTTCGCTGGCCGAGGCCGGCAGGTAGCTCTGAATGATGCGGGCTTCGGCCTCTTCCTTGTCCGCCAGATCGGACCTCCCGCCCGCGCGATAGGCTTCCGACGCGTCGCGCCTCTGCTTGAGCAGGGTCGTAAGCACTCTCATTGCTTCCGGGTCGTCCACTCCCCCGGGCAGCTCGCTCTGGCGCATCTTCAGGGCGGTCTTCACCATACGCAGGGCGCTCAGGCGCTCGGCGTCTTTAGCCTTCATCGCTTCGGTGATGTCGCGGTCGATCTGATCGGTAATCGGCATATATACCTCGATTCTTATTCCGTCCGGCCTTAAAAAAAGTCAGGCTTCGCCCTGCCCGGCTCAGCGGCGCCTGTCCCCGTTGCCCTTTCCGCGCTCTTTGTCGTTCTCTTCGTGCTCGATCTTGTAGAAATCGAGCATGACGTCCGACTGCCCGCGCAGGTCGCGCTCGAGCCTGTTCAAGGCCACGCGCACGACGTCGCGGTGATGCACGCGGCGGCGGCTCGGGACGTTGCTCACCTGAATCCATATCTTGTGAATCAGGCTTATGTCTTCCTCCGTGAGGTTCGGCGCGTGGGCTCCGAGATAGACGACGTGCTCGTCTCTATTGGGCGCGACCACTCTGAAGGCGACCTGACGGCGCGGCTTTTCGCGCACGGCATCCCAGGCGCGGCCCAGCTCGCGGGCCTGCTCCTGCGCGGTCATCTTTGACGAGAGGCCCGCGACGATCTCGTCCGAATCGAGGCGGACGGCGGTCTGCGCGACGGCGTCGAAGATGTTGAGCGTGGGCACGACTACCAGATCGACCGGCTTGCCGTGCTTTTCGGCCATCGAGACGACCCGCGTGAAGAGGCGCTGCTCGTACTCGGTGAAGATGTTTTCGTCGTACATCTCGCGCTCGCCGCTGTCGGGCCCCGCGACCAGGCGCGTGGTCAGCACCACGATGTCCTGCTCCTCGGTATTAGTCCGCTCGAGCGCGTATTCGAGATGCGAGAGCGTGTTGTAATCGCGCACGGCCACGAGCACGTTGCCCGGCCGCGCGCCTACCGCCTCCAGTTCAACCGTCTCGTTTTGCTGTAGCTGGAATCGGTCGAGCATGGCGACCGTAAGGTCGAGCTTCCGGCGGTTGATCCGCTCGGAGATGGTGAACAGAGCCAGGAAGACCGTCGTGAAGATGATGCCCGATATGCTCGCGACCGGCTTGGTGAAGAGGTTGACCACTGCGACCGAGATCAGTATCAGGGCCACTACGATGACGCCGGCCGGGACCTCGACGCCCTTGACGCGAAAGTTGAGAGGCACTTTCCACTCGCGCGCCCCCGGGCGCTTGAACCGGAGGACGAGCGTCGCTATGGCGTTGAACGTGAAGCTCCAGATGACGCCGAAAGCGTAAGCCTCGCCCAGGATGAATATGTCTCCGCCGGAGCCGACGATCGTCGCCAGCTGGAGGAGGACTATAAGGTTGATGAGGCGGTAGGTCGTGCCGAACCGCTTATGCGGCGCGCGAAACCAGTCGGTCAGCACTCCGTCTTCCGACACGCGGTTCAGCACTCCGTTCGACCCGATGATCGCCGTGTTGACCGCGCCCGAAAGCATCAGGAAGCCGACGATAACGACGAAGCCCTGGAAGAGGAGCTTCAGGTAGTCGGGCCCGACGAAGCTCATCGCGAGCCCCGAGATCAGGTTGTCCAGGTACTTGCCGCGCGTCTCGTCGGGGATGATCGCGACCGCGAAGATCGACACGAGCGACGTGAAGAGAAGCGAGTAGATGAAGATGACGACGGCCGCGCGCTTGAGGTTCTTGAGCTTCGGGTATTCGAGCTCGCGGTTCACCTGCGCGAGCGTCTCTTCGCCGCTCATGGCCAGGACGGAGTGGCCGAAGGCAATGAGCAGGCCGATGATTCCTATGATGCTGGGAGAGGCCGGATCGACCCTGGCGTGACCCTCGGAATGGACGAACCAGTGCCAGGACTTGAGCCAGCCGAGCGACTCGTCCGTAAAGATCAGGTTGCTCGGCAGCGGCGCGGGAGGCATCTGGCCTCCGCGTTCGAGCAGGGTCAGGGTTCCCCACAGGATCAGGATCACGACCATCGCGGTCGTGACGTACATTATGCGCAGGGCGGCTTCGCTCGATTCGTGTATGCCCTTGATGTTCTGCCACCAGAAATAGAGGGTGATGACGATGGCGAAACACATCGCCGCCCAGTTCGTCGGCAGCAGGTGGTCGCTCAGTCCGAAGCGCGCCATGATTTCGTTGACCAAACCGACGACGTAGACTCCGGCCGTGACGGCCGAGATCGGGCCGGTAAGGATGAAGTCGAAGATCAGGGTCGAGACGCTGAGCTTGGCCATCCTGCCGCCGAGGGCCTCTTTGACGACGCGGTAGACGCCGCCGCGCGTGAACATCGAAGAGGACTCGATATAGAGAGCGCGGACGGCAGAGCTGAACAGCATCACGGCGAGTATGAACCAGGGGGCGGATTTGCCGACGGCCTTCTCTGCTATGCCCCCGACGTAGAAGGCCGAAGAGCCCAGGTCATTGAGAACTATAGCCGCCGCCCTCCAGAAAGAGATGAACGAGAGCATCACCGACGTGGCGACTACTACTCGGACTCGCGTTTGTGGTTTCGGGGTATCCATCTGTTTTTATTTACAGTCCTTGGAGGCTCTGGGGTGATGATGGTATGAGTGGAAGAAGCATAAGCAATCCGATCTTCGCGTCTTTAATTGGTAGCATACGCGCACCATTGAAGATGTCAAGCTCTCGTCACGGCGGACAAGAATACACAATGTCAAAACCGAAGACAACCGGAAATGATCTCCGTCGCTTTACGCTCTATAGGAGCTGCCGCGCGCTTTAGCGCCGTAATGATCCGCTGTATACTCACTCGATGCTGGTAGAAAAGATTACAAGCAGGCAGAACCCTCTCATCAAACGTTTCCGCCGCGTGCGGTCGGGCAGCGAGCACCCTCACGTCTTCCTCGAAGGCGTGCGGCTGATCGAAGACGCCATCGAAGCGGGCGCGCGTTTTGAAACGGTGGCCTTCACTCCCGCCCTCGAAGCGACAGATAGAGGGCTCGCCCTGCTCGACGCTCTACAGTCGATACCCTGCCGGGGCGCCCACGTGAGCAAGCAGGTGATGGACGCGATCGCCGATACGGAAAGCCCTCAGGGCATAGCCGCGATAATAAGCCGCCCCCATTACGACCTGCCGGACGTGATCACCAGGAAGTCCACGCTCGTAGTCATCGCCGACCAGCTTCAGGACCCCGGCAACATCGGCACCCTCATCAGGACCGCCGAAGCGGGCGGGGCCGCCGGGCTCGTCACGACGCGTTACACGGTCGATCCGTTCAATCACAAAGCCCTGCGCGCCTCCATGGGCGCGGCCTTCCGCTTGCCCATCGCCACCGATGTCACGCCCGATGCCATCGCGGCCCTATGCAAGGAGATGGGCATGACCATAGTCGCCTCTCGCCCGCCTTCGCCCAAAGGCAAGCCCCTGATCGAGGACGCCGCTCAGGCGCCGACCTTCAGGGTCTATAGCGAGGCTGACCTCACAAAACCCTTCGCGCTCACCCTCGGCGGCGAGGCCGAAGGCGTATCCGACGAGATCGCATCCCGGGCCGAAGTCTTCCTGAACATTCCCATGGCCGATGGCATCGAGTCGCTCAACGTCGCGACCGCCGGGGCTATCCTGATCTACGAAGCCGCGCGCCAGCGCGCCTTTCAATTCAAGAGCGCGAGCCTGAAAGAACGGTCCTGACGCGCATGCGCCTTCGACCGCGCGCCCGTTTGCCACTCGCCCCGAGACCGCGAGTCACTGTATAATTTCACGTACGCGAAACGGCCAGTGCAGGTTAAGGAAGTAAGTAAAAGCTGTGCTTAACACTTTAAACAGGTATATCGAGGACCGGCCCGACGGAGGGCCGCCGCTTTCGGGTGCGGGCCTCGGCCGCGACCGCCGCTTTTACAAGATACTCGGATTTTCTACTCTCGGCCACCTGGCCTTTTACGCCCTCTTGATCAACGTCGACATCCTCTCGATACACCGGCAGGTCGAGCCCGAGCGCGGGCGGGGAGAACTCGTCAGGCTCATCGAAATCGCCCCTCCCCGGAACCTCTCCCCGCTGCGGTCCGCGCCGGAGCCGGCAGACCGCGCCGACATCAACCGCATGGAGTTCGACCCCGACAGCGACGACGACCTGCACCTGATCCCGCGCTCGCCGCGACCCGCGCAGGAGCGGGGCGCAAGCCCTCTGCTCGCGCCACCGGAAACGGGGAGGCAGATCCGGGCCGCGCGCGAGTCCGCGGGCCGGGCCGATACCGGGCACTTGAGGGACAACGCGCAGCCGCCGGTCACCGCGCAGGTCCTCCCCGGCCGCATGCCCGCGCCGAATGCGCCCGCCGCCATTCCGGCTCCGTTCGGGCAGAACGCGCCCGCCCCTCCCACCCCTCCGCAGAGCCGGGGGCCGGTCACATCCCCGACTCCTTCGAACGACGCGGCCCAGGCAGGCGCGCGCCGGGGCGAGGGGGCCGAGCCGCGAGCCCTCGGACTCCAATCGATCCAGACCCAATACAACGCCTTCATCCGGTCCAAGATCAGCAAGGAGAATGAAAGGATCATGCCGCGCGGCTGGATCGAAGAGACTCTCAACGATAAGGTCTCGGCTGACTTCCGCGTCGTGCTCAGGCGCGGCGGAGTCGTGGTTTCGCGCGACCTCCTCAGATCGACCGGCTACAGGAAACTTGACGAACTCGCGAGACAGGCTATATATATGGCTAGCCCATTCGAAGGCTGGCCCCAGAACGCAGGCGAGACGATCACTCTCACAGTGACGGTCTATTACACACCGACACGGTAGCCTACTATGAAAAGATTGACGGAACCCGCGCGACGGAGCTTTGCGCTCGCGGTGGTCGCTCTATTGTCGAGCTGCCTCCAGTTACTCGCGCTCAATGGCGCGACGCCTGCCCGGGCGGCGACTCTGCCCCGCGTTCCGGATCTGCCGAGTCGCGGAGGCGGCGACCCGCGGCAGGCGGGCTATACGCGCCCGCGCAGAGTAGACGAAGGACAGAAAGCCTACCCGGAAGCCGGACCCGTCATTCGCATCGGCCTGATGACCGACGCGGCCACGGTCTCGCTCAATTCCCCTTCAGGCCTGGCCGTGCGCGTGCCCACCATCGATATTCGAGACAGCCAGAAAATTTCGAGCGGCCGGTTGCGCGCGGAGATTCGCCGCCAGCGCGTCACGCCCCAGGCTTCCGCGCTCGGCGCGAATTCAGGCCAGGGCGCGCCCTCTCAAATGAAGCCCGGCCGCCGCACTCAACCCGCAATCTCGAAACCGGGCAGGCAAATAGAGCGCAAGGTCAGCGCGGAGGAAGATGACAGGGTGTCGCGCGTCGTAGCTTTCGACGCGGACAGGATGGTCGCGTCGAGCGAGACCGTGCTGATCGTCGCGCCCGCGCCCGACGCCGAAGCCCGGTCGCGCGACGAGCAGGAAGGTGTCACGAACGAGCCGGCCGGCAATCAGAACGGCGATCGATCGAAGAGGGCCGCCTTCGTTCGCGTGGGCGATAAGGATTATCGAGGAGAGATACACCTATTGCTCAACGAGCGGGGGCGCATCAACGTCGTCAACGTCGTGCCGCTCGAAGAGTACCTGCGCGGGGTCGTGCCGCTGGAGCTGTCGCCCGGGGCCTACCCCCAGATGGAAGCCTTGAAGGCGCAGGCGGTCGCCGCCCGCACCTATGCCCTGTCACACCGGAACCGTTTTCAACGCGAAGGCTTCGACCTCACGAGCGACGCGCGCTCGCAAGTCTACGGAGGCCTCTCCGCGGAGCAGGCTATGACCAATCGCGCGGTCGAGGAGACCCGCGGAATAATCGCCGTCTACAAGGGAGAAGACGGAACGGAAGAGCCCATCGAGGCGCTCTACACGTCGAACTGCGGCGGGAGGACCGAAAACAACGAATCGATATTTCTCACGCGGCCCCTGCCCTATCTCCGCTCGGTCGAGTGCGCGCCCGACCGGAAGCTTGAGGGAATGAAGCGCGAGCTCGTTTCGGCCGTCTCGGCCGAGTCGCTCACAGGCCCGGACGGTCGCGCGCTCGGGCGCGAAGTCGCCTTGCTCGAAGTGCTCGGCTTCAATCTGCCCCGCCGGTTGACCAGCCAGTATCTGCGGGGCTCGATCGAGCAGGACGAAGCGCAAAGCTGGATCGAGTATATGTCGCGAATGGCCCGGCCCGAGAGGCTGCCCGCTCCGCGAGCCGACATCACGAGACTGCCGGGCTTCGCCTCGTTGCTCGCCACGGCTCTTTACGGAGAAGGGCGCGCGCGGCTGATGCTCACGGCAACGGATGTCGATTACCTGCTCGCCGGGCTCGACGAGCAGCAGCTTCCTCCCGAGACTCGCGCAGGGATAGCGATGCTCCTGAAGAATGGAGTAATCAGGCTCCCAGGCGACGGCCGCCTGAGCTCGCGCATGCCCGTCACGCGCGCTTATGCCATTGAGACCATAGCGCGCGCTCTCTTCGCCGGATTCGACGGCGCGAAGCCGAAGGTCCTTAAAGCGATCGCGCGGCCCGCGGAGAACAACCGCCTGATCGTCGCCTCAGGCAGGCAGGTGAAGCCCGAAGCGCGGCCTCAGAATTCGCATCTCACCAGGCTCTCCGCGATCAAAGAGTCCGAGAAGGAGGCCTCGACCGTGAGCCGGAGGTCCCCGGCTTCTAAAGAGATGCTCGACGAGTTCGAGATAGAGAGGGGCGCGTGGCTTTTTCGCAAGCTCGGCGGCGAGAGCTATAGAGTCGATCGCCTGACGATCATCGGAGGCGAGCGCATCAGCTTTCACGTGAATGAAGCGGGGCGCGTGGACTTTCTCGAAGCCGAGCCTTCCGAAAGCGGTGCGTCGAGCGACCGTTTCAGCAGCACGAGCCGGTGGCAGGAACGCGTCACCCTCTCCGAGCTCAAGGAGCGACTCGCCCGCGCCCGCGTCAGCGTCGGCGATATAGAGGACCTCGCGCCGGTCGTTTACGGCCCCTCGAACAGGGTCCTGGAGCTTGAGGTCACGGGAAGCCGGGCCGGGACCCGCCTGCGCGGGCAACAGATTCGCAACGCTCTGGGGCTGAAGGAGAACCTCTTCGTGATCGACAAGGAACGCGATGAAGAGGGCCGTGTAGTCGCCTTCGTCTTCACCGGAAAAGGCTGGGGCCACGGTGTCGGCATGTGCCAGAACGGCGCTTTCGGACTCGCGAAAGAAGGGTACTCTTACCCGGAGATCCTGCAAAAGTACTACACGGGTATCAAGCTGCAAAAAGCGTATTGAAGGGCCGGGACCATCGAGTGGCCCCCGGGCGAATAGAAAGCGCGAATAGAAAGCGAGATTATTTCATGCGAAAGATGCTCATGTTTGCGGCGGTGATACTGGCGGCAGCCATTTCGGTCAGGGCGCAGGACGGATATCCTACCAATGAGATATTCGGCGGATACTCTTACCTCAGCTCCGAAACGGGATTCGACAGGGACAGCCTGCACGGCTGGGGCCTCGGCTTCTCCGTCAACCCCAGCTCAAGATGGGGCGTGATCGCCGAGTTCAGCGGCCACTACGGAAAGACGGAATTATCAGGCAGCAAATTCGACATCAGCACGACCACGTTCCTGTTCGGCCCCCGGGTGTCCGCGCGCGGCAAAACCGCAACCGCCTTCGGGCACGTGCTCCTGGGCGGAGCGAAATCCAGGTTTGAAGGCTCTTCGCTGAACACCAGGTTTGCAATGGCCGTGGGCGGAGGCGTGGATGTCAACCTGAGCAGACGCTTCGCCCTGCGCGCCGTGCAGGCCGATTACCTGCCCATTCGCGCAGACGGAGAGTGGCAGCATAATCTCAGGCTACAGTCGGGCCTCGTCTTCAGGTTCGGCGGAAATTAGAGCCGTCGCGACGCTGCCGATCCAATAAACTTCAGGCCTGCCGGGACGGAAATCCTCTTCGATTCCGCCCACTCCGCGCCCCTGAAACCCGACAAGACCGGATACTTGACATCGAGTAACGATAATTATATAAACAGGGCGGCCAGGGGTTCTCCCAAGAGTTATCAGCTTCTTCATCGACGCAATTAAAGAGTCTTGTAGTGCTAAGGATCTCTTCGGATGCTAGCTGTGGAATCCCGGTTGCGGCCTGAACGAGATGACATACCATTCAAAGAGCCTCGCACTCATCCTCTTCCTGCTCGCGGCGGGGTTCGCACGCGCGTCAGCGCAAGCGGGCGTCTCGGTGGCCGGGACGGTCTACGATCAGAACGGCGCGATCATCTCCGGCGCGACCGTCAGGGCGCTCAACATCTTCAGCGGAAGAGAGAGAGAGACGAGGACCGATTCCGGGGGGAGATACGAGCTGGCGGGGCTTCATCCCGGGCTCTATCGCGTCGCGGCATCGAGCGAGGGCTTCGCCACCGCCGCCAGGAGCATAAGCCTGCGAGACGCGGGCTATCTGACTCAGAATTTTTCGCTTTCGCCCGGGCGGATCGAGGATGCAATCACGGTCACGGCGGGCAAGGGGAGCGCCCGCGTCGCCGCGGAGACTCCCCAGCCGATCGTCATAATCGACGCGCTCGACATAGAGAAGAGACGCCCCTCCTCCACGCTCCAGGCGATCGAAACGACGCCGAACCTGGGCCAGGTGGGCGCGAACCCCGTCTCGGAGCGCCCGAGGCTTCGCGGGCTTACGTCCAACAGGCTGCTGCTCGTCATCGACGGCGAGCGACTCAACAACGTTCGCAGCGATCCGCTGTCGGGCGTCTCTCCGGGCATAATCGACGTGACGGAGCTGCAATCGGCGGAAGTGGTCAGCGGCGCGGGGTCGAGCCTTTACGGCTCCGACGCGCTCGCGGGCACGATCAACCTGATCACGCGGCAGCCCGCGCAGGTTTACGAGGGCCGGTATATCGGGCTCCGATTCGACGGGGACCTGCGCACTAACGGAATGTTCAGGCGCGGCTCGACGACTTTCAATTTCAGCGCGCCGCGGATGGCCTTGCGGCTGGGCGGCTCGCTCTTTCGCCTGGGCGACTACACGGCGGGCGACGCGCCGATTTCGCTCGAAGAGGTCGTGAGGCTCGGCAGGTTCGCAAACGAGATGGGAAACGCGGCGGGCAGTAATGTCGCCCGCACCTACTCGGTCTGGAGCCTCCCGGGCGGCGCGGAGATCCCGAACGGCAGGGCGCGCGGGTTCAACGATCAGGTCGACGTGTGGCTCTTTCCTTCCTCGAACCACAGCCTGCGCTATCGACAGCTCAACAGCCAGCACAAAGAGATCGGCTTCCCGTTCATCGCGCCTCCGTTCGAGCCCCGCGAGCAGTTCAACGGGTTCCGGCGGCTCGACAGGTACGGGGCGAGATACGAAGGGCGAGAGGTAAGCCCGTGGCTGCAAAGGCTGGCGGGCGGATTTTACAGGCAGAAGTACTCCTTCCCGGATAACAACGTCGTCTCTACGATCGACGCGGGCAGCAGCTGGGAGATTGTCGATGAGGCCGAATCGGGGGAAGAAGCCGTCCCCGTGCTGACGGGCAATCCTTCCACCTTCTCGCCCGGCAGCTTCACTGAGGGCAAGAGCTCGGTGACTTCTTACGGGGCGGACCTTCAGGCGACGCTCGCGCGCGGGACCGGGGCCGCTCTCACGTCGGGGCTCGTCTATCTGCGCGACTCTTCCAGGGACGAGTTCTCTCGCCTCGACCTCTCCGGCCAGGCGTCGCGGCCGTCGGCGACGGTCGCGGGCAGGGCGAGCAACCCCGATTCGATCTACGAAAACTTCGGCTGGTTCAACCTGATCGAGTACGAGCCCGCGCGGTGGCTTCGACTGAGTGGAGGGTTCCGGCTCGATAACTGGAAGAGCGAGGCCATGATCACGAGAGGCTTCCCGCTCGACACGGAGAGAGCGATCCTCGACGCGTCGCTTGACGCGCTCTCCGAGAGCCCCGGCTCTATAAACCTGGAAGGGCTCAAAGGGATAGACGGGCTGGTCTCAGGAAGAGCCGGGATAAGCACGAGCACGACCATAGCGACCGGAAACGCCGGCGCGGTCGTTCGCCTTCGCGGAGGCTTCAATCCCTATTTTCGCATCGGGAACAGCTATCGAGAGCCGGGCATCACGGAGCGATACATCCTCAGAGATTTCGGCGATCCCACGTTCAGCGTGCTGCTCGTATCGAACACCGCCTTGAAGCCCGAGCGCGGCCTCAGTTACGACGCGGGGATCAAGGTGCAGCGCGATAACTGGAGCGGCTCGCTCGGGTACTTCCGAAACAACCTGAAGGATTTTCTGCGGCCCGCCTTCTCCGACGCGCTCTTCGTCGCGGCCGACCCGGAGCGCGGGCTCGAGCCGATCTCGCCGTTCTTTCCCTTTCACGGGGTGCTCTACGTACAGCGCACGAACACGGCGCGTGCGCGCATTCAGGGCGTGGAGGCGGCCTGTGATTTCAACTTCTCTCTCGGAGGCAACGGGGCGGTCACGCCGTTCGCGACCGTAGGATGGCTGAAGGGCTCGGACCTCACGCCGGACCCTGACGCTTTGATGCTGATCAGACGATTCTATAACTCGGGCGATACTCCCGTGCGCCTGGAAGGATCCGAGGGCGACGTGCCGCTCACGGGAATCACGCCGTTTCGCGGCATCTTCGGCGCGCGCTACGGCAGCCGCGAGGGCGCGTGGTTCGGCGAGTACCAGGCGCGCTACCAGGCGCGAGTCAGGCGCGCGGACCCGCTCGACCTGACGGCAGCGATCTCGACTCAGTACGGCACGCTCGCAAGCTTGAATTCGTTTTCGACGCACTCTCTGCGCCTCAGCTATACGCGACGGAAGGAAGATCACCGGACCGTATTCACCTTCGGGATCGAGAACCTGACGAACCGGCTCTACTTCGAGCATTTTCAGACCGCGCCCGCGCCGGGTCGATCTTTCGTCTTCGGCGTCACGCTCGATATATCTAAGGCGAGATTTTAAGACCGCCCAGGCCCGGCATATGAAGAGATACCTGATACTGACCGGGATAATGGCCTCATTTTTTCTCGTCCTGTTTCTGCTCGCCGAGGCATTCCAGGTCCCTCTGCTTACCGACCCGTCGCGCTGGATGGAGGGCGGAGGGGCGACGGCGGCTCTGGTCGGGGTCGGTCTGCTCGTAGCGGACGTGGCGCTGCCGGTGCCTTCCAGCTTGATAATGATCGCCCACGGAGCGCTGTTCGGAGTGATGGCGGGAAGCTGCCTCTCGCTCATCGGAAGCGTGGGCGCGGCTCTTACGGCGTTCGCTTTGGGAAGGCGCGGCGGCCCGCTCCTGGAGCGGCTCGTGCCCGGGAACGAGAGAGCGCGCGCGAACCGGTTGCTCGACAAATGGGGGGCGCTCGCAATCATCATAACTCGCCCGGTGCCGATACTCGCGGAGACCGTAGCGATTCTGGCCGGCACGTCTCCGCTCGGATGGGGGCGGATGGTCGCGGCTTCAGTCGCGGGCTCCCTGCCCGCCGCCGTGCTTTATGCCCTGGCGGGTGCCGTGGCGGCAAGCTTCCGGAACGGCGTTTTGATGTTTGCCCTGGTGCTGGCCGTAGCCGGGCTTTTCTGGGGGGCGGGCCGGTACCTGGAACCATTACTGCTCGGGAGCGGGAAGCGGCCTTCCCGTCCGGGCGGGTCGGGCCCGCCGTCCGATCGATAGGACTGATATAAAACTACCAAGGAGATAAAGATGTCGGCGACACAACCGGATGCGACAGGGATAGACGTTTCTCATTTTCAGGGCGCGGTGAATTGGGACGAGGTCGCGAGCGCGGGAAGCTCCTTCGCTTTTACGAAAGCGACCGAGGGCCTCTACACCGTCGATGCGATGTTCGCCGCGAACTGGCCCGCCATGAAAGACGCGGGGCTCTTGCGCGGCGCTTATCACTTCTTCCACGCGAGCGAGGACGCGACTGCCCAGGCGAATCACTTCATGGCGACCGTTCAGCTTCAGCCCGGAGACCTGCCTCCCGTCCTCGACGTGGAATCGGGCGGCCTCGACGGGGTGAGCAGCTCAAGCCTCGTCGAAGGCATGACGACGTGGCTCGAGCTCGTGGAACAAAGGACGGGCTTCACTCCGATGCTGTACGTCAGCCCGTCTTTCGCGAACGAATACCTCGAATCGAAGTTCGGAGCTTACCCGCTCTGGGTCGCCGAGTACGGAGTCGCCCAACCCAGAACCGCGAACGGGTGGGAAACCTGGACCTTCTGGCAGCATTCGCAAAGCGGCACGATCAGCGGCGTGAACGGCACGGTCGATCTCGATACTTTCACCGGCCCGGCAGTCAGACTGCAAGCGTTCGCGAATCCCATGCCCGCGAACGTGTCATAGGCCCGCTCCTCGGAGCGCGCCGCTTTCACTTATGGAATTCGATTCCGAGACCGATTGCAAAAAGGAGTTTCTCATGGCTTTCAAATACCCGCCCGGCTTCAGTCCCCAGGCCGCTTTGGGATTCCTCGCGTTCTGCCAGCAGGCGTACTACGAATACTACATCTACAAAGGCGAGGCGCAATCGAACGGCCAGCCTTACGTCTTCACCGTGCCGCAGGGCTACGACATGACTTACGAGATATGGGGCCTCGACGAAATCTGGCACATCGACGAGGGCATAGTCCCGTTCGGATTCGTCGCGCAGCAACAGGGCACGAGCGACCTGGTCATCACGGTCAGAGGGACCGAAGGCGACATCGAATGGGCAGAGGACCTGCTCGAAGGCGAACAGGCCGCCGACCCCGTCCCGAACTCGCAGGGGCTGGTCCACGCGGGATTCGGAGACATCTACAAGACTCTGATCTATGTTCCGGCGAACACCTATTCAATGTCACCGCCTCCTCCGAGCTCCGCGCAGCCCCCCGGCCAGGTCGTGGCGAACGCGAGCTCGGTCGCGGTCACGGGCCACAGCCTCGGGTCGTCTCTCGCGGACCTGGTCGCGCTCGACGTTGCCCTGAATGAGCGGAAGCGAGTGTCGTCCCTCTACACTCTGGCGTCGCCCCGAACGGGCGACCCTGCATTCGCCGCGAGCTTCGACGCCCTGCTTCAGCCCGTGAGCTATCGCATCGCAAATTACTGGGACATCGTGCCGCAATTGCCGCCCGAAGACTTCTACACCGGCATAGATCAGGAATGGCACTATCAGCACGTGAACAGCGAGTGTCTCGTCGACGGAGGCTTTACCGTCGATCTCGCGTACTCTCACAGTCTCGCGGCGTATCAGGCCGGACTGCAAAAGCTCTTGTAGAGGCAGGGTCGGTCGATCACACAGACGCGCCTTCGCGGATGAGCGCGCGGCCTATCACCATGCGCTGAATCTGGTTCGTGCCTTCGTAGATCTGCGTGATCTTGGCATCACGCATGTACTTTTCTATCGGGTACTCGCGGCTATAGCCGTAGCCTCCGAAAAGCTGCACGGCGTCGGTCGCGACCTTCATGGCCGTGTCGGTCGCGAACACTTTAGACATGGCCGAGATCTTCGACACGTCCTTAACGCCCGCGTCCACCGCCCGCGCGGCCGCGTAGACCAGGTGTCGCGCCGCCTCTACCTGCGTCGCCATGTCCGCGAGCATGAACTGGATTCCCTGGAAAGACGCGATCGACTGGCCGAACTGCTGGCGTCTCTTCGTGTATTCGAGCGCGTGGTCGAGCGCCCCCCGGGCTATCCCGAGCCCCTGGGCGGCGACGAACGGGCGCGCCACGTCGAGCGTCATCATCGCGTGCTTGAAGCCCTGCCCTTCCTTGCCGCCGAGCAGCTCCGAAGCGGAGACGCGCACTCCCTTGAAGTGCGTCTCGTTGACCGGGACGCAGCGAATGCCCATCAGGTCTTCGCGCTTGCCGACTTCGAACCCCGGCGCGCCGCGCTCTACTATAAACCCGGTGACGCCGCGCGTGCCGCGCTCGGGGCTCACGGTGGCAAAGACGGTGAAGACGCTCGCGGCGGCCCCGTTGGTCGTCCACTTCTTGTCGCCCGTGATCACGTAATCTTCGCCGTCGCGCTCCGCCCGCGTGCTGAGGCTGCCCGCGTCAGAGCCCGCGTCTTTTTCCGAGAGCGCGAACGCGATCAGTTTATTGCCTGAGGCGATGTCGGGCAGGTATCTCCGCTTCTGCTCTTCCGAGCCTCCGAGGACTATGGGCAGAGAGCCGAGCGCGTTCACGACGTAGGTGCAGCCGACGCCTCCGCAAACGCGAGAGATCTCTTCGACCACGATGCAGAGGTTGAGCAGGCCCGCGCCTTCTCCGCCGTAGTCCTTGGGAATCCACATGCCCATCAGCCCCGCCTCTTGCAGGGCCTTGATCACGCTCCACGGGTACTCGCCCGTCCGGTCAAGCTCGGCGGCAACCGGCTTCACGTACTTTTCTGCGATCTCGCGCGCGAGGTCGCGGTAATGGATATTGTCTTTCGTCAGCAGTTCGTCCACCGATGAGTCCTCCTTGGATGTCGCATCATATGAAGCCCGAAAAAGAGTCCGAAAAAAGGTATCGAATACGGCGATAACCGGCGGATTTTATAGGCTCTGGCTTGAAGCGGTCAAATGAAGTAGAAGATAAAGCCGGGCCGCCGGGCTCGGGCGAGGAGCCCGCTCCGGGGATCGCGGGTGATCCGGCTCAGTCGAAAGGGACGACGAGCAGGACCTGATCGCTGATCATCGCGGTCAACTGCTCTTCGGCGTGCTCGCGGAGCTGCGCGGGCGTCATGCGCACTACCTGTTCCAGGCTGAAGCCGGCCAGCACCCGCTTCGAGACTTCGTATCCCAGCAGGTAACCGCCGCGCGCGGGCAGGTCTTCGTTTGAGGCGCTGGTAAACCACTGCTCGTACTGCTCCGAAGGCGCGTTATTGCCCATCAGGTCGAGGAACCGCTGGCAGTTGAAGACCAGCTCTTCTTCCTGGAAAGCGAGCTCCTCATCCGAGAAGTGGAGGTAGAGCGAGGCGGGCCTGTAAGGATAGATCGCCTCGGTCGCCGCGACCGCCAGCCCCTCGATCATCAGAGGCATATGGGCCTCGCTGAATTCGACCGAAGAAGGGTCCTCGAACAGGAAGCCGAAGTGGTAGAGGTGGAAGAGCTCGTGGGCGATCACTATGCGAAGCTCCTCGGGCGAGTATGAAGCGAGCGATTCGACGCCGAGGCAGAGCGTGTCCGGAATCCCGATCTCGTTTTCGACCGGCCTGATCGACCCGTCGAACATGAATAAGCCAAGGCCGATGTAGATGTCAGTCTTCTGCTGGTACTCGTTGAAGCGAAACTTGAAATTCTCGAGGCCTTCGATCACGCTCGCCTTGGCCGTCAGGTTGAACTCGGCGATCTGCTCGACGTGCCACGGCACGCGTATGAGGAACTGGTCGAGCATGGCCTCGCGCTCTTCAGGCCCGGCATTGCGAAAGACCGCGCGGTCGAAATAGTCCTGGTGCTTGCTCTCGACCATGCGCCTCCAGAGCTTGCGCTGCCGGCGCAGGGTCTGGCCTTCCGCCTGTTTCCAGAAGACGAGAAAGTCATCGACGACGTTTATGATCTTATGCCCGTCGAGAAGCTGATTATCGTAAGAGTCGAATACGCTCCCGGCATAGGCATTCGAAGGACGGCCCAAAGCTAAAAGGAGAATCACCGCGAGCAAAAAGGCGATCTTATTCAGGCCTGGCATGTGTAAATTCCTCTTCGACGGTCTTCTCGTTGCCGGGACACGGGCGATCGATTGAAGGCTGCGCTGCCCGGGATACCGGCGTCAACCGGGGAACGCGCGGCTTCTGAAAAATTGCGGCCCGTCTACTTTAATCCAAATCACCGGAAACGCAAAGAATTTTCGACCGCGCGAGCCCCGTCGGCGAAGAAGATTCAAAGCCGAGGGCGCTGCCGTCCGCTCAAGCCTCTCGCCCGACCATCTCGCGGGCCTGCGTCACGATGTTTTCGACGGTGAAGCCGAATTGCTTGAGCAGCTCTTTGAAGGGGGCCGACGCGCCGAACTGCCTGCGCGCGATGATGCGCCCGTCCAGTCCCGCGTACTCGCTCCACCCGAGGCTCGTCCCCGCCTCCACGGCGAGGCGCGCGCGCACCCGCGGCGGGAGGATTTCGTCGCGGTACTCGCGCGGCTGACGCTCGAACAGCTCCCAGCAGGGCATGCTCACGACTCGCGCCTTCACGCCCGAGCTTTTCAGTTGCTCGTAAGCCGCGACGCACAACTGCACCTCCGAGCCCGTGGCCATGAGGATGACATCGGGAACGCCGCCCGAATCGGCAAGCGTGTACGCGCCCCGGCTCACGCCGTCGGCCCGCGCGTACCGGGAGCGGTCCACGGTGGGGAGCGCCTGGCGCGTGAGCACTAGAGCGGCCGGGTGATCGGGCAGGCCCATGATGCACCTCCAGCTTTCGGCCACTTCGTTTGCGTCCGCCGGGCGGAAGGTGAAGAGCCCTGGTATCGAACGCAGGGCCATGAGCTGCTCTATCGGCTGGTGCGTGGGGCCGTCTTCGCCGACCCCGATGGAGTCGTGAGTGAATATGAATATGGCCCGCTGCTCCATCAGCGCCGAGAGTCTGACGGCTCCTTTCATATAATCGGAGAAGATGAGGAAGGTGGCCCCGTAGGGACGGAGCCGGGAAAGGGCCATGCCGTTCAGGATCGCGCCCATCGCGTGCTCGCGGATTCCGAAATGGAGGTTTCGCGAGCCGTAGGCTCCGGCCTCGAAATCGCCCCCGTCCTTGATGAGAGTCTTGGTCGAAGGGGCCAGGTCGGCCGAGCCGCCGATGAGCCACGGCACGCCCGGCGCGATGGCGTTGAGGACTTTGGAGCTGGCGTCGCGGCTCGCTATGCCGGTCTCGTCGGCGGGGAAAGAGGGTATCGCGGCGTCCCACGCTTCGGGCAGCCCGCCGCTCTGCATAAGCTCCCACTCGCGCCCGCGCTCGGGGTTTGCCCGCAGGTACTCTTCGAGGCGGGCCTGCCATTGCTTTTCGGCCTCTGCCCCGCGCCCGACCGCTTTTCGCGCGTGCTCGAGCGCCTCCTCCGGCACGAGGAACTTCGCGTCCTCCGGCCAGCCGTACTTCCGCTTGGCGAGCCTTATCTCTTCCTCGCCGAGCGGCTCTCCGTGCGCGGCGGCCGTATCTTGCTTGTGCGGCGCGCCCCAGGCAATGTGGCTGTCGAGTATTATCAGGGTGGGCCGCTCGGTCTCGGCGTGCGCCGCGCGAATGGCGGCGTCGATGGAATCGAGGTCGTTCGCGTCGGCGACGTGCAGCACGTTCCAACGATAGGAGGTGAAGCGCGCGGCCACGTCGTCGCTGAAAGCGAGCGACGTGCTTCCTTCGATCGTTATGTGATTATTGTCGTAAATCCACGTGAGGTTCGAGAGGGCCAGGTGCCCGGCGAGCGAGGCCGCCTCCTGCGAGATGCCTTCCATAAGGTCGCCGTCGCCGCAGATGGCGTAGACCCGATAATCCACGATCGGGCGCTCGGATTGATTGAACCGCGCGGCGAGCCACTCCCGCGCCATCGCCATTCCGACGCTGTTGGCCACGCCCTGGCCGAGGGGGCCGGTCGTAGTCTCCACGCCCGGCGTGAGGCCGTACTCGGGATGGCCCGGCGTTTTGGAATCCCACTGGCGAAAGCGCTTCAGCTCTTCGATAGGGAGGTCGTAGCCGAACAGGTGCAGCAGCGAATACAGCAGCATCGAGGCGTGCCCGTTCGACAGGACGAAACGGTCCCGGTTCGGCCAGAGCGGGTTTTGCGGGTTGTAACGCAGGAAGCGGTCCCATAAAACATACGCGACGGGCGCGAGCGCCATGGGCGTTCCCGGGTGGCCGCTCTTAGCCTGCTCCACGGCATCCATCGCCAGGGTGCGAATGGTGTTGATGCATAACTCATCTATCCGAACATCGCTTTGCTCAGTTGCCTTCATCTCCGGTTTTCCTCTCCCAATGAATTTGAAACGGCCTTCCTTTATATTTCACCCGAACGCGGGCTCCAGGGCCGGCAGCGGAAGTATATATCGATGAGATTCAGAAGAACACGTCTGATCGAGGCCGGGGCGATCAGGGCGTCAGGCGCTCGTACAGCTCGAATTCGGCCTCGGCCTGATCGTACATTTCCAGACGCCTGTAGGCTTTGCTCAGGTAGTAATGGGCCATCGCGTGGTTCGGGCGCATGGCGAGCGCGCGCCTGAGCTCGCCGACGGCCTGCTCGGTCATGCGGTCGTCGAGCGCCCGCTCGGAAAGAATTTGATACACGGCTCCGAGCTGAAAGCGCGCGTCGAACTCATCGGGCGCGAGCCGCGCGTACTCTTCGAGCATCTGGGCCGCCTCTTCATACATGCCGAGCGTGCTGAGCGCCGTGCCGAAGTTGAGGTAGAAAGTCTTCACGCCGCGCGCGTACTCGGCATCCGGAAGCGCCTTCCGGTACTCCGACACGGCGCCGGCGTTGTCTCCCGCCGCCTGATAGGCGAGGCCGCGCAGGTGGTGCGCGCGGGCGCTTTCGGGCTCGACCCGCAGGGCGCGGTCGAGATAAGGCGCGGCCCGCGACGCGTCCTGTTTCATGAGATGAAGCTTGCCCATGTTGACCAGGGTGTAAAAATGTCCGGGGTCCATCGCGAGCGCGCGGTTCCACTCTTCGACAGCCGCGCCTTCGTCTTTCTGCGCCAGCCTCAGCTCGCCCATGACGCTGCGGGCCTGGGCCGTCTCTTCGAGATCGAGCGAATAATTCAAGAGCTGTTCGGCGCGCGGGAAGTCGCTGCGCCTGACCGCGCCCAGCGCCGTCTCCAGCAGAAAACCGGCCTCGCCGCTCACCCTGCTTTTCCCGTCGTAAGAAGGGAGCGTGGCATACGTCGCGTAACCGCTCGCCGTGTCGTTCTCGGCGATATGGGGCGCGGGCGACGCGGCATACGAGAGCAGGGCCTTCACGTTGCGCTCGACCGTCTCTTCGGCGGTGCCCACGCGCCGGGGCGCGTTGAACTCGATCAAGGCGTTGTTGTCCGTGTTGATGGGCGCGCCCAGAGAGAAGGCCGCGACCTCTTCCGGCCCGAGATAGAGCCGGGAGACGATGTCGGCCGGAGAGCTCGAGTTTATGCGCTTGTGATCGGCCGCGATCTTCGGGTCCATGAGGTGGGCCTGTATGTTCTTGAGCTCCAGCCGTCGCTCGACCTTGCTGCCGAGGAGCATCAAATCGCCTTCGGCCCCGCGAAAGAGATAGACGTAAGGGAAGGCCGACTTGAACGTGGCGACCAGGGTCTTCACGTCTCCGGGCGACATCTCGTAAATCTGGAGCCACTGGCTGAAGACCCCGTCATCCTTGAGCCTGTCGGCTCCGCGCTTGAAGTATTCGAGCGTGAAGAGATTGGCCACGCCCGTGAGCCAGGGGTTCGACGGCTCCGAGATTATCACGTCGAACTTCTCGTCGGTCGTAAAGAGGAAGTTGCGGCCGTCGTTCGAGAGGAGGCGAAGCCTCGGATCGTCGAGCGGGCGATTGTTGAACTGGTTGAAGAAGCGGCTCGATTCTACGATCGCGGGCTCAAGCTCGACGCATGTGACGCGCTTGATCGGAAACTGCTCGACCGCGCCGAGCGTTATGCCGCTGCCGAGCCCTATCACTAGCACGTCGTCGGTCTGCTCCCGCACGAGCAGGGGAAGAGTGCCTATCAGTATCTGCGTGGGCATGTCTCCGGTGGTGGAAGCCTCGGGCTTGCCGTTGGCCTTGAGCACCCGCGCGCCGCTCTGCTCCTGCACGGCGATGGTCGCGGTTATCCCCTCCTTGTAGAAGATCGTCTCGCCCTGCCCGTGTTTCAGGTAATCGCGAAACTCCTTATGGCTCATGTTACTGAGCGAGGGCGCGTACCTGTAGACCGCGCTCGACATCACGTCCGAATCCCACGGCGGCTCGACCAGGATTATGCCGATTATAAATGCCGCCGATAGGATAATGCCCGCCGCGCGGTAGCGCGAGAGGCCGAACGGGCCGGCTCCCGGCCCGCGTCTTCCGCTTCCGGGCGCTTCGCTGCCGGCGGGGGTCGCGATACGGTGCGAGATGAAAAAGAGCGCCGCCGACACCGCGAAATTGAGAGCGATGCAGAACCTCAGGCTGTCGAGCAGCCCGAGCCAGGGGATCATGATGAAGCCGCTCGCGAACGAGCCGACGATCGAGCCGAGCGTGTTGGCCGCGTATGCGTCGCCCACGGCCTGCCCCGTGCTCCGGCCGCTCGCGCTCTGGGAAATTATCCTGACGACGAGCGGAAAGAGCGAGCCGAGCAGGAGCGTGGGCACGATCATCACCACGGCCGCGATCAGGAACCGCACCAGCAGCAAAAGGCTGAAAGCCGACGGGTCGACCCACCTGTAGATCTGCACGAAGACGTACGGCAGGTCGTTGAAAACGTACGCGCCCACGAGCGACGACGCGCCTATGCCGACCTCGACCAGCGCGAAGGTGAAGACGGGCCGGGTGATTCTATCCACGAAGCGAGACGCGAGAGAGGCTCCCACGGCCAGTCCTGTCAAGAATGTCGTGAGCATTATCGAGAAGGCATAGACCGAAGAGCCGATGATGAGCGCGAGAACGCGGCTCCAGATCACTTCGTATGAAAGCGCGATGAAGCCGCTCAAGGCGAAGGCCCCGAGCGTCGCGATCATCTCGGCGCGCCCGAACCTTTCCGACGTTTCGACCCCGGCCAGGACGGCCCTTGCAGCTTGCCCGGCCCTCGCGGCTTTGCGGGCGCGATTGTTGCCGCGCGCCTTCTTATGCGGAGCGGGTGCCGGCTGGCCCGGGTCGAGGCCGGGCGGGTAGCCGGGAGCCGACTCATCCATTCTCGAAACGGCGAGGGCCACTACTCCAAGCAGGATATTGATGGAGGCCGCGGCGACGGTGCTGGCTCGCATTCCGAGCTCGGGTATCAGGATGAACCCGGTGATCGACGCGCCGAGCACCGCTCCGAACGTGTTGAGCGAATAGAGAGAGCCCACTCGCAGGCCGATCCTGTCCCGCTCTCGCGCGTAGTAATTCGAAAGCACCGGGAGGGTCGCGCCCATAAGCGCGGTCGGAATTATGAGGACGAGCGCGGCGAACAGGAAGCGGGCCATGCTCAGGGCGAAGAAGGAGACGTGCAGCCGCTCCCAGAAAGGCTGATAGATGACCGGGAGCGCGGAGAAGATCAACGGGACAATGAGCCCGTAAAGGCCTATTCCTATCTCCAGCGCGCCATATACTCTGAGCGGGTTCTTGAAGTGCTGAGACCTGCGCCCGAAATAGTAGCTCCCGAGCGCGAGCCCGCCCATGAAGGCCGTGAGCACGGTGCTGACCGCGAAGGTGGTCGCCCCGAATACGAGCACGAGCTCGCGTACCCAGACGACCTGATAGATCAGTCCGCTCACGCCGGAGGCGAAAAAGCAGAGCCATATTGCCCAGATCGTGTTGCGCCGGTCAATGCCGTGTGCTGCGGTGAGTGTTGCCATCCGGTTCAAGTCCGCGGGAATATATTTCCGAGATCAGCACGGGCTCCGCTGAGTGCCTGGGCCGGGCGTCCATCTGGACGGGCCGCCCCGGTATCATGTCTCCGGCTCGTATCGCCCGCGAACCTTCGTAAGGGAACGAGAATCGCTCGAGCTACTGGCCGTTCTCATCCTAACAGACTATCAAGACCGACTATCAAGCGCGGCGCGAATACACGTGAATAACGCCGAACATATCCTGCCGGTTCCCGAGTTGCTTTTCAAACGAATCATTTAACTCGCTTCGATTCTAACACGCGGGGCCGGAGTTGCTCACCTGCCGAGAGCCGGGGTCACGGGTGGTCGGGCGCGTTGCCGGGGCTGTGTGGCGTCGGCGCGGGAGAGGGTGTCTGTTGAGAGAGGAGGTTGCCCTGGGCGTAGGCGGACCCGCGCGTCTTGACCGAATACTTCAGTATGCACCATAGGGCCTGGACTCCATCCTTCCATCCGATCTTCTTCCCTTCCTCGTAGGTCCGCCCGTAATAAGAGATGCCCACCTCGTATATGCGCAGCTTCATGCGCGAGATCTTGACCGTGACTTCGGGCTCGAATCCGAATCGCTTCTGCTCGAGGCTGATCGCCTGAATCACCTCGCGCCTGAAGACCTTGTAGCCCGTCTCCATATCCGACAGATTCAGGTTGGTGAACATGTTCGAGATCAGAGTGAGCAGACGGTTGCCGACCGAGTGCCAGAAGAACAGGACCCTGTGCTCTTTCGTCGTCAGAAATCGCGAGCCGTACACCACGTCCGCCTTTCCCTCGATGAGAGGCTTGAGCAGCACGGAGTAGTCGCTCGGGTCGTATTCGAGGTCGGCATCCTGCACCAGAACGTAGTCGCCTGTCGCCTGTTGAAATCCGTGCCTGAGGGCCGCGCCCTTGCCCGCGTTGGCCGCCTGAAGAAACAGGCGAACGTTGTCGTACTGCTTCTCGATCTTCGCGAGCGCGTCGCGCGTGCCGTCGGTCGAGCCGTCGTCCACGATTATGATCTCTTTCGGAATCTCGACCGCGGCCACACGTCTGATCAGCTCGGCTATGGTAGCCTGCTCGTTATAGACTGGTATCACGACCGAAATCTTCATCAGGGCTTATGCTTTCATCGGGGAAAAGGCGAGGGAATAGTAAACGGCTTGCCGCGATAAAGTCAATCGGGAGGTCTGTTCCACGGGCGGCGGGCCCGGGCTCGCATCATCCGATCGCGGCCGGTTCGAGGCCCGTGAAGGCGATCCGCTCATCCCTCTCTCCGCCCGTCTGAATGTCGCCTTTCTGGTCCCCCTCATCGTTGGAGCTCAGGTCCATCTGCACCTCGCGCTCCTTACCGCACTCGTAACATATCTGCACCAGGCGGCTGTCGCCTTCGCGCTTGTGAGGCAGCCCCCAGTAATGCCTGTGATATAACCAGTCGCGTATGCTCATCTCTCACCTTCCCGGTACGATGACAGCCTTCG
>DATLMR010000273.1:0-19351 GCA_035537555.1 Blastocatellia bacterium
ATCTTTTCGCCTGGCTTCGCCGGGTTCTCCCGCGCTTCGATCTCCACCCAGCAGCCCTGCTCGCCCGTCAGTATTTGCACGGGGAGTTTCGGGCGATCATGTAGCGGAAGCCTCGAGAGGTTCCTGAGCATCTCCTTGCTCTGTTCCTTGATCGGAAGGACCTGATCCCACCGCCTGTCGATGATCGCTTCGCGCGGCAGAAGCAGGAGCTGCTCGGCCGTGCGGTTGAGCAGGCTTACGCGCTCGTCGGCATCGACTGCCATCACCCCCGTCGGGAGGGCGTCGAAAACGCCGAGAATATCCTCGTTGATCCGGGAAAGCTGCTGATTGAGCCTGCCCATCCTTTCATTCTCACCGGCGAGGTCGAATCCTATGTTGGGCGACTGCTCTTTAACTGCCCGCTCTTCGCTCGTCAAAATTCCGGAGCTGGTCTGATGCCGGGGGATCTCATACATATTGACGACGGAAGCATAATCGGCCGCGTATTCCATGCCGGAGGACGTGCTGACGCGACCCACGTGCAGCAGAAGAGCCAGGAGATGTATTAATGAGGAATGCGATTCCGATGATCGCATGGCGGGTGGCAAATCGACATTCTTTACTCTCGATGCGAGCCCAACATCATCAACCGAATATACCAATTTTCTCTCCTGGCCCTTACGGACAAAGATGTCGATTCGCCTATCGAAGACTTCAGTTTTCCAGCGCTTTATTGATTGAATTCTAACCTTCAGGGCTTACTGATCTATACAACAAATCCCGGCAACCACGCGCGAAATTGTGTGATCAATGTGACTATAAATCCGGCACGGACAAAAAGCCAGCCTTTTTCGATCCGAGGTGTAAAGTGGACGGATCGCGCAATGGCAGGCATCCTTTTCAGCTATGAATGGCGCCATCCCCGGCTGATTTTTCATTTGCTTGACAGTGCCGAAGGGCCATCATCATAATGGCCCGACTAATTGAAAAGGAGATTCACGCGACCAATATGGCTGAAAAAGGGAAACTATACGGAGGCCTCGATTCCTTCATTCGCAGCTCGCGCGACGAGTTTGAGAGCAAGCTCGCGGAACTGGTCGAAGTGCCTACGATAAGCATGGAGCCTGAGCGCGGAGACGACATCCGGCGCGGGGCCGAAGTCGCCCGCCAGTACCTTGAATCTATCGGCGCGAAAGCCGAGACCGTGGAAACGCCCGGGAATCCGGTCGTGTTCGGGCGCATCGAGACCGGCGCGGGCAATCCGACCGTGACCATATACAACCACATCGACGTGCAGCCCGCGAACCCTGAAGAGTGGCACAAGGCGCCCTTCACCTTCAATAAAGACGGCGACAGGTACGAAGGCCGCGGCACGACCGACGACAAAGGCCCGGCGCTCTCGGCCATGACGGCCGCGCGCTACAGCGTCGAAAACGGCGTCCCGCTCAACATAAACTTCATCTGGGAGCTCGAAGAAGAGATCGGCAGCCCGAACTTCGAGCACTTCATAAAGAACAACTCGGGACGGCTCAAGACCGACTCGGTGCTCGTGAGCGATACGATCTGAATTTCGAGAAACCGGCCCGCGATCCCTTACGGCCTGCGCGGGGCCATGATGCTCACGATGTCGCTTGAAACCGGCGAAAAGGACGTGCACTCGGGGCTCACGGGCGGCGCGGCGCGCAACCCCATCGGCGAGCTCTGCAAGGTCATCTCCGAATGCTATGACGCGGACACCGGCCGCGTGAAGATCAAGGGCTTTTACGACGACGTGCTGCGCGCAACGAGCAAGGAGGTGCGGAGCTTCCTCGATTCCGGTTTCACCCCGAAAAAATTCAAGGCGGCCCACGAGCTGAAAAAGCTTCGCTTCGACGACCCGGCGCGAGTGCTCAAGGCCATAATGGCCGAGCCGACTTTCGAGGTGCACGGTATCACCGGCGGCTACCAGGGGCCGGGCGTGAAGACGATCGTGCCTTATCGCGCGCAGGCGAAGATCAGCACGCGCCTCGTGCCGGACCAGAACCCCAAGAGAGTCTTCAAGCTGATTCGCGATTTCGTTCGCGAGAGAAACCCAGACGTCAAGACCGAGTTCATCTCCGCGCTCGAGCCCTACCTGGGCGAATTCTCGGGGCCGTACGCGGACGCCGCGTCCGAGGCCATGAAGCACGCGTTCGGCCGCCAGCCGGCCTTCACGCGCGAAGGCGGATCGATCGGAGCGGTCGTAACGATGAAGAACTACCTGAAAGCTCCCATCGTCTTCCTCGGCCTCTCTCTGCCCGAACACGGGTACCACGCGAAGAACGAGAACTTCGACTGGGGCATGGCTTCCGGAGGAATGAAGATGTTCGTTCGCTACTTCGATGAGATCAGCCGGCTCTCGACATAATCTCTCCGCAAGAGCATCCATCTCTTTGCGCCCCCGCCGAAACCTGAGCGGGGGCGCAGGGGGCTCGAAAATCGACGCGAGCCCCACGGCTTGACCCTCTGAATCGACGTTAATTCGATGCAAAAGATTTTACTGGCCGTGTTACTTCTCGCTACCGGCAGCGGGATCGCTCTGATCTCCTATTTCGCGCTCAAAGCGAAGCCCGTCCCGACCCTGCGCGAAGGCGTCGGAGTCGTCACCCGTCTGGCGGGATCGGGCCGTCCGGGACTCGAAGACGGGCCGAAGGCCGATGCCGGGTTCAGCGACCCTTTCGGCATAGCGGTCGATGGAGAGGGCAACGTGCTTGTCTCGGACGCGGGCGCGGGCAATCGCATCAGGCGAATCACGCCCGCCGGATCGGTCGAGACTCTCGCGGGCTCCGGAGAAGGATTCTCCGACGGCCCGGCCCTTGCCGCATCATTCAACACTCCATCCGGCATCGCGATCGATGCGGACGGGAACGTCATCATCGCGGACACTTCAAATAACCGCATTCGCAAGCTCGACAGGGACGGCCGGGTGAGCACAATCGCCGGAAGCGGCGCCTCCGGCTACAAAGACGGCCCGGCTTTGGAGGCCGAGTTCGACGGGCCTATAGGCGTGGCGGTTGACGCGAGCGGGAACATATTCGTCGCCGACGCCTACAACGACCGGATTCGCAAGATCACTCGCGAAGGAGCGGTCTCCACGGTCGCGGGCGGAGTCCTTACGGTCGCTGATAATGTGATCCCGCAGCTTTTTGCCGAGCCCCCCTCGAATGAAACGACGCTCGACACTCCATGCGGAATCGCGGCCGACGGGCAGGGAAATGTCTACGTGGCGGACACGGGAAATGACCAGGTACTGAAGATCGATGCGCGGGGCGTGGTCGTGAAAATGTGGCCCCGCCTGGAGGGATTTGTCGCGGGGGGGGGAAGTGCCGCCAGTTTCGACAAGCCCGTTAGCCTGGCCCTGACTCACGACGGCTTCCTTTTCGTGGTTAGCGAAGGCGGACAGATTCATCGCATCTCTCCGGATGGAGAGATAAGCCTGTTCGCGGGATCGAGGTCGGGCTTCGCGGACGGCATAGGCGAGCGCGCCCGATTCAACGGCCCCTCGGGAATCGCCGTGGACCTTAGGGGCAACGTCTACGTCACTGATACGCAGAATTACCTGATAAGGCAGATTGCCCAGGCCGCCCCCGGCTCGGCCGCGACCTCGGAGGAAGGGCAGGTTATTGACTCTCAGCCTCCGTTTGATAATCTCCCTAAAGATTCCGATTCCATGATCCCGCGACTCTCGGCTGAAAGCCTCGGCATCCGACCGAACTTTCCCTGGCCTCTGAACCCGCAGAACCAGGCGCACGAAGTGACGGGAGTCTTCGGGGAAGCCAGGGGCGCGCCCGGCGGAATCGCCCTCCATCACGTGCACAGCGGGCTCGACGTTCGCGGCAACATGGGAGAGGCCGTCGTCTCGGTGCTCGATGAAAAAGTGAGCTCGCCTCTCCCGGCGTGGGGTTTCAGCGGCGCGAACGAAGGAGTAAGAATCGGCGTGATGAGCTACATCCACATTCGCGTGGGCCGCGACGTCAGGTCTCAGGTCCAGGCGGGCGGGCGGTTCAGGCCCAGGCTCGACTACCCGGCCGGAGTGCTGACGGGCATCAGATTGAAGCGCGGGACTCGGTTCAGGGTCGGAGATTTCATTGGTACTCTAAATCAGCTCTATCACGTCCACATGAATCTCGGCCCCTGGAACGCCCAGGCCAACCCCATCATCCTTCCGCTCACCGGCTTCGAGGATACGGTCGCGCCCGTGATCGAGCCGCGCGGGATCGAGGTCGCTTCCTCGGCCGGGGCCCTCCTGTCCGGGAAGCGCGACGGGCGGCTCCTCGTGAGCGGAGACGTGGACATCCTGGTGACGGCCTATGACAGGACCGACGGGAACACGGCTGCCCGAAAGCTCGGAATCTACAGGATCGGCTACCAGTTGCTGAACGAAGACGGTTCGCCCTTGCCGGGCTTCGAAGAGCCTCTCATAAACATGGAATTCAACCGGATGCCTCCCGGCGATGAAGCCACCTTCGTGATCTTCGCGCAGGGAAGCGGGGTGAGCGCGTATGGAACTCCCACGAAGTTCAAGTACATAATCACTAACCGCGTGCGCGACGGAGTGGCTCGCGACAGCTTCCTTCGGACCTCTCTGATACCTCCGGGAAAGTACGTGATCAAGGTCTTCGCGGAGGATTTCGCGGGGAACAGAGCGGCGGGAAAAGAGGCGGAATTGCCGATCATTATCCCCGCTTCCTAGTCGGATGTACTCAAAATAACAATTCCTCGACAAATCAATCGCGTGCTGGTAGTATAGCGGGCGTTCTGAGCGGCGGTGCCTGCTGCCGTCGCGATCTGTGGCACCGGAGCGCGTCCGTTCTGTTCGGAAGTGTCTGAAGATTTCTCTACTCGACTCTCTCCCGGATAGCGAAGCGGGTTCCAGGGTATACTTTGTTAAGAAAACTCAGGAGATAGAATGAGAATATTCGTTGGAAACCTGTCGTATCAGACGACGGAGAGCGATCTCACCGACCTGTTCTCGCAGGCTGGAGAGGTGGAGTCGGCCACGATTGTAACCGACCGGGACACGGGTCGCTCGCGCGGCTTCGCTTTTATAGAGATGGATAAAGATGCCGCGGCGAAAGCTATTCAACAGTTCAACGGGCACGAGCTGAACGGCCGCGCCATCAACGTCAACGAGGCGCGCCCTCGCCCTGAGCGCGGCGGCCCCGGCGGCGGTGGCGGTGGCGGGCGGGGTCAACGCAGGGAGCCTCGCTGGTAGCTGGGAGCAGGAGTCAGGGACCATACCTCTGCTTATGATCGAGTCAGCGGACTCTTTGAAGCGAGCTTCAAATCATGCAGACCCGCGCGGGCTATGTTCCCTGACCTGTTCCTGACCTCCCGCCCCTCGCCTATCAAGTCTTTGCGCTTCCGGCGGCGCTACCTGGCGGCGGCCTTCTTCATCATCTCTTCGCGGCGGGCTTTGAATTCGTTGCCCGGCTTCCACTCGGGATACTTCTCCGTGTTTGCGACCCGATACCCGACGTTCAAAAATAGCCTGAGGTCCTCGACCATCCCTGACAGGTCCCATTGATCCGTTATCTGGTCGGCGGGCTTGTGGTACCTGACTTTCAGGTACTCGTCGCTCCTTTCGGCGCCGTAGCCCTCGGGCTTATCGATGAAATCGGTGCCCCCGTCGGGGTAGAGCGCGGGCACGCCCTGCTTGGCGAAGTTGAAGTGATCCGAGCGGTAGTAGAAGCCTTTCTCCGGCTCGGGGTCGGGCTTGAGCGTTCGCTTCTGAGTGGCGGCGGCCTGCGCCAGCACGTCGTCGAGCTCCGAGGCCCCCAGGCCTACGACCACCACGTCGCGAGTGCGTCCGAAGACATTGAGCGCGTCCATGTTGATCGCGGCGACGGTCTTGTCGAGCGGATAGATCGGGTTCTCCGAGTAGTGCTTCGAGCCGATCAGCCCTTTCTCTTCGGCCGTGACGGCCAGGAACAGGATCGAGCGCGCAGGCGGTTTCGGCAGGGCCTTGAACCCGCGAGCTATCTCGATGAGAGCGGCGGTCCCGGTGGCATTGTCTATCGCGCCGTTGTATATCTTATCGCCGCTCGCGTCGGGCAGGCCGATGCCGAGATGGTCCCAGTGCGCGCTGTAGATCACATATTGATCCTTCAGCTTCGGGTCGGACCCTTCGAGCTTCGCCACGACGTTGTTGGAATCGCTGCGGCGAATCTTGTTCTCAACCGTCAGGCGCGCGTGCGCTCCGAGATCGACCGGCTTGAAGTCGCGGCTCAGGGCCGCGCTCTTCAACGCGTCGAAGTCCTTACCCGTCGCCGCGAAAAGCTCGCGGGTCTTGTCGAGCGTGATCCAGCCTTCGATGGGCACGCGCGACATGTTGTTGTCTTTCGACACGAGGTCGAAATTCTCGATGGTGAAGCTGCCCCTCGGCACTTCCCATCCGTAACCGGCCGGGGCCGTCTCGTGAACGATGAGTATGCCGGCGGCCCCCTTCTCGGCGGCGATCTCGAACTTATAGGTCCACCTGCCGTAGTAGGTCATCGCCTTGCCGTTGAAGGTCTTCGGATCGAGATCCGACGGATTCGAAGGATCGGGCACCGGGGGATCGCCCACGAGCATCACGAGTACCTTGCCTCGCACGTCAACGTCCTTGTAATCGTTCCAGTTGTATTCGGGAGCGACGGCTCCATACCCGACGAAGACCATGTCCGCGTCGAAGCCCTGCTTGTCGACCACCCGCATGGTCCGCGCCACGAAGTCGTCGGGAAACTTCATGCTCAAGGTCTTGGCGCCCGCCTTTATTTCAAGCGGGCTGGCGGAGCTGGTCGTTATGCCGACGAGAGGCACTTTCTGAAAGTAGGTGCCGTCGGTGTTTCCCGGCGCGAGTCCGATCTTCTTGAACTCGTCGGCGAGATACTTGATCGTCAGCTCTTCGCCACGCGTCGCCGGACCCCGCCCCTCAAAATCGTCGGCCGAGAGAATCTTGATGTGATTCATCAAATTGTCCGCCTTGATCGCTTCAAGGGCCGCGGGCGGAGGGTCCGCTGCTGCTTCGGAAGTCGCCGGGCGATTTTGGGCGACATCCCCGCAAGCGACGGCAAAGATGGAGAGGAAAGAACAGGCCGTGATCAGAAAACGATTCATCGTTGGATTACCCCCATTCAATTTTGGACGTGATTCACTATTCTAGCTTATGAAATCGCTTTTAGTGAACCTGAGCGCGGGCGGGGCGCTCCGGAGATCATCCGAAGCGCGCTTCAGGAAATCTCTCTTCGGCCCTACTCGCCCCTGCTCGTCGCGATGGCGTTGAAGAGAAAGGGAAAGGACGCGACGCTCTGGCCCCGATATTGAGGCCTGTAGGCGAAGAGGATCACGCGCCCCTTTCCTTTTTTCACCTCGACGATTGCGCCTTTGCCCGCGAGCTTCTCGGCGCCGAGCAGCCACCCGCTGAGCAGGAGCTCCTTTGCGTCCGCGAAGCGGGCTATGACGCGCGCGTTTCCGTTCCTCGGCTCGAATGCCGTGCTCGTATCCGCGCGGCGGTCCTCCCTGAAATCGCTGCCGGTCTCAAACCAGGCGATTGTCTCGTCGCGCGACGACCCGAGGGGCGGGACGCCGCGAGCCAGGCGGCTCTCCGGGTCGAACTTGATCTTGAGTATCGAGCCGGGGCAGTAGAAATCTCTCGGCGCTACGCCCTCAAGCGCCTTGGTCACGGGCGCGCCGAGCTGCTCGACGGCGAAGTCCGACGCCCCGTTTAGAGTGATTATGGTGCCGCCCTCCTCCACGAATTCGTTGAGCGCGCGAACGCCCGCCGCGCCGATGCCGCCCGAGACTTCTTCGGGGTAGCGGTCCTTCGGCAGGCCGTCGACTATCTGCCGGGGTCTCTGGTCCGGGATGAGGATGCAATCATATCTCGCGCGCAGTCCGCCCCTGCGAATCTCCCTGTCTAACAGAGAGGAGTACTTGATCCCGTGCTGGTCCAGCACCCACCGCGTCCAGCCTTCATCCATAGAGGCCTGAAAGCTCTGGTAGACTCCGAGCCGCGCCCCTCCGGCGCTCAACAGCCTGGGGTCGGGCGGGGCGGGCCTTACGTCTCTGAGTTGCGCTTCGAACGGAGCGGTCGCCTCGACCACGTTGACCCCCATCAACAGGGGCAGGGTGTGAGCGGTCACGTCGTAGGGCCTGCGCGGCGGCCCGCCCGGGTATTCGCGCAGGTCGGGGTACTGCTGCCGTTCGAGCAGGGTCTTGGCGAACGCACCGTAAGGCTGGTTCATGAAGATGATCCTCGTTCCCTCGGGGTACTTCACGCCCCCGGCCTCGAACCCCGCCGCGGCGTTTTTTATCTCTACGCCGCCGCGCGCGAGTATAGACTCCAGCCTGGAGAGGCCGAACTCTCTCCAGCCGCCCGGGCTCTTCTCCGGCGGGATTAGAAAAGCGACCGTTTCGCCCGCCCTTCTCGCGCGCACGGCGTCCTTCCCTATCTGGTAGAAGTCGCGCAGCCACTTCTCGCGATGCTTGGCCGCGTTGCGCATCAGGGCAAAGGCTCCCGACTGCTGGTAAGCGACGATGTCGGCCATCCGCCATTCGCCGCCCTGCCACAAGAGAGGGTAGTTCCAGCTCCGCACCTTCGGATCGACGTTGATCTGCGGGGTCTGCCGGTCGAAAGGCACGGTTATGGGTGACGCGAGGCGCGCGGAGGCAGTCTCGCTCAGTATGCGAATTCCCGCGTGGTAATGCTGGTAAGCGCGCCCGGGCGTCCAGGCGTCGTAGACTCCGTTGGTGACTACCCCGGCCTTGCCTTCCGAAGCCATCTCCCAGGCCATCGACGACCCCATGAAGTTCACGCCGGCCTGAATGAGGGGCGGAACGTTCGGCTCCCACGGCTCGACGTAAGGAGGAATGAAGAACCGCGTGCCTCTCTCTCCCTGCTGGTGTATGTCGTGAACGATCTGCGGGTGCCACACGTTGTGGACCTTATCTACGGTCATCCGCGTCTCGACCTGGGTAAAGGCGTACCAGTCGCGATTGTTGTCGTGCCCCGTGTAATGGTGATAGAGCTCGGGCGGCCCGGTCCCCTCGGCGGGAGTCCCTAACGTTTTGTCGTACCAATTCTTTACGATGTCCACGCCGTCCGGGTTGAGCGAGGGGACGAGCAGCACGATGCATTTTTCGAGGATGTCGCGCGTGTCGGGAGAGTCGTCGGACGCCAGGCGGTGCGCGATATTCATCGAGACCAGGTTCGCGCCGACTTCGGTGGAATGGATGCCGCAGGTGATCAGCACGACGGCGCGGCCTTCGGCGATCAGCTTTTCGGCCTCGCCCTGATTGCCTGAAAGGGCGCGGGGATCGGCAAGCCTCCGTTGAATCTCCCTGAACCGATCGAGGCGCGCGAGGTTAGCGGGCGAAGAGATGACGGCGAGCATGAAAGGCCGGTTCAAAGTCGTCCTTCCGAGCTCCTGCAATACCACGCGGTCGCTCGCCTGGTCGAGGCGCTTGAAGTAATCGACGAACTGGTCCCAGCTTGCCAGCTTCCTGTCGTCGCCGGGCGTGAACCCCAGCACGTCGCGCGGGGACGGGACCTTGCCCGGGGCGGCCGGAGGCCAGCTCGCCGGGGGCGGGGCTTTCGCGGCCGAGATCGCTTCGATCAATTTCCCGGGGCTGAAAGCGCCGAGCAGCGCCATTGAGATAGTGAGGACGAGGCTCTTCCGGTGAAGCCGGGTTCTTATAGGCATTGAAATCTCCTGATAAGCTGGAAGGGCGGCCGCTTTACGCCCGGGCTCGATCTCCCCGCCGCGTCTATCACTCGACTACGCGCGTGTAGATCGCGCCTCCGCCGACCGCCCAGACGTGTGACAGGTCGGCCCCGGCAATCCTGTAGATCGGAAGCTCCTGGTCGAAGATGATCGGCTCGCTAAACCAGGACCTCGCTCCGTCGGGAGTGTGGTAGATGAACTTGCCGAGGTTGGTGGCGGCCCATCCGACCGTGGGGCTCAGGAAGAAGATGTCGTTGACCCCCGAGTCGGCGACTATCCAGCGGCGGGTCCACGTGACCCCGCCGTTGTTGGTCCCGAGCGCGCGCCCCGCGTTGCCCTCTTCCGAAGAGGCCCCCGCCCACCCGTTCTGCCGGTCCAGAAACTGTATGCTCGTGATCGAAAACCTCTGGCCCGCCTCGCCGGTCGTCTTCGCGGTCCCTTCGGCGACTTCGAGTTCGCTGCGCTGCTGTATCCAGCTCACTCCCCCATCCGTCGTCTGGTAGATGGCGCCCCGGTAGCCCACGGCCCAGCCGGTCGTTTTATCGAGGAAGAAGATGTCCCTGATGCTCACGGGGAGGCGCCGGGCCGACCTCCAGGTGGTTCCGCCGTCGGTCGTCGTGAGCAGGTCGCTCGGCCCGCCTTCGCTGTCCTCGTCCTCCGGCAGGGGAGTGCCGGCGCCCATCCACCCGGTGTTCGCATCGACGAAGAAGACGGACGTGGGGCTCTGCTTAAAGGTAAGCTTCTGGGCGCTCCACGCGCCGCCGCCGTCGACCGTCTTTAGCATGACGCCGTTGCCCCTGGAATCGGCTCCCACGGCCCATCCGGTGTTTTGATCGACGAAGTGAATGGCGTTGACGGTGGGGATCTCCATGCCGGGCTGGCGGACGACGGTCTCTTTCCACGTGCGGCCCCCGTCGGTCGTGTTGACGATGACGCCCGCGCGCCCGTCCGAGTTTTTCGAGTCGGGCATATCGCCCGCGACGAATACCACCGAAGGCGAGACGACGGAGATGGAAGCGTAAGAGAAGGTGGCCAGGTTCGTGCCCGCGTAGCCGGCCGAGGCAGGCGAGCGGAATTGCGCGACCCACTTCGCGATCTTCTGCGGGGCGGCCGCCTGTTGATTGGGGGGTGCCTGATTGCTGTTTTTGCCCGGCTCGGTGCAGCTCGACGCGGTGAGCGAAAAGAGGCATAAGGCGATGCAGGCGGCTCTTCGCATATTCAGTCGCATTCTCGGATTCCTCGGTCTTTCCCGAAAAAGAGTGAAAGAGCGTGATATTAGCAGAGCCTTGGCGGGTTGAAAAGTCAGGGGTCAGGTTCAGGAGAATCTGGGCGAGAGCTTCAGGCCGAACTTCTCCGCCAGCTTCAGGAACGGGCGCCGTTCTTCGCGGCTCAGGCAGAGCGCGAAGGCGAGAACGCCGTACGGGACGAAGAGGAGCGCGATCTCGACGAAGAATATCGGCAGGGAAGACGGCGCGCCGTATCTCTTGATAACCAGCAGGGCGAAGACGAAGGGGATCTGCATCAGAAGGGGCGTCGGCACCGCGCGGCGCAGGTATTCCAAAATGTTGAGGTTCAGGTAGTGCTTGAAATAGATCACAAGCACGACGAGGGTCGAAGCCACCATCGGAATCGTCGTTCCGAGGGCCACGCCGACGAGCCCGTACCGCTTCACGAGCAGGATGCTCAGCGTCAGGTTCGCGACGGCCTGCGCGGACGTGAACCACGCGACTATACTGTGTTTGCCGCGCCCGAGCAGGATCGTGTAGGCCGGCATCTCCATCAGGTTTATCAGATAACCGGCGGTCAGGATCGTCAGGAGCAGCGCGCTGCTTGCATACTGCGGCCCCATCCAGAGCGATATGAAGACGTCCCCCATGATGAAGAAGACGCCCGAGACCGGGAGAGCTATCAGCAGCATGTACTTGGTGCTGATGACCAGCAACTCTTTGATCCCCTCAAGGTCGTTGCGCGCGTCGAGCTCGGAAGTCGTCGGCGCGAGCACGCCGACCATCTCTTCGACCAGAAGTCGGAGGTAGGAGACGAGCCGTCCCGCAATGAAGAACGCCGTGACCGACGAGGTGGACAAGAACATGCCGATGACTATCGAGTCGGTGAAGAATATCATCTGCTTGGCGCACGAGATCATGAAGACGAAGACGCTGTAGCCGAAGAGCCGTCGGAGCTGCGAGGTGTCGAAGTACTCTCGCGCTATGCGGATGTTCGGGTTGAGCTTGAACGCCCACCGGACCAGGAACAGGAGCCTGATCGTGTCGAACGTGAGAGTCGTGACGGCAAGCCCGATGATCCCGTAGCCTTTGAGGATGAAGAAGACGAAGCAGGCGCTCCGGGCGAAGATCATAAGCGACGTTATCATCGCGTCGAGATCGTACCGCTGATAGCCGCGGACCACTCCTATGAAGACCGCGGCCGGGAAGCCGAGTGCGAGATTGATGCCCGCGAGAATAGCGACGGCCGCGGCCGTCCTGTAGCTGAGAGGCGAGTTGAAGAGGCTGTTGAAATTGAAGGCCACGGTGAAGCTGAAGGCGAGCGAGGCCAGTCCCATAAGGGAATAGACGACGATGCTTCCCGTCACGAGCCGGTTGAGCGCGTTCTGGTCCTCGCGCGCCCGGTACTCCGCCACGAACTTTACTATAGAAGGAGTCAGCCCGAAATCGAGGAGCCCGAGGTAGCCGACGAGCGATCCCACGAGCACCCAGACGCCGTAAACCGAGTCGCCGAGGTGTCCGACCAGAAACGGCGACATCATGAACCCGACCAGCAGGGTCGAGGCGAAAGCGGTCCAGTTCATCAAGACGTTCTTGATGATTTGGGAAGAACGCTGCCCTTCTTTAGCTTGCACGATGCCCCCGTCCGGCCCACCGCCCGGCCCGTGAGTGACCTGTCACAAGTCGGCTGATGAAGGAATACGTCGCCGAGCGGGGGCCCGCGCATTTCGAAACCCGGTAATGAATATCTTCCCGCATATCTCCCGCTAAAGGAAAATGTCGAATGCTCGCGCCGTTCCACTTCAGGCTCGCGCGCATGCCTATATTAAGAGAGCCCGCGCTTTCGGCAAGAGTAATCTTGGAAGGTTGCGAGGCCGGGATCTTCGCCGGGCGCATGCCTCAATGCCGCGCGTGGCCGACGAGCTCTTCCGATAGCGGATAAACGTAGTAATCGGTCTGCCCGATTCTTCGCCATCCGTCCCTGGGAAAGAGGAGAGGGAGCCTGTCGGCGATGACGACCTTCGCTCCCGTGGCCGCGAATTTCTTCATGACCTGAGACCTCACCTCTTCGCCCGCGGACCAGAACCTCTCCGTATCGCCTGCGGAGATCTCTCCGAGAGGGCCGGGCGAGGGGATCTCCGCCACTATTCGCAGGTGCGCGATCCGTGCCCAGTAGGCGCGGAAAGAGTCGCCTATGCCTGCGACGCCGTCTCCCTCCCTGAGCCCCATCTCGTACAGCGCGAGGGCAACCTCCGACTGCGCGCGCGCTGATGCGGGGACGCCGCGCGCGGTCTTGAGCAGAGCGGAGGCAAAGAGCGGGGCGAGCAAAACGAGCGCGAGCGCGAGGGCGGCGCTGGCGGAGACCCTCGGCGGCCTCTCGGGCTCGCGCATCAGCAGGGGGCGCAGAAGGCCGACCCAGAAAAGCACGACGAAGGGGGCCACGTACCTCGGCTCGAGGTTGACCAGAGAGTACATGCCGAACGCGGCGAGCGCGGGCGCGAAGAAGAGCCACTCGTGCGCGAGGTCTTTCAGCAGGAGCCGGGGCCTGCCCATCAGGCGCGTCAGGAATAACGCGAGCATCACCAGGACTATCTGAGTATTTATGAATATGTCCCACCAGATGAAGCCGATCGCTTCGAGGAGCCTGACCTGTCCCTGCAAGTCGAACCGGGCCTCTACTCCCTCATACCAGTAGGAGGGGTCATACCAGGGCGGATAGGTAGCTCTGACGGGCGTGGCGAACTCATAGACCGAGGGCGCGTCGTGTATCTTTCTGGTCGGGTGAAGCGGAGTCCCGTTTCCCTCGCCCTCGCCCTGCCAGTGCACGAAGCGCGTGACATCGTTGACGTACCACGCGTAATTGAGCCTTCCGCTTTCTCCGAAGCTGAACCGGCCTTTGGCCGCCGACAGGGCCACTACGAGAGGCGCGCACACGGCGAGAAAGACCGCAAGCGCGAGCAGCGCGCGCGGTATGCCGAGCCGGAGGCTCCCCACGGCGAATCCGCTCGCGAGCAGGAATACGAGCCCGAGCGGCAACATCGGAGCCTTGGCGAGGTACCCGAGCGCGAGAACGAGGCCGAGCAGCGCGAAGCCTCGTTTCCCGGCGCGGCCCCTTCGAATCCGCAGCAGCAGGCCCGAGGCGATGTACACGATGCAGGCGACGAGCATGTCGGGGCAGGTCAATTCAAATGGGATCATGGTGAGCGTGAGCCAGATGAAGAGCGTGTAGCCTATGATTCGCCAGAGCCACTCCGGGAACCGCGAGACACCTTCGGAGTGGAGGCCTCCCGCCCCGTGCCCGCCGTCGAGCGAAAGCTCCCGCATGAAGAATTCAAAGCCCGCGAGCGCCGCCACATACATTAGAAAGCTCACGAAATGGACCACGGGGAATTCAAGCGCGGGGCCGGGCTTTATCAGTAGATTGGCAAGGCCCAGCAGCCAGGAATAGAGCGGGCTCCATTGCGCGTTTAGCGCCGTGCTCCAGTCGCCCCTCAGGTAAGCGTCGCCCATGTCGAGGTAGGAGATTCCATCGGGGTTCATGGAGTGACGAGAGGCCCAGGCGTGCAAAAGGCCGAGTGTTACCGCAAGAGCCCGAAACGAGACGTTCACCCTGCGAACCAGGCGGGAGTCGTCTGCCGCTCCCGCATAAAGGCGTGTGTCTATTCTCGCAAAATCGACTCTCAACATTTGATTTAAGGCCGCACGCCGAGCCCGCGAAGAAACGGCGTGCGATGTCCTCTTTCCTGAAATGAGAAATGTGTGCGGGATTCCAATAAAAAAGCCGGCCTCTTACAGACCGGCGAGGATGATAGACGCGTGTGTAATATTGTCTACAATTTTATTTGACGCGAAAATAAAGGGGCGTATACTGGCCTCACCTCAGGTCATTCTTATTCTAGAGGACTCTGCCCTTATTTAGATTGCCTTTTTGAGGAGGGCTGCATGCGACTATTTAGCGCGCTCTTTCAAAGATCACACAGTCTTATTTTTGCTCTGTTTTATTTGGCTCTAATAAGAATAGGTTTCTGGTCAACTGGTACCGCCCAGATTCTAAGAGTTTTACTATATGGAGATTTTAATGAAAAAATACCCAGTGTCCTTACCCATTGTGACCCTCGTTGTCGTCTTTTCGTTTGCGGGATTTTTGAGTAGGGTGGCGTGGTCAATCACTCCCCTCAAGACTGAGATTAAGGGGGGGATGAAACGAGAGATTCAGCATGACTCGGATACTATGCTTACTCCTGAAGTTCTAATAGTGGAGCAAGTAAATTCGCCCGTGCTGATTTCCGTTGCAAGCATTGAATCAGCCACTGCGCACAGACCTCACGTCGAACTGACTATAACCAATAGAAGCGCTAAGCCAATTCGCGCGATTGCAATTCGCTATGACACTATATCGATGCGCACTAAATCCAGCGGAGTACAGCTCTCCATCGGTGCTTCGGCTCAACCTGTCTTGAGACCTGGCCATTCAAAACCAATGACGATCGGAGAGAACATCGAAGAGTCGTCTCCCATCAGAAAGTTAATCCTCTCGGTGGACCTTGTTGAGTTTAGTAACGGTAGTACATGGGGAATAGACACTTATGAATCCAGGCAGCGACTGGAAGGGATGCGCGCTGGAACCAAAGCAGAGGCTAAATCGCTTCTAC
Organism: Blastocatellia bacterium; assembly: GCA_035537555.1. Classification (GTDB taxonomy): domain Bacteria; phylum Acidobacteriota; class Blastocatellia; order UBA7656; family UBA7656; genus DATLMR01. Next base: position 15,580 of record DATLMR010000273.1, read on the forward strand.
AATTGCTTGAGTCTCAAGGTGCCGATGCCGTTCTGAATGCCATTGCCGGGCCTCCAAGTATTCCTTCCCTGTCAGATCATTCAGCCGAGTGGGTTCGTGGCTATCAAACAGGAATAAATATTGTGCGCAGTCGCCTCCAACAGGCTAAGAGTACAAACAATAATACTTCTCTTGAGCGTGAAATCAGGCACTCCTTAGAAGCATTGAAAGGAGGCAAACCAGAATGACATCAACAAGTAAGCGTTTATATGCTTTCTCGGTTTTTATATCATTATGCTTAGCCTCATTCTTAATATTTCTTGAGCCCCGGACTATTGCAGTAGCCCAGAATACCTACTGCGGCACTAAAATGGGCCTGGGACGTATTCTTCGTCAATCCTTAGAAGCCCTGTTTCAGCGAGGCTGCAAAGCCGCCCGCGAATCACCTCGGCTCACAGGCAGCTTTGCTTTTATCGGCAGGGAAGATCGTCGGGGCATTCGCGCCCGCGCGGAGAGAGCTTGAGCTGGCCCATCAACATCCCCGCGAGGATGAAGGCCGCGCCCATAACGAGCGGCAGCGTGATCGCCTCGCCGAGGACCAGGGTCGCAAGCGCGAGCGTCACTATCAATTCGAAGGTGCCTATCTGCGAGGCCTCAGAGCTGCCCAGCTTGTCGAGCCCGGAGAAGAATGAAAGCAGAGCGCCGACCGTCGAGATGACCGCGATCGCCACCACCACGAGCCATCCCCTTCCCGTGACCCGACCGATATGCGAGAGCACGGGGCCGCCCATCAGGAAGAACCCGACCGCCGCGAAGGTCGTAACGTAGAGCGCCACCGTCTGCGGATTCAGATCATTCAACAGCCGCCTCGTCGTCACTACGTAGGCCGCATACCACGCCCCACCCGCGACGGCGAGCAGAAGGCCGACAGCCAGGTGGCCTCCCATCGTACCGAACACGCCTACCGCGATCCCGCCGAGTATCACGAGCGCGCCCATCCAGAGCGACATACCGGGCCGCTTCCGCGAGATCGCCCAGTCTATCAGGATGACGAAGACCGGGTAGATAAAGAACAGCAGCCCCGCGACCGAGGCCGGAGTGCTCTCGTAGGCCTTGAAAACCAGGCTTGAGAATATGCCGTAGCCCGCGAGGCCAAGCGCCGCGCACGTGGCAAGCTCCTTCCGCCCGATCCGAATGACGGCGCGATTCGAGACCATGAAGTACAGCCACAGCACCGCCGCCGCGACCGCGAACCTGAGCGCCAGCAGCGTGGGCGAATCGAGGCCGGAGGCGTAGGCCAGCTTGGCGAAAATTCCGATAGCGCCGAAGCAGAAGGTCGAGAGCAATACTTGCGCGGTTCCGATCACCCGGGGGGAGAGCCGCGCGGCCGGTGATTCGCTCCTTTTTCCTAAGGTCATTATATTCATGTTCATACCCGTGTCCTTTTCACGATCGAATTCTGAGGCACGCGGGACCCGCCGACAACGGGTGATGGAACCAGCCATTCCGCCCTTTCTTTGTGCCACGAGCACAGCGGGTTAAATGGTCGTAAGAGAAAAGTTACGGGAATTTAATCGGTGGATTTGTTCCTCGCCTTCAACAGGCGGCGGGCGCGGAGGGCGAGCTGGAGGTTGAGCCTGGCTTCAGGATCGTCGAGTCTCCGGCCGAGCAACTGGCTGATCCGTTCGATCTGGTAGGTGATCGTGTTGCGGTGAAGATTCAGGGCCCGGGCGGTCGCCCGAAGGTTTCCGTTCCGGTCAAGAAAGGTCTCGAGCGTCGTGAGCCACCCGGTTTGATGCTCCCGGTCATGGCGCGCGACGGGGCTCAGGTAATAGTCGGCGAACCTTTGAAGCTCGCTCTCCTGCGTCCGAAGGAGCAGGCGCCAGACTCCGAGATCGTTGTAGTGCTTCACGATGCTCTCATCGCGGGTTATGCCGGCTATGAATAGAGCGTCCTGGGCCTCCCGGTAGCTGGTGGGGAAGTCGGACATCTTTCTTACGAGCCGCCCGACGCCGACTCGGATTGGCTCCGAGGCCTGCTCTCTCAATGCCGCGTCGAGAGTGTGAGCGAATGGGACGGACGATTCCTCTCGCGTGCCGAGGGGAAAGATGGCGAGGACCCAGTTTGTGAGGCAGGCCATCATGGCGCGGCGCGGCGCGCGATTGAGCACGCCCATAAGGTCCCGGCTCTCTTCGTCGCTCAGGGACTGCTCGAAGCTCTCGCCCGCCTTCTGCGTAAGGACCAGCGCGTGATACTGCTCGGGTTCCAGGCCCAGCCCCCGCAGGCGGGCCAGAGTCTCTTCGCTTTCCAGAAGGTTCCCGGCAAGCAGCGCGTCGATGAGATAGTCCTTCTCCGCATTGAGCGATCTGGCCGCCAGCTTTCTGAGGATGGCTTCGGTGATCTCGATGAAGGCGATGGTGCGCGGGAGCTCGACGAGGGGCATTCCCGCCCGGTTCGCTATCTCCCGCATCTGGGGCGTGGTCTGCGGCAGGTATTCCTGCACGGTGACGAAGACGGCCGCGATCTTCTTCTCTACGGCCTGGCTCATGTAGGTTATCTGGGCCTGCGTGTCGTTGTAGATGCCGAGGCCTGAGGTGATGAGCAGCTCGCCGCCCTTCACCCATTTCGTGATGTCGGGATGATCGATGATATGGGTCCAGCGAATCGGGTTGTCGAGGCCCTGATCTCCGGCTACGACCTTTGCGTCTTTCAGCACGTTCAACGAGAGGGCTTCGCGCACGGTCAGGCTCATAGAGCTAATTATGCCGCATCCGCATGGAAATCATCCAACGCGTTTGCGAGCCGAAAAGGGCCGACCTTAAATACTCAACTTATAATGATGAAGGGAGATTTCACGAGAGGCTTTTAATCATCAGGTAGCCGTCATCGCCGCTCGTGTAGTAGCGGGGCATGCGGCGCACGATCTTGTAGCCGAGGTCGAAGTAGAGTTTTTGAGCGGCGTCATTCGAAGTGCGCACTTCAAGCCGGACTGTCGTTATTCCGCTTTCGAGGAAGCCCTGCTCGACCGCGCGCATTAAACGGCGGCCATGTCCCGCGCGGCGATTTTCCGGGGCGACGCCCAGCGCGACGACGTGACCCGTGCGGTCAGGCTCGACCATGCCGACAACGAAAGCGACCATTTCATCAGAGCTGGAAACTACTTTGTAGCAGACCGATTGAGTGTGCGAAAGCAGGTAACGAATGGTCTCGCGGTCGTAAGCCTCGCCGTCAGAGAAGCATCGCTGGTCGAGCCGCCAGCACTCGTTGAGGTCGGTGGGGTTCATCGCCATTACGACGGGCTGAGTCGTTGCTGCCATTTCAGATTCTCTTAGATTGCTCTTATCTTTTCGCCTCGGCCACATTCTTAGCGCCCAAGCAGCCTGCCGTAACCAGCAATGTTAATAAAAGAAACTTTAGTCTGATGACCGGCTCTGACCACCAATTCGAACCCATTATACGACAAGTCGCAGATTCGCGCACCAATTGATTGAGGGGACCGAGCGCAAAGACTTCATTATCCGCCGCGCGCCGATTTGAGTGATTTGACTTATTCACACTACTCAAATAGGCTTTCCGGCTGGCGGGGAAGAAATGGGTGATTCTGTGATTCTCGCTGAAAAGAGATAGCCTCTGCATGATATATCGCGAAAAAATAATGGCCGCGCTCGACAGCCACCGCTTTGATTTCACATCTTTCGAAAGCGACCTGCGCGCTCAATTCGCCATCTACGCCGACGCGCTCGATCAGCTCAGCGCCATCGCCGTCGACGAATTGAACACCCGACTCGGCAAG
>DATLMR010000274.1:0-12580 GCA_035537555.1 Blastocatellia bacterium
CAGGCCCCACCCGGTCTTCGGCCCTGGCCCCGACAGCGACCAGAACGGAGTCGGAGACTGGGTCGGAGCGCAGACGACGACCCAGCGGTGGTGGGCCGACCCCCTGGTCGATAGGAACGGAAGGGACCGCACGATACGGACGGTCTTCACGCACGATCACTTCGGCCCAAGCTCTCATCAGCACCACGGCCTTTATGGAGCCCTGGTCGTGGAGCCGACCGATTCGATATGGCAGACCAAGAGCGGAGGCCCCCTCGGCGGGCGCGCGGACGGCGGCCCGACCTCCTATGTGGCTAACATTATCTGGGATGATCCGGACAGTCTCAGCGGAGATCAAGGGGCCAGTTATCGCGAGTTCAATCTCGCCTTCGCCGATTTCGCCATCGTCTACACGATTGACCTCAAGCCGATCAATCCTCCGGCCCGCGATGAGGTCGGACTGCCGGACATCGTGGTCCCGAAGCCTATCCCCGGGCCTGAAGCCGTCTCTGCCGCCGATCCCGGGACGGAGCTTCTCAATTATCGCAACGAGCCGATACCTCTGCGGATCGGCGCGAATAACGGCTCCGGCCAGTTCGTCCAGAAGACCGGCCCGGCAGGAGACCTCGCCAACGTCTTCAGGACGGCCGTTCACGGAGACCCGTTCACTCCCATTCTCGAAGCCTACGAGGGTGACAAGGTCCACATTCGCTTGATCCAGGGAGCGCAGGAAGAGCAGCATAGCTTCAGCGTGCACGGCATGAAATGGCTCCACGAGCCGAGCGTGCCCAATTCGGGCTGGACTAACGCGCAGGCCATAGGCATATCGGAGCATTTCGAGTCCGAGCTGCCGCCCATACCCCCCGTCGGGGGAAACACCGCAACCAGGGCCGATTTCCTATACGGCAGCCTCGCCACCGACAACCTCTGGAATGGAATGTGGGGGTTGTTGCGCCAGTACAGAGGCGTCGTACCGGGCCTCCAGCCTCTGCCCTATAACCTGAGAGGCGAGGTGGCGAGCAACGACCCGAGATTCAGGACGGATGTATGCCCTTCCGGAGCGCGGGAGTGGTTCTACGACGTGGAAGCATGGCTGGCTAAAGACCTCGTCGGCCCGAACGGAATACCGTACAACAACAAGTTCGAGCTCAGGGATCCGGCCGGCATAGTCTTTGTCATGGCTCCGGACGTTCCTTACATACAATCGGGAGCCAGGAGAATCGAGCCACTCGTCATGCGCGCCGGCGCGGGCGATTGCATCAACCTGAGCCTCAGAAACAGGCTGCCGGAAACGCTGCCCGACTATGCCGGGTGGAATTTCATGCCGATGCTGATTCCCGGCTTCAACCTCAACCAGATAAGACCTTCCAACCACGTCAGCCTCCACCCGCAGCTCGTGGAGTATGACGTTCGCACGAGCGACGGGGCCAATATCGGCATCAACGACGTGCAGACCGTAGCGCCGGGTGAGGTTAAGAACTTCCGCTGGTACGCGGGCCGTATCAGCCTCGACCCGGCCGGCCCGCTCGTGCCGACGCCGATCGAGTACGGGACGGTCAACCTCACCGACTACGGCGACATAATGAAGCACGGCTCCCACGGCGCGGTGGCCTCGTTCGTCATCGAGCCGCAAGGCTCGTTCTGGGCACCGCCGGGTCACACCTACACCGAAGCGACCATATATAGCTCGACATTCCAAACTCTCTTCAGAGAGTTCGTGACAATCTACCAGGACGACCTGAATATGGTAGGTCGCGGAAACGTCCCCGTCCGTAATTACATCGGCGACGAAGACCCCGAAGACTCAGGCATGAAGGCTTTCAATTACAGGACGGAGCCTTTGTGGGCGAGGCTTGGATTCCTCAATCAGATGATAGGCACCGGCCCGAGACCGCCCGGCTTCACGCCCATGGAAGAACAGGTCGGGAACGTGGATACGAAGAACGTGCTCAGCTCTCTGGACCCGAACAAAGGATGCATCGCCGATCCTTACGCGGCCAACCCGTATGGGTCCGACCCGGGGCTTCCGTGCGGGGACCCGGCGATTCCCGTCTTCTCGATACAGAAGGGCACGAAGGTGCGATTCAGAGTCGCCGAGCCCACGGGGCATCCGCGCCAGCACGGGTTCACCATCTACGGCCACAACTGGGTTCACGAACCGTGGGTCGCGAACTCGACGGCCATCTTCAGGCCCGGAGTGAATCCCGAGCCCCCCTCGATGACGATCGGGACGCAGGGAGGTCACTCCGCCCGCCGCCACTGGAACATCATCCTGCCGAGCGCCGGGGGAGTCTTCAACCGGCCCGGCGACTACCTCTTCCGCACGCAGGAGAGCTTCCAGTTCACGGACGGATTATGGGGCATCTTCCGGGTCACGCCCTGAGAGACTCGTGAGCCTCCGCCTCAGAGTACGTTATCGCCTCTCCTCACGCGCGCGCGTGAGGAGAGGCTTCTTAGAGATCACCGGGCCATACTTGAGCCCCGAGAGACAGGATGCGCTATGACAAGTGACATGATAAATACCATGCCAGGTAACACGCCAAATAAGATGCCAGGTAAGCAGATTAGAGAATCGCTCAACCTCATTCCGCCGGCCGCCTTGCGGTCTTTATGCGCGGCAATGATCTTACTCTTACCGGCAAGCGCGCAGGCGAGAGCGCAGGCCACGGGTAAGACGGGGGCCGGAGTCGCCGCGAGCGCAGCTGAAGGAAGCGGCGCGAAGGCTCCCTCGTCCGTCACTCGACGATTTGAAAAGCAGGGGCTCGTCGTCGATTTTTCAATCAAGTCTACACCGGGCTCCGACGGGAAGGACGCGGGCCTGGTCAGCGGGGCGGATGCGACGGTGACGTTCAAAGTCTCTGATGCCCGCACGGGAGAGCCCGTCAGAGGGCTTTACCCGAAGGCGTGGATCAGCGCCGTCGAGGCCGGGCGCTCGCCGGGCGACGCCGAATGCAAAGACAAGGTCAGGTCGTTTATGGGCGGGCTCCTGAGCGTGCCCGCCGACATAGACCTCAATAACTACCTGTTGCTCACCCTGAATCACGACAAGACCATAACATTCATCAATCCCCAGGTATCTTTCAACATCACGAAACTCGAGAGCATAATCGTGTTACCCGGCGCGGGCGCGGACTGGGTGCCGTCAAAGAACAAGGACTTCCTCTACGTGACGATGCCCGATCAATCCTCAGTCGCGGTAATCAATACGATCACGAGAAAGCTCGTGGGGACGATACCCACGGGCGATAAGACCCGGCCCATGCGCATCGCCGTCCAGCCCGACGGGCGCTACGTCTGGGTCGGCCTCGACGGCTCCCCGGCCGTGGCCGTGATAGAGACGGAGGGCAACCGGCTCGCCTCCACTATCCAGGTCGGCTCCGGGCTGCACAATATCGCGTTCACATCCGATAGCAGGTTCGCCTACGTCACCAACAGCCGGGATGATACCGTCTCGGCGATCGATATCCGCCTGCTCCGCAGAGTGGCCGATATCGGCGTCGGAAAGACTCCCGTTCCCGTTGCCTACAGCACGAAGAGCGAGCTCATCTACGTCGCGGCGATCAACGGAGAGGCGATCAGCGTGATCGACCCGGCCAGGCAGCAGGTCGCGCGGACGATCCCTGTAAGGCGCGGAGTGGTCGCGCTCCGGTTCGAGCCTGAAGGCCGGTACGGATTCATCGTCAATCAGGTCGATAACTCCGTCTCGGTCTTCGACGCGGCGACGAGCGCTCCGGTGGCCACCGCTGAGGTAGTGAAAGGGCCGGACCAGGTGACTTTCACGGGCCGCTATGCTTACGTTCGCGGCACCGGGTCGGAGCACTTCTCGCTGCTCGACCTCGGCGGAATCAAGACCGGCAAGCTCGCGCCGATAAACATCCAGGGGGGGCGCGCGCCCGCGAGCCAGATGCCCGAAGAGATAGGGGTCGCGGATATGATCGTTCCCACTCCGGAAGGTAACTCCGTGATGGTCGCGAACACGCCGGACCAGATGATCTATTACTATGTCGAGGGGATGATGGCGACCATGGGCACTCTGCAAAATTACAAGCGCCGCCCCCACGCTCTGATGATAATCGATCGAAGCCTCTCTGAAACCGGGCCGGGCCTCTATTCGACTCCCGTCAAGCTGAAAGAGGCGGGCCATTTCGAGGTGCCCATGCTTATCGATCAACCGCGCCTGATTAACTGCTTTCAGCTCGAGATCGCCGAAGCGCCCGGCGGCAAGAGCGGGCGAACCGGCGTTACTCTCGCCGTCGAGCCTCTCTTCAAGGGTGAAAAGTTCAGGCCGGACAACCCTGCCCTGCTCAGGTTCAAGATCACCGATTCGATAACGGGCAAGCCGGTTCTCGGGCTTCGGGACGTACAGGTCCTGAGCTTCGAGCCCCCCGGAATCTGGCAGCAGAGACAGTGGGCTAAGGAAGCGGGCGAAGGCCTGTATGAAGCGACCCAGGCGTTCCCGCGCGACGGGCTGTACCGCGTAATGATCAGAGTGTCATCGCGCGGCATAGAGTATGCCGACCTGCCCTTCACCCTGGTGCCTGTAGTCCGCTGAATCTAAGGGGAGCCAATCTTGCGCGATCGATCCTTACGCTTCATACTCGGCGGAGAATGATCGATCTCAGACGCGGCAAGATTATCGGCCTTATGCTCCTGCCGGTAGCGGCTCTCCTCTTCATTCAATCGAACTGTCCCGAGCAGGGGCTATCGATCTCCAAAGATGGGCGGCGGCTGGCTCGCCTGAAGAATCGCGTCAGCCCGCCCCTCCAGGAAGACTTTGAAGACCGGGTTACGCTCGCCGCCCTCCTGCAACCGGGCGACGACAGGCAGCGCTGGTCCGAATCACGGGCGGCCGCCATCGAGGGATACGTGCTGGTGGTCAAAAAGGCGGGAATCGAATCGGCTAACTGCTATTGCCCGTTCAGGCGCGATATTCATATCGAAGTGGCTCTACGACTTGACGCCCCTCCGACGGAACGCGCCGTACTTGAGATCACGCCGCCCATGAGCGACCGGGCGGAACGTCAGGGATGGGACTGGTCGGCAGAGGCGCTCGAGCGCGAGCTTGTGGGTCACTGGTGCCGCTTTGAAGGCTGGCTCCTCTTCGATACTCATCACGCGAGCGAGTCGGAGAACATCTCGCCGGGGCGCGAGCGGAACTGGCGAGCTACGGCCTGGGAGATTCATCCCATAACTCGCCTTCAAGTCCTTAAATGAATTCGCGAATCTCTTCGCCGCGCAATGGCTGCGGCCAATCATTCATAACGCAACGCGACCATCGGGTCGATCTTCGTTGCCCTCCGGGCCGGGATGTAGCAGGCCAGGAGCGCCACGGCCATAAGCAGCGCCGCCGTGCCGGCGTAGGTCAGAGGGTCGGCCGCGCTCACGCCGAACAGCAGGCTCGTCATCAACCGCGCAAGCGCCAGGGCTGCCGATATGCCAATCACGACTCCGAGCAGGGCAAGCCTCATTCCCTGCCCTATTGCGAGTTTCAAGACATCCGACGTTTGCGCTCCCAGCGCCACGCGAACGCCGATCTCGTGCGTGCGCCTCGACACGGTGTAGGACATGACGCCGTAGATCCCGATCGCGGCCAGCGCCAGCGCGAGCGCCCCGAAGGTGCCGAAGATCGAGGCCGCGATTCGCGCGGGCAGCAGAGACACGGCCATCTGCTCGGCCAGCAGCTTGCCCGAGAGCGGCAGGTGCGGATCGAGCTGTTGCGCCTCGTTGCGAATCAAACCGAGCAGCTCCCTCGGATCGGTTTGGCCGCGCGCGATTACGGTGGTCGCTCCGGAGTAGGCTTGCGAGAGCGGCCGGCATACCAGGGGCTGCGGGTCTTCACTCAGAAGGGCATACTTGCCGTTCTCGACCACTCCGATCACTTCTATCGGGCGAGAGTCGGGGCTTCCCTGGCTGAAACGCTTGCCGATCGCGTCCTGGCCGGGCCAGAAGCGGCGCGCGAACGTTTCATTGATTAGCGCCACGGGCGGCGCTTTCTCGTCGTCCTGCTCGGTGAAATCGCGCCCCTGCATAAGTGAAGTGCTCATCGCCCGGAGGTAACCGGGACTGACGCGGCTGATCATAGCCCGGGGAGCCTTTGCATCGCGTTCAAGCTGCTGCCCTTCGGCGAAGACGGTGGTTCTCGAGAAGTGAAGGTCTACGGGCGGCAGATCGACGATCCCGGCAGAATGCACGCCGGGCAATGCCCGCACTCGATCGAGCAGGCGCCTCTGAAACTCCAGGCCGCGCGCCTTGTCGTAGCCCTGCAACCTTAAATCGAACGACACTTCGACGGCGTGCTCCGGATTGAACCCGAGATCGAGCGTCTGCGCCCTCTGCAACGCGCGCAGCATCAGGCCGCCGCCCACCAGGAGCATCAGAGACAGCGCGACCTGTAAAACGATCATGCCGCTTTTCAGCCACGAGCGCCGGTACCCGCCCGACGAGGGCTCGTCCTTCAAGGCGGTCAGCAGATCGACTTTCGTCGCCTGCAACGCGGGCAACAAGCCGAAGAGCACGCCCGTCACGAGCGATGTCAGGCAGGTGAATATGAGCACGCGGTGATCCATGTGCAGGTCGATCAGGAGGGGAACGTCTACCGGCGGCTTGAGCATGGGCGCCAGCGTTACAAGCCAGTAGGCGAGCAGCAATCCTAATACCCCGCTGCCGACCGCCAGCAGCATGCTTTCGGCCATCAACTGCCAGACGAGCCGGAGCCTGCTCGCGCCCAGAGCGAGCCGGACCGCGATCTCTTTTCTTCGTTCCGTCGCCCGCGCCAGCAGCAGGTTCGCCAGGTTGGTGCAGGCCAGCAGTAAGACGAACCCGACCACTGCCATTAACATCCCTGTGAACCCGAGCACGGCTCCGCGCATCACTCCGCCCATTATCCCGATCGGCTGAAGGCCGAGCCGCTTGCCTTCGTTGAAATCCGGGTATTCGCGCTCCAGTTGTAAAGCGATCGAGTCGAGCGCCGCTCGCGCCTGGGCCACGCCGACGCCGGAATTCAGCCGGCCCTGGACGAAGACGTACTCCGCCCCCCGATTGTCTAACCAGCTGTTGCCGACTTCGACCTGTGACTGCATCGCCATGGGGAACCACAGTTCGGGCGCGGCGATAATCTCGGTTCCGAAGAAGCCCCTCGGCGCTACTCCGATGACCGTGTACCCGAGCCCGTTCACGATCAGGCTCTTGCCGATAAGGGCCGGGTCGGAGCCGAACCGCTGCTGCCAGCACTGGTAGCTCACGACCGTAACGGGATGAGCGCCGGGAAGCCGATCATCGTCTTCGGAAATCATCCGGCCCAGGGCCGCTTTCACGCCCAGCACATCGAAGTAATTGCCGCTCACGACGTATCCCCATTGCCTCTCATTGACGCCGTCGTAGCTCACGCTCAAGGGCGCGAACCGGTAGGCGATGAGGCCTCTGAAGACGTCGTTCCGGTCGCGAATGTCTTTATAGTTGGGATAAGAGAAGGTCGGAAACATCCGGGTTTCGACCGCGTTCGTGAGAGACATCATCTGCTCCGGCCTCTCGACCGGCAGCGGGCGCAGCAACGCGGCGTTGACGAGGCTGAAGATGGCCGTGTTGGCGCCGATGCCGAGCGCGAGCGAGACCACGGCGACGGCCGTGAAGCCCGGGCTCCTTGCGAGCATCCGCAGGCCGTAGCGCAGGTCCCGAGCCAGGGCCTCTACCATCGGCAGCCCCCTCTGCCTCCGGTATCGCTCTTTCGTCGGCTCGACTCCGCCCAGCTTTATCAGCGCCTGCCGCCTCGCCTCCTCCGCGCTCTGCCCGGCCCTCATGTTGTCTTCGATATGCATCTGGAGGTGGCTCTCTATCTCCCGGGCGAACTCCCGCTCCCGCCCCTCCCCCTTGAGCAGCTCCCCCGCCCGCACGACCCAGCCCCTTATCCGTCTAATATTCATCACGACTCCTCCGCCGGGGCGAAGAACCGCGCAAGGATCGCGGTCGTCCGCTCCCATTCGCGAGCTTCCCGGGCAAGCTGCTTTCTGCCGGCGCGGGTCAGCTTGTAATACTTGGCCTTGCGGTTGTTGTCGGAGACGCCCCACTCCGAAGAGATGTAGCCTTCCTGCTCCAGTTTCAGGAGGGCGGGGTAGAGCGTGCCGTAGTTGATCGAGAGCAGGTCGCCGCTGGTCTGCTCGATGCGGCGGGCGATGCCGTAGCCGTGCAGCGGCCCGAGGGATTCGAGGGTCTTGAGCGCCATCAGGGCGAGCGTGCCCTGCCATACGTCGGTCTTATCGGCCATTGAAGAGTGCCTCCTATTGCTTAGGCATAGGACTATCGCACAACTCGTATTGGTGAGCAATAGGAAATGGAGCGTGGTGCGAGGCCGGAGAAGTATTACTCTCCGTAAGACAGGTTGGCTTTCTCGGCCGAGCCGGCCAGTTTTTTGATCGAATCGGCCAGCTCTACCAGCTCTACGGGCTTCGCGATGTGTACCTGATAGCCTGCCGCGAGCAGGTTCAAACGATCATCAGGACTGCCATACCCGGTAAGGGCTATGGCGGGGGTAAGCCCGCCGCGCGCCGGGGGCAAGGCCCGCACTTTCTGGATCAAAGAGTAGCCGTCTTCGTCGGGCATTCCCACGTCCGACACGAGGGCGTGGGGCTTCCACCGCTCCAATATGAGCAATCCCTGTCTGGCCGAAGGCGCGAGCCTCACCTCGGCCCCGAACTGCAGGAGCATTACCTCGAGCATCTCCCGCGCGTCCGCATCGTCATCCACGATCAGCACTCGTAGCCCATTGAGCCTCGGATAGCCAAGATTGACCTGATCGATTTCGCCCGTGACGGGGGGTTCCGAGCCGTTGCCCGATGCCCGGTTTCCGCTCTCAGCCGGTAAGTCTACCGAGTCGCGCACCGCTCTCAAAGGAAGCCTCAGAATAAAGGTCGCCCCCTGTCCCTCGCCGCCGCTCTCTGCAAGCACCGTCCCGCCGTGCATCTCTACGAGGTGGCGCACTATGGCGAGGCCGAGGCCGAGGCCGCTGTGCTGCCGCGTGGTCGTGTTGTCAGCCTGGCGGAAGCGCTCGAAGACGAAGGGAAGGAAATCGGCTTTGATACCTTTACCCGTATCGGTCACGGTGATCTCGGCCTGAGACGCGGCGCGGGCGAGCCGGACGTTTACGGCTCCGCCTCTGGGCGTGAACTTGATGGCGTTCGACACCAGATTCCAGACCACCTGCTGCAATCGTTCGGGGTCGCCCGACACGGGGCCGGGATCGGATTCGAGCGCCCACTCGATCCGAATTCCTTTCGCGTCGGCGGCCAGGCGGACCGCGTCGAGGGTCGTCTCTACGACCGACGCGAGATTGACCGGAGAGACATTGAGGCTCAGCTTCCCCGTGATAATACGGGACACGTCCAGGATGTCTTCGATGATCTTCGTCTGCATCTTCACGTTACGGTCCACGACCTCTAACGCGTGCGCGAAGAAGTCCGGTTCGATATTCCCCTTGAGCATGATCTGCACCCAGCCGGATATGGCATTGAGCGGCGTGCGCAGCTCGTGCGAGACCGTGGCGAGAAAATCATCCTTGGCGCGGTTGGCCGTCTCCGCCTCTTTTCGGGCAGCCTGTTCGCGGCCGAGCAGCCGCACGAGCTGGTCCTCGCGCGCTATGCGCTCGGTCACGTCCTCGATCAGAGTGATCGTCCCGATGACTATATCGCCTTCGACCAGGGGGGCGATCCGCGCGCTTTGCTGCATGAGAGCAAAAGAGGTTTCGCCCACCTGAGGCTGCATGGGCAGGAGATACCGGTGGAGGCGCTGGGAGAGCAATTTTATCTGCCCTTCGAGCACTTCTTCGTAGTATTTGTCCAGCCCGCGCTCCACAAGGTCGGGGTAGGCGTCGAAGAGGTTTCGGCCGATCATCTCGGACGCGGCGAGCCCGGCGTGCGTTTCGAGCCAGTGGTTCCACGCGCGGATCGTCAGGCCGGCATCCGTCATGAATATGCCCTGCGGTGAAAGGTCGTTCATCCAGCGCAGCGCCGCTTGGTTTAACATCGGTCACTCACAAATAAAAGGATTAAGCTCCGCCGTCGGATTGCCGGGCCTCCGCCGCGAGACCCGGCGTACCCTGCCGGCGAGACGGCCCCCCGCCTGCAATATCGATACTGACTTCACAAATTTCCCTGGTTCTCTTCCCACTTTTCGACCTCCTGGATCAGGCGATCCAGACTGACCACGCTCAGGGCGATCACGAGGTAACCGCTGATCGCGCTGTCGCGCACGCGAAAGGCCGTGTAGACCACGAGCGCATAACGCAGCTCTTCTTTATCGATGATAAGCGAGTTCAAAAGACTGCCCAGGGTTTCGAGGTGCAGGCGCGGCACCGAAAAAGAGATGCGAACCTGTAGCAGATTGCCGAACACGCCCAGGCACGCGTTCAAGAGTATATTGCCCACTTCGGTCAGCACTTCACGCGCCGACTCGTTCAGACGGTGCGAGCGCAGATACTCGTCCGTAAGCAGCTCCGTCAGGCTTACCGCGCCGTCATAATTCAGTAACAGCAGCGCGTCACCGGTTAACGGGCCTGTAAAGACCTGGTGCACGCTGGCAAGGTCGAAGGGGAGGAAAGCGGCGAGCCTGGCCGCCAATTCATTGACCGGGTATATGGCGACCTTGGGAACATCGAGGACGACCCTGTGGCCCGTCAGCTCCGAAAGAGACGCGGCCGTCCGCGAGAACGCTATGTTGATCAGCTCGGTCAGAGCGTCATTCTGACGTTCACTCAGCTGCATCGGTCTTCCCTTCGAGTGCCTTGCTCACGGCGTTGAGCACCTTCTCACTCGTGAACGGCTTATTGATGAACGCGGTCGCGCCGCCCGCGTCAACCATCTCGCGCGTCGAGCTTTGGATGTCCGCGCTCGCGACGATCACGCGGGCATGCGGGTCCATCTCCCGCAGCTTGTTCAGCACGTCTATTCCATACATTCCCGTCATGGTCAGGTCGAGAAATACAAGGTCGGGTTTGTCGAGAAAATAGCGCTCGAGAGCAACCGCACCCTCTTCTGCTTCGATGATCTCGTGTCCGTCGGGTTCTAGAATTTTGCGCAGAGTTCTGCGCGACATACCGGAGTCGTCCACGACAAGAATCTTCGACATCATACCACCTCAAGAATAGATTGCGCCATTTTTTCAAGTGGCGCGCTCGCGTCGCTCAATCCGGCCTCGACTACCGAAAGCGGCATGCCGTAAACGACACAAGACTGCTCGGCTTCGGTAAAGATCATCCCGCCCTTCGATTTTATCCAGGCCGCGCCCTGTTTCCCGTCCGACCCCATCCCCGTCATCACCACGCCGAGCGTGCGACTGCCGAAAAGCTCCGCCGCCGATTTGAACAGCACGTCGACCGACGGGCGGTGCGGAGAATCGAACGGCCGCGCGTCCAGGTGCGCGACGACCGTGCCGGCTGCCTGGCGGAGCAGAGTCAGATGACGGCCCGCCTGCGCCAGCAGCACGACGCCGGGTTCTATGATGTCGCCTTCTCGCGCTTCCCTGACATTAAGCGGCGATATCTCGTCGAGCCTCTGCGCGTACATTTCAGTGTAGCCTACAGGCATGTGCATAACCATCACAAGCGGAACCGCGAAATCGGCGGGCAATTGAGGGATCAGGTATTTCAGAGCCTGCGGGCCGCCGGTCGAGATTCCCAGCACGACTATGTCCACAAGCCCCGCCCGCTTCGCCTGGACGGGCGGGCTGGCGACGGGCCTGTGCTCCAGTATGGTTTGAACCCGGGCCATCCGCACCGCCGCGGCGACCTTGATCTTTTCGATCAGCTCGTCGGTCACTTCAAAGATCTTCTCCGTCGCGAGCGCCGTGGGCTTCTGGACGAAATCGACCGCCCCGGCGTCGAGCGCCGTGAGCGCGAGCTCGCTCCCCTCGTTGGCGATGCTGACGATGACGATCGGGATCGGGCGGCGCAGCATCTGCTCTCGCACGAAGCCGACTCCGTCCAGCTCGGGCATGTTCAGGTCACACGTAATGACGTCGGGTTGCAGCTGTTCGGCCATGTCCAGGGCTTCTTTGCCGTCGCGGGCAGTGCCGATCACATCGATGAACGGGCTGCGCGACAACATCTGCCTCATCACCTTACGCACGTAGGCCGAATCATCCACCACCAGGACTCGCAGCACTCGATCCATATCACTCCTTGGCTTTCATACTTCGCCCGAACCGTCAGTTCGCGTCTGACCTTCAGCCCTTCACATAAACGAAGGCGCCGCCGATCTCCTGAAATTGGAGCCTGGTCGTCAGTCGCAACAACGACTCGGATGCGGCGACAAATAGATATCCCGGCGCGGGCATCAGCTCGGCGAACAGCTCCACGGTCTTTCGGATCGTGTCATTCGAGAAGTATATGAACACGTTCCTGCAAAAGATTACCGGAGAGGCGGCATACGCCCCGACCGCCCCCGCGTCCATCAGATTCGCCGTGCCCCACTTCACTCTGCCGTGAATTTCCTGCGCGATGCGGGACCCGCCCTGCTCTTCGGAAAAGTACTTCTCTCGCAGCTTCGGCGGCAAGTTTCGGAACGAACGCTCACGATATACCCCGCGGCGCGCCCTCTCTATCGCGGCGGCGCTC
>DATLMR010000275.1:0-2996 GCA_035537555.1 Blastocatellia bacterium
AACGATGATGGAACTGCCTTGACAGGCCCGGCGCCCGGCTTCGTTAATGAGGCGGGGCAAGATTATCACCTTGTCGCGGGCTCAGCGTGTGTGAATTCCGGGACCTCGCTTCACGCGAACGTCGTTCCCGCCCATGCGGTCGCGCGCCAATATATCAAGCACAGGGCGAGCGAGGCCCGGCCCAATGACGCCGTCTTCGATCTCGGCGCTTTTGAATTTCAAGTCAATCGCCCCGATACGACGGGAGTCTTTCGCCCCTCGAACGGCGCGCTCTTCCTCAAGAACTCCAACTCTTCAGGCTTCGCCGATCTCCTTATCACCTACGGCATACCCGGTGATATACCGGTCTCGGGAGACTGGAACGGCGACGGCACAGACACCATCGGCGTATATCGAAACGGCAACTTCCTGCTCCGCAACTCAAACACCAACGGATTCGCAGACATAGTGGTAACCTTCGGAGCGCCGGGCGACCTTCCCGTAGTCGGCGATTGGAACAGCGACGGCACCGACACGGTTGGCGTATATCGCGACGGCACTTTTTTCCTGAGAAATCTCAATACGTCAGGCAGCCCCGATCTCGTCTTCACGCTCGGGCTGCCCGGCGACCTGCCTATCGCCGGGGACTGGAACGGGGACGGCACGGTCACTACGGGCGTCTTCCGCCCGACGAACGGGGCTCTGTTTTTGAAGAACAGCAACTCGACCGGATTCGCCGACATCGTGCTTACGTACGGGCTGCCGGGAGACAAGCCGATCATAGGAGACTGGGACGGAGACGGCGTAGACACGATAGGCGTCTATCGAGACGGCACGTTCCACCTGAGGAATTCCAACACGAACGGGTTCGCCGAGATCGTCTTCGCCTTAGGAGTGAACGGAGACGTGCCGATAGCGGGTGATTGGGACGGGCTGCCTTAACCGCCCGGAGCCTTGCCCTTCTTCGGCCCCCTCTGCTGAGTGAACATCTGCTCGATCTCCCGGGCAGTGGTCGCGTCTTCGGCGGATTTATCATCGCGCACGAACCCGACCACGCGCGGAAACCGGAGCGCCAGCCCCCGCCCGTGCTCGTCGCTTCCCGCCGTATGCACGGGCGAGCGCGTGATCTCATCGGCCAGAACGGTGAGAACGATCTCGGGCTCGACCCACACGTCCGGTGTCATGCGAGAGTTTACGCGCGCGGGTTTTGCGGTCACTCTGATCCCGTCGAGCAATTCCCGAAGCCTGATCCAATTATCGTCGCTCAGGCCGCTGCCTATCTTGCCCACGGTTTGAAAGCTGTCGTCGCGAGGGTCATAAACCGCGCCGAGCAGAGAGCCGATGCCGAGCCGCGCACGCGCGCCGCGCCCGCGCAGGTAGCCGACTATCACCACGTCTACGGTGTCGCTCAATTCGCCCCGGTAGGCGCGCTTCAGTTTGATCCAGTTGTAATTTCTGGCTCCCGGCTCGTAGCCCGCCGAAAGGCGCTTCGCGACGACCCCTTCGTGCCCCTGCGAGACCTCCTCGTCGAAGAAGCTTTGCAACTCCTCCCCGCTCTCCGTGAGGATCGCTTCCGAAATGCGGACGCGGCCTGGCCGCCCCGGCCTGGTGATCCTTTGTAGAGCGGCGCGGCGCTGTTCATACGTTGCCTGCGTCAGGTCTTTACCATTCACGTACAAAAGATCGAAGGCGACGAGGACGAGCGGAAATTCTTCGGCCATTTCGGCAATTTTATGTTTGCGCTTGCGCTGAACGGTCACCTGGAAGGGATAGAACTCTCCGGTCTCTTCGTTCAATGCCAGTGCTTCGCCGTCGATGATGGCGCTCTTCGCATCGATCTGATCGCGGACCGCGCCGGCGATGTCGGGGAACATGTCCGTCATGGGTTCGAGGTTGCGGGAGAACATCTGGACCTTCCCGTTCTTAAGATGCACCTGGCAGCGAAACCCGTCGAGCTTGGGCTCGACGGCGCAGCGCCCGATCTTTTCGATGATTTGCTCGGCGCCGGGCAGGCGTTCGGCAAGCATCGGCCGCACGGGATTACCGACTCGCACCTTGAAGGATGCGAGGGCGCCCAGCCCCCGCTCTCGCAGAGTCGCGAGCGCCAGTCCTATGTCGGAGCAAAGGTTGAATGCGCGCTCGATAATGCGCCTCGCCTCTTTCGGGTTCTCCTGAGTTCGCGCGACCGCCTCTATGATGGTGGGAGCGGCGATGCCCAGGCGAAGCCGCCCCTGCGTGAGGCGTACGATGTAGCGCGCCTCAAGGGGCGTGGCCAGTTTAATCATAGAGGATAGTTGATCCTGCTTCGATTCGGTGCTACCTTTGCCCCCCGTCCGGGCGATCCGGAGGAGCGTCTCATAGACATCCGACACGCTAAGGCGGCTACGCTTCGATCCGGAGGAAAGACTCTCCGCGACGAGCCCCAGATCGCCCAGCTCTTGTGAGGCAAGAGCGACTTCCTCCTCCGTTCGCCTGGCGGCGGTAGCGATCGCTACCGCGATGGTACGCTCGCCCATCCCCGTTTCGAGGCCTTCAAACGCAGGGAGCAGTCGCCCTTCGCAAAGGTACGCGACCTGTGCCGTTTCCTCCGGGCCAGCTTTGCGAAACAGTTCGGCGAGTATCCGGTACATCTCTATTCGGCCGGAAGTGTTTTCCAGAGACTCGAGGTATTTAGTGAACTCTTGAAAGCGCATATAATCTCATGAAAACGAGCTTGCTGATGTAAGATTACTGTCAACAGCACTGTCGAATTTACCAGATCGAGGGGGAAAATGGGACTCGAAACATATCACGCGAAGAGAGATTTCAGGCGGACGCCGGAGCCCAAAGGCAAGATTTCCAAAAGGGACCGGCACCGTTTCGTCGTCCAGGAACACCACGCGTCGAAACTCCATTTTGATTTCAGGCTTGAGATGGGCGGCGTGCTCAAATCGTGGTCGGTGCCGAAGGGGCCGTCTCTCGATCCGGCCGTCAAGCGATTTGCCGCGCCGACGGAAGACCATCCCGTCGAGTATCTG
>DATLMR010000276.1:0-9958 GCA_035537555.1 Blastocatellia bacterium
ATGCCGGTGACTTCGAACTTCGACGGCGGAGTAACCGTCGCCGAGGTCTTCGAGAATGCCCGCCGATCTTCGATGCTGCCGGAAAACCTTGACCTGAACGACTTCTCCGTCCTCGTCGTGAACATGATAGAGCGGGGTTATCTGGAGCTGGACCCCGCTCCTTTCGAAGCCGGTTAAGGCGATCTTAAGCCGGGCGAATGGGCCGCCCTTTTTCGACCGGCGCCGGGCATCTTGACACCGGTTCGCGCGGGTCTTTAACATCGACGGTACGAAAGACGGTACGGCCCGAACCGGTCTCTCTTGAAAGATCGCGAACCCTGTATCGAGAGCCCTCGTTTAAGGGTATTGTGAAGTATTGAATTGAGTAGTGTGAAATGCGATGAGAGTCATACACGCCATGAATAAACATTTCTGTATTTGTCTTGCCCTGGTGATCCTTCTGATCTCGGTCTGCCCCTCGGCCCGCCTGACGCCGCGAGTCGAGGCCCAGACTCGCGCCAAGGCCGCGAGCGAGATGATCAAGGAATGGCCGCCGAGCCAGAAGCGGTACGCTCTGATAATCGGGGTCAGCCAATACGACGATTCGCGCATCTACTCGCTCAAGGCACCGTCGAACGACGCCATTATGATCGCGGAGGCGCTCAAGAAGTACGCGGGCTTCCCGTCCGATCACATCGTGCTGCTTGCTTCGGACAATCCCAAGGAGATGCACCCGACCCGCAATATCATCCTGGACTACATGTCCACGTTGACGCGACTGGCGGGAAAAGACGGTCTCTTTCTCATGGCGTTCGCGGGCCACGGGTATGAGCTGGACGGGCAGGCTTTTCTGCTGGGCTCCGACGCGAGGCTGAGCACCGACCTGAGAGTATTGAAAGATACGGCCGTGAGCTGGTCGGGAATAATGGAATCGATAAGCTCTGCGGGAGTAAAGCAGACCGTCATGCTGCTCGACGCGTGCCGCAGCGACCCGAGGAGCGGGAGGTCCACGCCGAAGCCGAACAGGGTCAGCCAGATCTATTCGAGAGGCATACGTGTCAACGTGAACAAGCCGACGCCCGGCCTGGAGACGACGGCGGTTGCGAAGCTGCTCGCCGCGCAGGAGGGCGAAGAGGCGTTCGAGGATACGGGTAAGAACCAGGGGTACTTCATGGCGGCAATCGTCGAAGGGCTGAAGGGCGCCGCCGCCGACACTGACGGAAAGGTGACTCTCAAGAGCCTCGTCGAATATGTCAAGGAGGTCGTGCCGAAGCGCGTGGCCATTCAGGGACTTACGCAGATGCCGGTCGACGAGATCTCGTATTACGATTCGGACCGCCTGGTCATAGCCGAGACGGTGCCCGAGGTTGCCACGAAGGTGCGGTCGAAGGTCTCTCTCTTCGTCGTCACGAACGCTCTGGAGGCGGCCGTCGCCATCAAGTCGCCCGACGGGAGCCTCAGGCAGGAAGGGAGAGTCGAGAAGGGCAAGTACAGCCTCGATGTCTCTCCCGGCACGTACGACGTGACCGTCTCCGCCGCCAGGTATCGCCCCTACACCGGGAAGATAGTGGTCGAAGCGGGGCAGGCGGTCGATTTCGAGCGTATCGACCTCGTTCCCACGACCGGGGCGATCACGCTCGTCGGAGCTTTCGAGCCGGACCTCAACGTGCTGGTGGATGGCAAAACGCCCGCGAGTGTCAACAAGTCCAAGAGCGAGATCGAGCTGGGCGACATCTCTGAAGGGCGGCACACGGTCAGGCTCTCGAACGCCGCCAACGAGGCCTGGGAGGAACGCATCGAGGTCAAGGGGGGCGCCACGACCTCCTTCCCCGTTATCTTCAAGCGAAAAATGGTGAGCCTCACGGTCAGGAGCGCGCCGGGAGCGCTGGTTTACGTGGACGGTCTTCTGAGAGACCAGGTCACTGAATCCGGCAGGAGCAGGCCGATTGAGATCGAGCCGGGGCTCCGCAAGGTCAGGGCGGTGAGCAGCGAGTATGAGCCGGTGGAGAAGGCCGCGACCTTGAGCGCGGGCGCGGCGGAAGTGGAGCTGCCGCTCACGCGAAAGATCAGGACCGATACCCCTCCTGTCACCGTCAGCCGGAACGCCCTCTTCATTATGAGGACCAATGTGCCGGCGGCAAACGTGGTGATCAAAGCTCAGGGAGCCGTCAAGCGTCAGGGTCGCAGCGAAAACAGCGAATTCCGGGCGGAGCTCGCTCCGGGGTCGTACGATGTCGCGGTCACGGCGGAAAACTACCTGCCTTATACCGAGAGGGTGACCATTCAGGAAGGCCAGCCCGTGAGCTTCGTCCCCGTCGATCTCGTCCCGACCACGGGCTCGATCACTCTCATCGGGTCTTTCGAGCCGGACGTGAACGTGCTTGTCAACGGCAGGAAACCTGCTCAGGCAAAACTGTTGATCACCAGGAAGCAGATCGAGGTCAGAGACCTGCCCGCCGGGACTCACGCGGTTCAAATATCGCAGCCCACCTTCGCCACCCCCTGGGAAGAGCGGATAGAGGTCAAGGGCGGAATGACGATGCCCGTGCCCGTCGCGTATAAGCCGGCCCTCGTGAATCTGACCGTCAGGAGCGAGCCCGGCACGGAGATCTATATAAACGGCACGTATAAAGGAAAGATCAACGAGTCGGGAAAGACCGGCCTGATCGATATACCTCCCGGCGAGCACACGATCAGGGCCGTAAAGGCGGAGTACAACGTATCGGAGCAGAAGAAGGTCTTTTCCGCCGGGGAGGCCACGGTCGAGCTCAAGCTTACGCGCGTCAGCTTCTCTCCCGAATTCTCCGATTACTTTCTTGAAGGCCTGAAGTTCTGGAGCGCGCCTCCGACGTGGCAGAGCAATCGAGGGCGAATGCTCGTGCGCGGAGCAGGCCTCGGGCTGTTGCAGGACCAGATATACAAGGACTTCAAGATGGAGTTCGACATAAGCCTGGCCAACGGCAAGGGCGCGGCCTGGATCGTCCGCGCGCGGGATCAGAAGAACTATTATCTCTTTCAGCTCTCCGGCCCGAAGGGCGCGTCGCCGAACACTTTCCGCAGCTTCATATGCCAGGACGGCCAGGTCAAGCTGCTAAAGACGGACCGGGTGGTGGAAGACATAAGCCGGCCGGACGAGAAATTTCACATCATCGTCGATGCCCGAGGGCCGACGATCAAACACTCGATACTGCTCAAGAGCGCGCCGAAATCGGAGGGAGCACAGCCCTTGAGCGCGATGTCTGACGGCACCTTCTCTTACGGGTCGGTCGGGTTCGCTACGAGCGGCGACGAAGAGATCATGGTCTATTTTGTGAACGTCACGCCCGTGAATTGAAGGGGAAAGGCCGGCCGACCGACCGGCCTTTCCTCTTTTATGCGCCTTCACGATATACCCCGGACGTTTGGGGTTTTCGGATTGACAGGCATGGCCTCCTGAAGTATCCTGCGCAGGTGTGGTAACGGTATGCCGGAGGCCCTGTACCCAGAGGCATAACTAGTCTAATCATCAGGAGGGTAAAACCTCTTCTCAACTTTCCACGGGTCTCAACTGGCACGCCTGTAAAATAGTACCGGTCTCTCAGTGGCCGCTGTGTTTGAAGAATACTAAGTATCGACAATACCCCGAGCCATCGAGCCTGCTTTGTGAAAAATAATCTTTCACATTTGAATGATTCACCGGCATCGACGCCTTACCGGGCGTAACCCAGGAGAAGAAAAATGTCCAAGATAGGCCCAAAGTTGTTTTGCTTATTCATTTCGGTATGTTTGACGGCGAATTACGCCGTTATTGCTCTTGCGCAAGGGCAGACGACGGGGGCAATCCAGGGGCGAGTTTATGAGATCGGCACGAGCACGCCCATCGCCCAGGCAGTCATATCCGTCATCAACGAAGAGACAGAGCTCGAACGCTCGACCATAACGGACGCGGAGGGGAACTATTTCATCTCCACCCTGCCGCCAGGATTCTACAAGCTATCTGCTTCGGCGCAGGGCTATGAGACGGACCCGCTTTCGACCACCAACAATTTCAGGGTCCGGCTTGCGAAGACGAACCTCGTTCAGCCTCCGCCGATCGGCCTGAGAAGGGCCAGCACTCCGCCTTCCGCGACGGCGACGGCGCAGCAGACCGGCGAAGAGAACTTCGAGCAGCTCGTCAACACGTCGAACGCGACCAGGGGGGGCAACTATGACAGGCGGCAGATACTTGCGCTGCCGCTCGGCGGTATCCGCACTTTCGATCAGCTCGCGCTGCTCGAGCCGGGCGTCGTGCCTCCGCCTCTCGCCATCGGCGGAGTCGTGGGTCCGGGCGTGGGTCCGGGCGTGGGCACGTCGGGACAGTTCTCGGTAAACGGCCTCCGCAGCCGCGCCAACAACTTCACGATAGACGGCTCCGACAACAATGACGAAGACATCGGCGTGCGCCGCCAGGGCTTTACTACTCTCGTGCCGCAACCTATCGAGAGCATACAAGAATTTCAGATCGCCACGCTGCTTCCCCTGCCGGAGTTCGGCCGAAACATGGGCGCGCAAGTGAACGCGGTCTCGCGCTCGGGCGGAATCAAGTTTCACGGCATCGCTTACGGGTTTCTCACCGACAAGCGGCTGAGGGCGCGCGATGTCTTCGACCTCAGCGGAGGGCCGGCGCAGTTCGCCCTGACCTCAGGCGGAAGGCCGGTCCTGTTGAACGGCCAGCCCCTTAACGTGAACAACCCCGTGGACGGCGAGAACCCCTTCACCCGGGCGCAGTACGGGTTCGTGCTCGGAGGTCCGATAGTAAAACAGAAGACCCATTTCTTCGTAGCGTTCGAGCACGAAGATATAAACGCGAGCAAGGAGTCCCATTTCGCCGTCCCGACCGTGGCCGACCGCGGCCTGTTTCGCAAAGGAGACGTGGGCCTGAGGACCGACGCGGGCGCCCCGGTCTTCCCGGCGTCGCTCACGGGGAGCGCGTACTTCAGCCTCTTCCCGTTCCCGAACAACCCTCTCGGACCCTATGGCGATTACACTTACACGGAAGTCCTGCCGGCCGATGCCGACGGCACGATCTTCTCTGCCAGGCTCGACCATTTCTTCGGCCAGAACCACTCCCTGGCCGGCAGGTACAATTTCACGACCGACAGGACGATACTGCCCGTGACCGGCGAAGCGCTCTTCTCTTCGCTCGAGCCGAAGGTCCGCACGCAGAACCTCTCTCTGTTCTTCAACAGCGCTCTCTCCTCCAGGTCGTCGAATCAACTGCGCCTCTCGTATGGCAGGACGAACCTCAAGTTTGACGAGGTCCGCAACTCGGGGCTGCTCGAGAGCGACCGGTTCCCCGACGAGCCGTTCCTGCTTAACAGGCCCCTGGTCGTGAATGCATCTCTTCCCGGCGGCAATCCCCTGTTCCTCAACCTCGGGCCATCCGGCTTCGATACCGAAGACCTCACCGGCCCGCTCGGACAGGTGCGAATCTCGGGCTTCAGCCCCATCGGCACGGACGTCTTCTTCTTCCCTCAGGGAAGGACCAACAATACGTACCAGCTCGCCGACACCTACGTGATCAACCTGACGAACCACCGCCTGACCGCCGGGTTCGACATACGGCACACCCAGCTCAATAGCTTCCTGAACAGGAATTTCAGGCCTCTCGCGGTATTCAGCGCGGCGGCTGACCTGTCGTCGAGCATCCCCGACCAGAAGATAAGCGCCCTGCTTGGGAGCAACGTTCCGGGCTTCCTCCTGGGCCGGGACTTCGCCGCCGCCGGAGCGCCGACCGGCTTCTTCCAGACCCAGGCGCTCGTGCCCGATTCGACGATAGGGCTCAGCTACTGGCAGCACGACTTCTTCTTCTCGGATCAGATTCGCGTCAAGCCCGGCCTCATGCTCACTCTCGGCCTTCGCTACGAGCTGAACACCGTACCGAAAGAGGCGAACGACCGCATAGAGTCCACCTTCGGATCGCCCGAGGTCGCCGAGTTCATATCGATCGAAAAAGATGCTTTCGGAGCCTCGGGCCTCGAACAGTTTCTCGGCGGGCGCTCGCGCATCTACAACCGGGACAACAACAACTTCGCGCCTCACGTCGCGTTCGCGTGGGACCCGTTCGGAGAGGGGAAGACCTCGGTCCGGGGGGGGTACGGCATCTACTACGATCAGATCCTGGGCTCGGTCATCAGCCAGTCGCGCAACGTATTCCCGAGCTTTCTGACCGTCAACGTCGCCGGGTTCAATGCCAGGGGCGGCGGCCAGGACGGCCCGACGAGGCTGGGCGCTTTAAACCCCGCCGATTTTGCCGCGCCCGGTACTTTGAACACCTACAACAGGGCCCTGTTCGGCGACCCCGCGCTGTTTCTGACCGCCCTGGCGCTCAATAACAATCTCTCATCCGGCCCGGGCTTCGTCCTCCCGGCGGCGGACCTGGAAACCCCTTACGCGCAGCACTGGAGCCTTACCTTCGAGCAGGAACTCGCGAAAGATTTCCTCTTCTCGGTCGGGTACGTCGGGACTAAGGGATCGCACCTGCTCAGGGTCGCGACCCCCAACCTCGGCCCGAATGCCATCCCCGTCGTGCTCGACATCCGCGCCGTGCAGGAGAGCGAGCTGCCCAACTTCCCGTCCTTCCCCGGGTTCTTCGGGGCGGTGGTGCCGCCGGCCCTCGGCGCGACCGGAACCAGCGGGCGCCCCTTCCCCCTGCTCGGCTCTTTCACTTCGATAGAGTCGGATGCCAACTCGAATTACCACGGCCTTCAGGTACAGGTCAACAAGCGCTTCTCGCATGGAGTCCAGTTCACGACCGCCTACACGTGGTCGCACGCGATCGACGAGGTGTCGGACCTGTTCGACCTGGAGGGCGCGCCCGCCCTGCCGCAGGACACCTTTAACCGGGCGGGCGAGCGCGCGTCGGCGAACTTCGACGTGCGCCACCGCTTCGCTTACAGCCTGATATGGGACCTGCCGCTATGGAAGCGGAACGATCTCCTGGGCGGGTGGCAGGTGGCGAGCATCGGACAGTTTCAGACCGGGCAGCCGTACACCCTGCTCTTCTGCTGCGACTTGAACCTCGACGGCAATCTCACCGACCGCGTGAGCGACCCCAGCTTCGGAGACCTGCTCACGTCGAGCAGGAATAACTTCCGCGCGCCGGGAATGTCTTCGGTCGATCTGGCTCTTAACAAGGTCTTCAGGTTCAACGAGCGGAACTCGCTCGAATTCCGAACCGAAGTCTACAACGTGTTCAACAGGACGAACTTCGGCATCCCCGTGCACCAGCTCTTCTTCGCGGGCTTCGAAGCGTCCCCGCTCACCAATCACGAATTGTTCACTGACACGAGAGTGCCGAAGCGCACGATCCAGTTCGGCTTGAAGTATTTCTTCTAGAGGCGGCTCGTAAAAACGGGCAGGGGCTCTCCGGTCCGGTCCGGCGCTCCTGCCCCGATGGCCGATTAAGGGACGGGTGGCAAGCGGAAGTCCGGCTTGCGCTCTTTTGAAACCATCTGCTACTATCTCGATTGGTTTTGTTATAGGGCAGGGCTGCCGACAGTACACGCAAGCGCCTGCCGCCATTATTTTACGCCAGCTCCGGAAGTCCCGAGGCATTTGGTATCGGGCGACGGAACGCTTCACCGGGCGAGTCGCCTTAGATAGGCCGAGGGCGCTGGCGTAAGATCTGACCAGAGCAGTAAAGGCACGGCAATAATTTGCGGCCTGAAAAATTCAGTTCTTCTGATCCGTTGTCGATTCCGTCGGCAATTTGATTGACATGCGGCCGTAGTCGCCTGCCCGGGCTATTCCGGCGGCGGCGCAAAATCGGATCGCGGTGCCGGCCTGAAGTTTGTGGCCTGCGCCACATGGGCTGTTCAATTGTAAAAGCCGGACGCAACGGCTTGGGAGGAAAGGCTATCAGTAGCTTTCAATCACGAAGAGGCTTTAGAGATAAGCGTGACCGCGCGCCGTCGGTTCGCGTAAACGAACGTATTCGCGTTCGCGAGATTCGCGTGATCGACGAGGATGGGACTCAGCTCGGCATCATGGCTCCCCAGCAGGCGCTTGAGATTGCGCGCACGAAGGGGCTCGATCTGGTCGAGATCGCCCCGCAGGCTCAGCCGCCGGTTTGCCGCATCATCAATTTCGGCAAGTACCAGTACGAGCAGAAGAAGAAGCAGAAAGAGTCGAAAGCCAAGCAGACGTTCATCACCGTCAAGGAGATCAAGTTCCGGCCCGGGACCGACGAGCACGACTACGACTTCAAGAAGAACCACGCGGTCCGCATTCTTCAGGAGGGCGACAAGGTAAAGGGCACGGTCCATTTCAGGGGCAGGGAGATAACGCACAAGGAGCTCGGCTTCCAGTTGTTGCAGCGCCTCGAACAGGACCTCTCGGAAGTCGGGGTCGTAGAAGTGAGGCCCAAGCTCGAAGGCATGAACATGTTCATCATCGTTTCGCCTAAGAAAAAGTAATCTTATTCAGTCGTAGGAGGGATAATGCCAAAACTCAAAACGCATAAAGGGGCGGCAAAGCGGTTCCGCCTCACTGCCAGCGGCAAAGTGAAGCGCGGTCACTCGCACGCGCGGCACATCTTGACCAAGAAGAGCGCCAAGCGGAAGCGCGGCCTCGACATCGACGTACTTGCGTCGACAGCCGACACGCCGCTCGTCAAGCGAATGCTTCCATATGGCCGAGGCTAACCGGATTTATATTAATTTAATGTTGCGGATATCAGAGGCAGGTGCGGAGCCGGGATTGAAGCAAGAGCGGCGCCACCCATTTTTCAGCCTCTCGAGGTAAGTAAGGAGGATTTATGCCGCGCGCGAAACGTGGAAACAAGAGACTGCATAAACGCAAAGGTATTCTGAAACTGGCCCGCGGGTATCGCGGGACGAAGAGCAAGCTTTATCGCCATGCCAAAGAGCAGGTCGAGCGCTCGCTTAATTTCGCTTTCACCGGGCGCAAGCTCAAGAAGCGCGATTTTCGCTCGCTCTGGATCGTTCGCATCGGCGCCGCGGCCCGCGAAAACGGCCTGAGCTACAGCCAGTTCATGCACGGGCTCAAGCTCGCCGATATAAACCTGGATCGAAAGGTGCTCGCAGACCTCGCGGTTCACGAGCCCGCGACCTTCGCGGAGATTTCGAGCCGCGTCAAGCAGGCGCTCGATTCGAGTCGCGCGGAGGCATCCGCCGCTTAACGGATTCGACGTTCGGCAAACGGGGGCGCGGATTCTCTGCGCCCCTTCTTTGCTTTATACCTGTTATGGATGAAAAGCTCTCCAATCTTAGAAGCCGCTTCTTCGAGGATCTCAAAGCGGTCGAGACGAGCGAAGACCTCGCGGCGCTCCGCGACAAGTACCTGGGGCGCAAATCGGGGCTGATCGCTTCTGAAAAGAAGCGCGTGGGTTCGCTCTCTCCCGGCGAGCGCGCCGAGTTCGGCCGCCTCATAAACGAGCTGGGCGACGAGGTCGAGGGCGCGATTAAAGAGCTCTCCGACAGGTTCGCCTCTTCGCTCGAAGCCTCGTCGCTCGAACGCGAGAAGATAGATATCACCCTGGCCGGCACGCCGCCCCGGCAGGGCCACCTCCACCCGATCACTCTGGTGCGCCGGAGGATCGAGGATATATTCGTGGCGATGGGATATTCCGTGAAGGCCGGGCCGGAGATCGAGACGAGCTTCTATAATTTCGACGCCCTGAATATTCAGCAGGGGCATCCGGCCAGGGACTCGGCCGATACGTTCTACGTCTCCGGAGACCTCGCGCTCAGGAGCCAGACCTCAACCGTCCAGATCCACACGATGCAGCATCAGGCTCCGCCGCTCAGGGTCATCTCGCCCGGCAGGGTCTTCCGCCGCGACACCCCGGATCCGACGCACAACCCGATGTTCTTTCAGGTCGAAGGGCTGGCCGTGGACCGTCACATTACGCTCGCGGATCTGAAGGGAACGCTTCAGAAATTCGTCGAGCTGATGTTCGGCAAGAATTTGAAGACGCGCTTCCGCCCGTCCTACTTCC
>DATLMR010000277.1:0-5726 GCA_035537555.1 Blastocatellia bacterium
CGACGTTGGCCGTCTTCTCCTTCGTCTGCTCCGTCTCGCGCGGAATCTCCGGCACGTAGCTGCCCCGCTTCCAGTCGCTCCAGTACTTCCTCACGAGGCTCGATACGTTTTCAGGCTTTACGTCTCCGGCGACGATGATGGTCGTGTACTCGGGTCGATAATACCTCTTAAAGAATTCGAGGCTGTATTCGTACGTATTCGGCATGTTCTCGACGTCGCGCAGAAAGCCCATCGTCGTGTGCTTGTACGTGTGCTTCTCGAACGCCGTATCGCGCAGGACCTCGAAGAGCTTGTTGATCGGGTTCGCGGCGTTCTTGTTGAACTCGCCGAGCACGGCCCTCGTTTCGGTCTTGAAAAGCTCTTCGGGCACCTTCAGGTTCTGGAACCTGTCGGCTTCGAGCATCATGATCTGGTCGAGGTCTTCTTTAGAGAAGACCGTGTGGTAGACCGTTCGGTCGTCGGTCGTGTAGGCGTTGCTGTCCGCGCCCGCGTTCTTGAGCACCTCGCCGTACTTCGCGGCCGAGAACCTGTCGGTCCCCCGGAACATCAGGTGCTCGAACAGGTGAGCGAACCCCGATTTACCCTCCTCGACCTCGTTGCGCGATCCGGTATTGACCACGATGTAGAGGGCGACGGTATTCGGAAAGTCCGTGGGCACGGTGACCAGCCTCAAACCGTTCGGCAGGTCCTCCATAGTGTATTTGTATGGAAAAACTTTGTCTTGTGTCATCGCAGAAAGCGGCATGACCAATGCTAAAACAAGAGCCACAGCCGT
Organism: Blastocatellia bacterium; assembly: GCA_035537555.1. Classification (GTDB taxonomy): domain Bacteria; phylum Acidobacteriota; class Blastocatellia; order UBA7656; family UBA7656; genus DATLMR01. The sequence goes on from DATLMR010000277.1 coordinate 776, forward strand.
AAATATTTTCATTCGATTTCCCCCTCCCAGGATCGATAGAAAAATTATTATTGATTGAGCCTCGGTTGGCAAGCCGGATAGAGAGCCAGAGATTCGGTGGGCCGTCGCGCGTCAAGGTCTACCGCGAAGGCCGCTCGTCCGGCCCGGCCCGGCCCGACGGGACCAGCTTGAAATCCGGGTTGCTCCTCCGCTTCCAGATGAACCCGTCAAGCACGTAATGAATGATCTGCGGCAGAGCCAGCAGCGGCACGAGAAGCATCCTCAGATCACCAGTGTCCCACGGCGCGCCGAAGAGCCAGGCCCGCTCGTGCCACACTCCCCGGTCCCAGAGCAGCTCCTCGGCGTAGGCGAGCAGCCACAGGGTCGCAAGGAAAATGTACGGGCCGGAGGCGAATACGCGGTACGGGCCGCGGCCCGCGGATTGCCCCATCTTCGCCCTGCCGTACCAGTAGATGAGCGCCATATAAGGCACTCCGTGAATGATCACGTTCGTCACCGTGAACGCGTAATCGGAGTTTATGGAGACTATGCCGACGTGCCAGCAGACCGCCGTCGTGGCGACCACGATGTCTTTGCCGGGATTGATTTCGCCCTTCACGCTCCATCTATATAAAGAGCGGGCCGCGTAGCAAAGCAGGGCGAGCCAGTAGAGCGGCTGCGCGATGTGCTCGACGGCATCCGGCAGCCGGGTAAAATCGCCCTGCAAGAACCACCAGAACCGCCGCGGCAGGTGCGTGTGCCAGTAGATCAAAGGGTAAACGGTCGCGGCATAAATCGCCGCCATGTCCACCCACCGGCCGAGCGTGCCGCGCTCGCCCGCGCGAGCGCGATAGAGCGCGACCCAGCCGTACTGCTGGCGGATGAAATGGAAGACCGCGAGGTATGCCAGAGTCCTCCAGAAGACCCGCTCTCCTTCCGAGTAAAGGGCGACCCCCACGGCTAACCCGACGGCCGGCACCAGCACGTAAAGCCATGGCCTTCTCTTCAGCTCGTCGGCATCCAGGTAGACTCGAAAGCCTGTCGAGTAGACGTGAGCCACGTCAATCAGCAGGACGGCCGGTACCCAGGCCCAGTCCGGCGCGTCCTCGTAAAGCACGCCCGTCCGCGCGCCTATCCAGAGCGCGGCGAGCGATACCAGGGCGCTGCCGAGAAAGACCGCCAGATCGACCGCCGGAGAAAACAACCAGACGGCCTTGCCCGTGCCGCGGGCCGCGACCTCGTAACCGGCCCCTCGCACAATCGCTTTTTTAGTCGCGCTTCCCATGCGGATCAGTATCTGCTATCGAAGTATTGCGCCGGAACGCCGAAAATGGCTGCCCGAAATCCGGGGCTTCAGCCCCCGGCGATCAATCCCGAGACTTCATTCGCCGCCCTGATGCCGTGATAAAAAGCCTCTTCGAAGAGGGCGACCCCGCTCAGGTCCGAATGCGCGAAGTGAATTCCGCGATAAGGCTCGGAGGCGGCGCGGCGCGCCCCGCCCCAGATGAACCCCGTGCGCGGCCTGATCATAGCGTGGCCCCACCGCATCACGTCGAGCCGCTCGACGAGCGAGCGAATATCCGCGTGCGCCCGACTCAGGTCGGCCAGGGCGATGTCCGCCCAGCCCGCCCAGTCCGTGCCGAGCAGGCGGCCCCTGGCCTGCTTCGGATCGTCTTCACAGAGCGGATAATAGTAAGTGAAGACCGTTGGCCCGCGATCGAGGCCGCGCTGGTGAGTGGCGACAACGTACCCGAGGGCGGGGCTCTCGTAGATCACGTTGTCCCATGCGAGCGGAAATCCCCTGCTTTGAGGCCGGTCCTTCAGGAACAGGTTCGCCACCATCCACGCGCCGTACTCGAACTGCTCCACGTGCGGAGGCGCATGCTCTCTGTACGGGCGGATCAGGTGCCTGGTCAGGAAATGGGGAGCGGCGAAGATGACCCGTTCCGCGTGAAAGCCGCAGGCCGAGCCGTCCGCGTCGAGCGCGATCACGTCCGCTCCCTTTCCCGGGCCGCCGGGAATGATCTCCACCGCCGCGAGCCCGAGGCGCACCCTGGACTGAGAGGCGCGGAAGAGGTGAGCCACGAGCCTGCCGTTGCCCTCGGGCCAGGTGATCAGAGGCTGCGCCTCCTCCCGGGGCCGCCTCAATCGCGATGCGAAGTAGAAGAGGCCCGCCCACGCGCTGGTCTGTTCTACCGTCAGGCCGTAATCGTCGCGGCAGCCGTAATCCACGACCCATCGAAGTCGCGGGGAGGTGAGCCCGCGATCCCGGAGCCACTTCGACATCGAGATCCTGTCGAGCGCCGCCACCTCCGCGTCATCCGAGCACATCGCCACGGGTATCGTGAAGGCGCGGCGGCCCGAGCTGTCGCGCCACGCGGCCCAGGCGTCCACTTCTCGATTGAAGGCGTCGAGCTGCGCCAGGTCTTCCGGGCTTGCGCCCGCGCGCAGGTAGAGCCCCTCGTACCACCGCCCTCGATAATATATCCGCTCTTCCGGGTCGCGGCACAGGAACTGCTCGGCCACCACGGGCTCGCCGTCACTCGTGCTCCCTTCGAGAATTCCCATCTCGCCGAGCAGGGCGACGAGCTCGCGGTTCTCCTTCATCGGGGCCGGGAGATAATGCGCGCCCCAGGGGTAAGAGATCAAGGGCGACGTTCCGCTGCGCGAGCTCCCGCCGGGCTCGCGCTCAAGCTCGATCAGAGCGAAATCGTCCAGGCCCGATTTGAGCAGACGCCACGCGGCGGAGAGCCCCGCGACGCCGCCTCCGACGATGACGACCTTCTTTCGCTCCCAGCGGTCAGACGAAGGGACGACGTTCGGGTGTTCCCGCAGGCGATGGCCTATCACATCCGACGCGCCCACGATCTCTCCCGAGGGCAAGGGAGGGAGCTCGCGCGAGCGGCACGCGGTAAGGGCCGCCGGAAGCCCGAGGAATGCGGCGAGCACTTCGCGCCGGGTCAGATTGTGCGGGCCTTCTCTTCTCTTCACCGCGACCTCTCTGTTCACATTCCGGGGCGGCCCCGAAATCGTTCCGTCGGCCTATGTCTACCTCGGCTTGCGAAGAATCGAGACGACTTCCTTGCCTCCGAAAGCGGTCTCGGCGACCGTCACGCCGACGAAAGAGTAGCCCTGCCTTCCCGCCTCCGCCAGCTCTTTCTGCATGGTCGAGGTCTTGCTCGTCGCGAGCAGCTTGTAATCATAAGCTCTGGCCTTCTCATTGCGATCCCGCTCGAGGATGACGACGACTTCCTTGCCCCCGAAGGTCGTCGAAAAGACGGTCTGCCCTTTGTACTCGAAACCCTCGTCGCCCGCCTGCTGCATCTCTTTCTGCATGGTCGAGGTCTTGCTGGTGGCAAGAAGGCGATACTGGAAGCGCCCGCCCTGCTCGGGCGCGTCGTCTCTGATCATCGTGACGACGACTTCCGACCCGCCGAAGGCCGTCTCGCCTCCCATCACTCCTCCGAACCGGAACCCCTGGGCCGCAGCCTCGTTCATCTCTTTCTGCATGGTAGAAGTCCTGGTGGTCGCGAGAAGGCGGTATTCATAGGTTTGGTCCGCCGGGCTTCCCGGCTGCTGCGCGTTCAGGGCAGGCGCGAGGGCCGGCGGGCAGAGGGTTGCTACGACGAGGCAGAGCAGGGATTTGAATCTCCGGTTACGCATAACTCTCCTTTTCATTCGCGGCGGATTTAAAGTAAAGAATCCCGAGAAGGCGCCAACGTTGCCTGCCTCGCTTCAGGCGAATGAAGAATGCCTATTCATAGCGCTTCCATTCCGATTCGTAGTATCGCACGAGCGCCTGATTGTCCAGGCGATTGATCTCGACGGGCACGGGGCCGAGATCGAGCGGCAGAACGAAGAGGGCCGCTATCGCCCGGTCGTCGAGAAAGCGCAGGCCCGGGGGCGCGTGCGCGGGGGGCTCGAACGGCTTGAGGCTCGCGAGCGCGAAGCCCCAGACTCCGAACGAAGGCACGGCCGCCTGGTAAGGGCGAACCGAAAAGCCCGCGGCCTCGATGGTCTTCATAATGCACCAGTAAGAGGTGCGCGCAAAAAGCGGCGACGTGCTCTGCACGGCGACCGCCGCGTCGGGAGTCAGGCGCTGTTTGAGCAGGCGGTAGAACCGTGTCGTGTAGAGCTTTCCGAGCGCGAACGAGTTCGGGTCCGGAAAGTCTATTATCGCGACGTCGAACGACTCCGCCGCGTCTTCGAGCCATATCATCGCGTCGGTGTTTATTACGCGCACGCGCGGGTCGGAGAAGGAGTGCCCGTTCAGTTCCGCGAGCGGCGGAAAGGCGCGCGACAAGCCCGTCATGTCGGGGTCCAGGTCCACCAGCGTCACCGACTCGACCGAGGGGTGACGAAGTATCTCCCTCACCGCCAGGCCGTCGCCTCCGCCGAGCACGAGCACGCGCCGGGGAGAGCCCGCCAGCGCCATCGCCGGATGCACGAGCGCTTCGTGATAGCGGTACTCGTCCGTCGAGCTGAACTGGAGGTGCCCGTTCAGAAAGAGCTGAAAGCCGGCGCGGCCCCTGGTCACGATGATGCGCTGGTAATGCGAGGAGTGCGAATAGACTATATCATCCGAAAACATCTCGTCTTCGGCCAGGGACGTGAGCCGGTCGGCCTTGATGATGCAGATGACGAGCAGCGCGATGACGATCGCCGCGCGGCCGCGCAGCCCCGCGACCTGCCCCTTGATGATCGGGCGCATGAGCCACGTCCCCCACAGGCCGACTCCCGCGTTGAACAGGCCTATGATGAGCGAGGTCCGCACGAGCCCCAGGCGGGGCACCAGGAAGAGGGGGAAGAGCAAAGAGGCGATCAGCGCCCCCATATAGTCGAACGCGAGCACGCGCGAGACTATCTCCTTGAACTCCAGATGGTCCTTGAGAATTCGCATCAGGAGGGGGATCTCAAGCCCTACGAGGGTGCCTATCATGAAGACCACGAGGTAAAGGATGATTTGAAAGTG
>DATLMR010000278.1:0-2897 GCA_035537555.1 Blastocatellia bacterium
GCCTGCATCAACTACGGCCTCCGCCGAAGGCCGTCGGGTCGGGGCTGGCTGAGCCCGGCGGCGGGTCCGCCTTCTGGCCGATCTTGCTCTCGGTCCCCTGCGACAATCGCTTGATGTTTTCGCCGTGCCTGGCGACTATCAGCGCGCAGCCGGCCACCGCGACCACAAGCAGCGCGTTAAGATGCGGGCTCGGCTGGAGCCAGCCGTAATAGAGCAGGGTCCAGAACGGGACGGCCGCCGTCCCTATGATCGAGCCGAGCGAAACGTAGCGCGTGAAGTAGACGATGGCTCCCCAGAGCACGAGAGTCGAAAGCACCGAGTAGGGCGCGAGCGCGAGGTAGACGCCGACGCCCGTAGCCACGCCCTTGCCGCCGCGAAAGTTCAGGAAGACCGGGAATATGTGTCCGGCGATGGCCGCCACGGCCGCCGCGCCTATCCACGCGTAGTCGTCGCCGATCAGGGATTTCGTCACGAGGACCGCGGCCAGCCCTTTCAATACGTCGAAGACGTACGTGAGCAGCCCGGCCTTGATTCCCGCGCGCCGCATGACGTTGGTCGCCCCCGTGCTCCCCGAGCCTACTTTGCGAACGTCCTCGCCGCCCGTGAATACATACTTCACGAGCAGGTAGCCGAAAGGGATCGAGCCGAGCATGTAGGCCAGAATCACGAGCAATGTCTTGAGGAGCATCAGTACGACTCTCCGGTTAACAGTAAGTCATCGCGTTGTAGGCAAACGAATATATCAGAGCGAAGTTGCTCGTACAATGCGGGCCTTTTCAGCGCGCTATCGGAAGGGCCGATACTTCAGTGGAAATCTCTCTTTATTAATGCTAAGCTCCGCCTGGCACATTTTATGCCCCGGACGCTTTCTTCATAACCTTCATATAAGCCGGAGCAATTCAGGCCATTTTAATACGTTCCACTCTATATTCCTTAGCTTCGATAATGCAGTTCACGTGTTGGCTGGAAACCAAGGGAGCGGCTGCATGCGGTCGCCGAATCCATTACCTCACAAAGGAGAGATCATGGCAAAACGAGTTGCTACCATTCTCGGTATAGGTTTCTTGCTGGTCGGGATCATCGGGTTCGTCGCCCCTGCTTTTCTGGGCACTCACCTGAGCATGACGCACACAATAATCCACCTCGTATCGGGCGCGGCGGCTCTCTACCTGGGCTTGAGAGGGACTCCGGAACAGGCCCGCCTTTTCTGCATCGTGTTCGGCATCGTCTACGGTCTGCTCGGCGTTGCCGGTTTCCTGTTTGGATCTTCGATGGCTCCGGGAACGGGCATTCCCGGCCCTCACGATGACCGGCTGCTCAAGGTCATACCTGGCCTGCTGGAGCTGGGAACGCCGGATCACATCCTTCATATACTCCTCGGGCTGATCTTCCTGGTCGGGGGCTTCCTGTCGAAGGCCGGGCTAAAGGCGAGGACCGAGCATTAAACAAGAGATCGAAGGCCGAGGGGCCGGGGGAATAAAAAGTGAGCTTGTTCGAGCGTGCGAAGAGGCCGCACGCTCGAACTCTCCGTCCGCCGGGTCGATTTATGGAGTGGGCGCTTCGGCCGGGATTCGCTCGATAGGCGGCCTGATCGCTATGCCGCTTTCTTTCCCGATGACGTGTTGCCCGAGGCCGCGCGGAACAGCTTCAAGAGCGCCTGCTCTTCCGGCTCATACTCCGGCTGGAGGCGGCGAATATAGCGCTGGGACTTCGGGCGGTACTGTTCGAGGGTGATGCCCATCGTGTAGCGTTCGAGCACCGCGGGATGGATGTAACAACTGCGGCAGACCGTCGGAGTGTTGCCGAGGTGTTCGGCCACGAACTTTATCGTCCGAATGATTTTGCGCTTCGCCTCCTTTTCGTCTTCGGCCAGCCCTTCTTCCGCGAGCTTGATCGCCGCCATCAAGGTGCCGCCCCAGGTGCGAAAATCCTTCGCGGAAAACTCAGGGGATGTGGCCGCCTTGATGTAATCGTTCACGTCCCTCGGCTTGATCGGATACACGCGCCCGTCCCCGCCAACGTATTCGAAGAGCTTCGCTCCGCCCAGAGCCTTGAGGTCGCGCATCGCCGTAGCCAGCTCTTCATCGACTATGATGCGGCGATGCTTTATATGGTGCTTGCCGACGAAGCTGAAGATCAGCTCGCCGCCCGGCCTGATGTCGAGATGGCGATTGCGAAGGGTCGTCACTCCATAGGTCCGGTATCGCCTCACGCTCTCCTCGGAGCCGACCCGCAGGTAGAGGTCGTTGATCAGGCGAATGATGATTGCAAGCACCCGCTCGCGCGGGAAGCCCTCAAGCCCCAGGTGCTCGTTAGTCCGGCGGCGCAGAGAGGGAAGGTATTGGCCGAACCTCTCGATCTTTTCATACTTCTTCTGCTGCTGGCGGGCAGAGAAGCCCGAGTGATACTTGTACTGGACTCGCCCGATGCTGTCGATGCCGATGGCCTGCTGCCTGCTTCGCGCCCGGGGAGAGATTCGCACGTGAGTCCACGCGGGCGGGATCACAAGCGACCGTATTCGCTCGAGCTCCGCCGCGTCCGTTATCCGTTTGCCGCTCGCGTCCTCGTACCAGAACCCGCTCTTCTTCGAGCCGCGCCTGCGCCACCACCGGGCGCGCGGCCCGCGCTCGATGACTTTGAGCGGGTCTTTAGAACCCTGCTCCGCGCCCCATCCATTAAGAGCCTGTACGTTATTGCCGGCTGACATCCATTTACCTTCGTTCCCAAAACCTCGACCTTGACCGCCTCTCTGTTCCAAAACCCAACATTAAACAGAGATCAACTTGAGACAGCAATGACTGTGCCAGGGGCCAGGAGCCAAGGGCTCTTGGGGCGTTGGCGGCCGAATCGACAGGATTCGCGAAAGCGAGTCTCGCATGATGCATCATGCGAAGCCC
>DATLMR010000279.1:0-6069 GCA_035537555.1 Blastocatellia bacterium
TCGTGATGGATTACATCGAGGGGCGCACGCTCGCCGACCTCGTGCGGGAAGGGGGAGTCGATCCTGATTATGGCGCGCGCATTCTGGATCAGGTGCTCTCCGGGCTCGACGCCATTCACCGGCGGGGCATAGTGCATCGCGACCTGAAGGCGGGGAACATCCTCATAGACCAGGAGGGCTCTGCCTTCATCAGCGATTTCGGGATCGCGGAATTCATCAACGGCCGGAGCGAGTCTCCTCCCATGGCGTCCGCGAAGTGCGTCGCGCCGGAGATCATCGACCCGGCGCTCGGACGGGGGGCGGCCGACGAGCAGGTGGATATTTATGCCGCGGGCATGGTCGCCTATGAGATGCTTCTGGGCGAAAACAGCTTCCGCGAGGCATTCCCCGAGGTTTATAATGGCTCGCCTGATGGCTCGGCCCGGAGATGGTTGGACTGGCATACGGACATGGCGCGCCACGCGCCGAACTTGAACGAGCTGGACCCCAAGATTCTAACGCCGGTCGCGAGTGTGATCGAGAGAATGATGGCCAAAGATATCAACGAGAGATACCGGCGCGCGGGCGAGGCGAGGCGGGACCTCGCGCCGTTTCTGAATGAAGCCCGGGACGCGCGGCACCGGCGGTACGGCCCGGATTCCGACGACCGGACGATGCCGCTTGACCGCATGCGCGGGGGCGGGCAGGCGCCTCCGTCGCGCCCGCTCGACGACGCGCCCCCGACCCCGACAGCCCCGAGGGGCGGCCCGCCGCCGGGGCCGCCCGGCCGTGCTCGCCGCATCCCGTCGTGGGCGTGGTGGACGGGGGGCGGCGTCGCTCTGCTCGGGGTGATCGGCTTCGTGCTGTTTTTCGTCCTGCTCAGGGACCCGGGGTTCACCCTCGTCGTCCGCGGCGCTCCGGCCGGGAGCGACATCTACGTCGACAACATTCGCAGGGGAGTCACGCGAGCCGACGGCACGATCAGGGTGCCGGGGCTTGAATCGGGCAAGCGCCTCGTGCGCGTGGCGCACGAAGGCTTCACGGATTTCAATACGTCGGTGACGGGCGAAGACGGCGATGTCAAGTCCGTTATCGCGGAGCTGGCCGCTTCGGAAACCAGGCCCGCCGTCCAGACCGAGATAGATTACAACGGCCCGATGATCTTTATTCCCGCCGGCGAATTCATCATGGGCAGCGATAATCACGACGCGAACGAAAAGCCCGCGCACAAGGTGACTCTGCCGGATTTCTACATCGACAAGTTCGAGGTCAGCAACGCTCAGTACAAGAAATTCTGCGACGAGACGAGCCGGCCTTACCCGAGCAACCCTTTCTGGGACAATCAATACTTCAAGAATAATCCGACCTCTCCCGTCGTCGGCGTGAACTGGAACGACGCGGCCGATTACGCCCGGTGGGTGGGCAAGCGCCTCCCGACCGAAGAGGAATGGGAGAAGGCGGCTTCATGGGGGCCGGACGCGCAGAAGAAGCGGCTGTGGACCTGGGGCGATGCTCCCGATCAGGGCCGCGTCGGCCTCGGGTTGAACCGCCCCGCCGCGTCGGGACAGTCGCCTTCCGGCGCGAGCGCTTACGGAGTCCAGGACCTCGCCGGCAGCGTGGCCGAATGGGTCGACTCGTACTTCCAGCCCTATCCGGGGAATCAGACTTCGGACCCGAATTACGGAACCCGTAACAAGGTGGTGCGCGGAGGGCACTTCAGGAGCACCATAGATGAAGTGAGAACGACCGCCAGGTATTACAACTCTCCTGAATTTACATCGGTTGAAAAGAAAGAGCGGACATGGCTCATAGGCTTTCGGTGCGCGGTATCGGGAGACGACCCGAAGCTACAGCAGTTTCTCAGCTCGCGCACCGTCACTCGCTAGCCGCTCTGGGAGGAATTCGCATGCGACCTCGAACGTCCAGTCTCTGTTTGATCGCTATCGCCCTCGCAGGGTTATTCGCGCAGGCCGCCTTCGGAGGGCGCGCTCTGGCACAGGCGGAGAAGCTGACCTGGGACCGCGACGTGCAGATCAAGCGCGTGGCCAAGCCGGGCCGGAGGCCGCCCCGCCCTCGCCCCCGTGTCGAGCGCGTCCCTTTGCTCACCCTCGAATACAGGGTGATGAAACAGTCGGAAGACCTGAGCCCCAGGGAGACCAATCCCCAAACCGTCTTTCACACCGGCGACCGGTTGCAGCTCAGGATCAAGACCAACCAGAACGGCTACCTCTACATTATTCAGAACACGGAGACGGGCGACGGCCAGATAATCTTTCCCGACTCGCGAATCGATGAAGGAAGAAATCTCGTCAGGAAGAATGAAGAGCACATCATCCCTGCCCGCTGCGAGAAGCAGTACATCGACGAGCGGGGCAACTGCTGGTTCTGGATGGAGCCGCCCGCAGGCCGCGAGGTTTTTACCGTGATCTTCAGCCGCGATATTATCTCGGACCTGTCGGACAAGCTGGTCGATGCGGGAGGCATGGTCAAGCGAAAAGCCCTTCAAGATTTGATGGCGAGCTCCGCCCAGACCATCAAGCGGACGAGCAGGCCTAACCAGAGCTCGGAACAGGGCGGCGGCGCGGGCCGTTACGTCATCTGGGTCACGAATACCAACAGCAGGAATAACGAAGAGTTGATAACAGACATAATCCTCCTCCACAAGGAGCGAGAAGGGAGCACGGGGAAATGAGATCTATGAGAAGATTCGCATTCGTATCCCTTATCATCTGTACCTTCGCCACGAGTATGGCCCTGGCGCAAAGAGCGAAGCCCCAGGCCGGCAGTCCGGCCGTGCGCGCCAGGTCGATCAGGATGAAGTACGACGCGGGACAGGTCGACGGGCTTCGCATCATCGTTTACATGGTCGAAGGGAGCAGCCTGACCGCGATAGACCCCAGCCGCAACTTCAAGAAGGGCGATCAGATCAAGATCGAATTCGAAAGCAACTTCGACGGCTACGTCTATTTCGTCAACGTGCCGCCGAGCGGGAAGAAGGTCGTGATCTATCCCGACATCAGGGCGGGCGAAACCAACAACATGATTCGCGCGCGGCAGCGCTACGTCCTTCCCAAGTCCATGCCTCTGGAGTTCGTGGACGACGAGAAGGGAGTCGAGGTCATTCAGGTCGTTATGTCTCGACAGCCGATCACCCTCTTTGATAACGCCATCAAGAACTCGAACGGAGAGCTCGGCGATACGGCGTCGAGCGCCGCGGCCGAGCTCGTCGGCATGAACTCCAAGACAGGCATCAACGTCGAGAGCAACTCCAAGGTCGTGCCGAACGGCATAAGGGCCCGCAGCGTGAGGCTCGCTCCGCCCAGGGACAAAGACGAGACCGGCGCGGTCGTCGCCGTCCCCGATACGAGGCTGAAGCCGGGCGAGGTGGCGGTATTCGAGATACGCCTGCTTCACCAGTAGCCGGGCATTCGACGAGGGAAGGCGGCAATTCATCGACCCCGCCGCGATGGATTGCCGGAATAATAGCGCTGAGCCACTCGATGGGTGTGGTATGCGTAGAACCGATATTCGATCGAGAATTCGCATGGGGAAGAGCCTCGCTTCGCTCGCCCTTCTCATAACGAGCCTCCTGGCCGCCCCCTGCCTCATCGCGGCGCGGCAGACGCCCGCCCAGACTCCCGACGCGCAGGCATCCGAAAAGAGGCCCGGCCTCTCCGCCGATGCTCGCGCGCGCGCGCGCAAGGCCGTCACTTCGGTCGGCCTGGTGCTCGTTCGCAGGTCTACCGACTCGCCCGCCGAGAAGCCCAGGCCCAGAGGGTCGGCCGTCGTCATTCGCAAGGACGGCACGGTGGCGACCAACTACCACGTCATAGTCGAAGACAAGTCGGGCAGGCCCTACGATGAGATATACTTCAGCCTGCCTGCGGGCGAGACTCAGCAGAACCCGGTTCTCTATCGCCTGGAACCTCTCCTGATGGAGAGGCGCTACGACCTCGCGCTGCTTCGCGTGGTAAAGGACTCCTCGGGGAGAGCTGCGTCCGAGCTCTCGGGTTTCCCGGTGCTCGAGATAGGCGATTCGCGCGGCGTCAAGCTGCTCGACGATCTCGTCATCATCGGCTTCCCGGAGAAGGGCGGGACCTCGGTCACGGTGAATACGGGCATAGTCGAAGGGACGGACGTTCTCGAAAACTGGATCAAGACGGACGCGCGGCTCATCCACGGCAATAGCGGAGGCGCCGCGATAGACAGCGACGGCAAGCTGATCGGCATACCCACGAAGGTCGTCGCCGACCGCCAGCCCGTCGACAAGAACGGAGACGGGTTTCCCGACGAGTTCCGATTTTATGGGGCCGTGGGCTTTCTGCGCCCGGCACACCTGCTCGCCGACATGCTCGAACAGTTCGAGAGTCGCGGCAAATTCCCGGCGGCGGCCCCGAATACCGCTCCCGTTCAGGCGAGCCAGGGCGCCATCGCCGCGCCGAAACAATCGATCCTCATTCGCGGAATCATCAAGTCCGCAAGAGACGGCAAGCCCATCGCGGGCGCGCGCGTCGGCCTCACGCCCGCCGGCAGCGAGGAAGTCTCCGTAGAGAACCTGCTCTCCTGGGGGGGCAGCAACGGCGAAGGCGCGTTCAGTCTGAACAGGCCGGTACCGGCGGGCCGCTACACCCTGATAGTGAGGGCCTTCAAGTACGAGGCCTACGCGCGCGAAGTGGACCTCGACGGCGAGACTCAACTGGTGATCGAGATGCGGCCCTCACCTTGACACGAGCGGAGAAAGCTCCCGGAGTTTATCGGCGCGCGTAAAGGGGCGAGGTCGGCTCAGTCTCCTTACCTCGCGGCTCGTGCCGTCAGAAGGGCCGCGAGGCTCGGTTGAGAGATGCCAAAGCACAAGGTAGTCATAAGATCGGCAGACCAGCCCGAAAGAGAGCTGGAACTCGACGGCGGCGCGACTATCGGCCGCGCCTACGATAATTCGATCTGCGTGGATGACTCGCGCGTCTCCAGGTACCACGCGGTAATCGAGGAGCACAACGACGGGTACTACCTGGACGACTTGAGCAGCATAAACGGAACGGCGGTAAACGGCGAGCCGGTGCTCTCCAGGCGCAGGCTCGAAGACGGCGATGTCATATCGGTCGGCGGCGCGGGCACGGTGGAGTACTTCATCGGCGAGCGGAAGCCGCTCGAACAAGGAGACGGCGCCCGGGCGGCAGCGGCCTCTCCCGTCGTGATTGAACAGCCGGGGGGAAAGTCGTCTCCGCCCATCGGATTGACTCTGGCCGTCGCGGGAATCACCCTGGCCGTAATCGTCGGCGTCGTCTTGCTCGTTACCCGCCTGACCGGAAGCGGCTCGGAAGGCTCGGTGCGAATAGTCAGCCCCCAGACGGGAACCACGATTCGCGGGCCGGAGGTCATTCGCGTAGACGCGAGAAAAAATCGGGACGTGAAGCGAATCATTTACCTCCTCAACGGAGTTGAGATCGCGAGCGCGCAATTTCCCCCTTACGATGTGACGCTCGATCCCGCGACCGTACAGGCCCGCTTCGGAAATCTCGGCAACAGCATACTCACCATCACCGTCGAAGATGAGGAAGGCAACCGGGTGCCGCAGCCCGACACGGTGGTCCTCTCATTCAGCTTCGGCGCGGCGGGCTCGGACCCGGCCCGGGGCGAGCGCGCGGAGGACGTGGGGGGCGGAGAGCCGGTCGAGTCGCCGCCCGCTTCGCGCGGCATCGATACTTCGGCCCTGTCGCGAAATCTGGCGACGCAGGTTTCCGGCAAGAGCCTCTACGTTTTTGACGGGGAGTTCGCCGAGCAGATTCGCCTGCGGACGGGGGAGTACCGCATCGACGTGATAGACGACGCGTCGCAGCAGCGGCGGCAGATCTCTAACGCCTTCGGCACTCAGGGAGTATCCGTGCCGCTCGGCTTCGTCCTGGCGATAGCGCAAAGCAAGTTCAGGGATGGCGGCCCGGCCGCTTCGGACCAGAGCATCGGGTTCTGGCGAGTGCCCCGGCGGGTCGCCGTCGAGCAAGGGTACATCTCGCCGAGCGATACGGCGTCGACGCTCTCCGACCCGAAGCGCGCGGCCGAGATCGCCGCGCAGTACATGAAGGACCTGTTGAA
>DATLMR010000280.1:0-4447 GCA_035537555.1 Blastocatellia bacterium
GTTTAGCCGCTCGTCCACCTCGTTGCGCAAGGCCGCTATGTCTTCGTCCGAGGTCTCCAGGTGTGCCACGTCCAGCTCTCTGCGCAGCTGTGCGAGCTTCACCGTCGCCGCGAGCTTCGCGAAGGGCGAGAGCCCGCGCTCGCGCGCGTCGAGCGCGACAATGTATTCTCTGAGTATATCCGTGTCCCGGGTTATTACTGTTTCCATAATTTCGGTGGAGGCCGCGCATAAGGACATCGAAAGAAGACGGGGCATGCTTTGAACGCTCGCCCGTCCGCGCAGGGTCAAATCAGATGTCTCTTAACCAATCCTCCCACTCCCGTCTGATCTCATGTGTTGAAATTCTGTACTACCTTCAAGTCTTCTCCATTGATCGCATCGATGTAGATGGTCCACGTCATGGACGAGCCCGCGACGACCTCCCACCCGAGGTGCACTTCAATGGAATCGCCTTTTTCCAGCGGCACGATCACCAGCCGCTTGACGCTGATCTCATTGAGGCCGCCGATCCGCACGGTCTGCGGCCGCCCGGCGACGTCCCCATAAGTGAATGTTCTTCCGACCACCCTTTGCGCCGCGTCGCTCCTCTCGATGACGGGCTGAAGGGGAATCTCGACCGTAGGTATGAAGCGGCTGTCGAGCTGCATCAGGTGGCCGTCGCCGCTCATCACGATACTCATCTCGCCGAAGCTGGCCGCGACAGGGAAGGGGTAATTCGCCTGTTTATAAGTGAGCCTCTTGACGGCGCCCGATTCGTCGGCGGCCGCGAGCGAGATGGTGGCCGGGTCCACCCCGATCAGGTCCCTCCACCTATCGAGAAAAATCTTGACGGCCTCGCGCAAGGCGATATTTTCCGAGCCCGGCTCCGGCGCTCCCGCGAGAATCTGTATGCCGCCCGAGACTCCCAGAAGCGAGCGCGGAGTATGGGTGACGGGGTAAAGGTCGGGGGGCGTTTGCGCCACCCCGTAGGCGTTCAGCATCCGCCTCCACTCGCGCTCGGCCTTACCCCTGTTTTCGGGCGAGTCTCTGATTACGGCCGGGTAAGTCTCTCTCGGCGCGCTCGGAGTTTGCGGGGACTGTTCACACCCGGCCATGAGTGGAACCGCCAAAAAAAAAGCTAGGAAAAATACTCTCATAGCAGAACAGAAGCCACGCCACGCGCCTGTCTGAAAGGTGTCGGCGCGCGAAGAAGTATCGAACTATCATTATTCATGTTTTTAAATCCGCAGGCAAGCTGACGCCATAAACAGATTCGGTTAATCCCGTTTCGTAAATGATTTGTAAAGGCGAGGAAGCGGCTATGGCACCGCGGCAAAGGAAGGGCCTCACCCCCGCCCCGACCGCGCCTGGCGCGACGATAAGCTTCATCCACGCCAGGCTTCATCCGCCCCCCGAGGCTCGTTCGTATCCGGGTCGATCACTGCCCCGGGCCAATTCGGGCGGAGGCTCCTTTCACCTCCGACGCCTCACTCTGTAAATATCTTTTTACATGACGCTCCCGCGTAAATATGATCAAGGCATGGCATGGGGTTTTCTCAGGAGAGCATTCGGCGGAAGGCCCGCGCCCTCCGCGCGCGCGGCGGATGAGTTTGAAGCCGAGCTCGAAGCCGAATTTGAAGCCGGCCTTGATGAAGACCCGTTTCCGAGCCCCGTGGTGATCGAGTTTCGCGACGTGATCGACCTGCACTCCATTCCTCCCCGGCAGGTAAAAGCCGTCGTGGAAGACTACCTGGAGGAGGCGCGCCGTCGCGGGATAAGGTGGGTGCGGATAATTCACGGAAAGGGCATAGGGGTTCAGAGAGAGACCGTGCGGTCGATACTTTCACGCACGCCTTACGTCGTCGAATACAGAGACGCGCCGCCGGAGGCGGGCGGCTGGGGCGCGACCCTCGTTACGCTCAGCGCCGCCGGAGCAGCACCGGAACATGAATCGCCCGAATAGCTTTCATGGATACTCCACACATCGGAGCATTTTATGTTAAATTGATTGCGCAATGAAAAACCGAACTCAACTACTTTTTCCGGTCTTAGTCATGCTCGCGGCGCTTGCGTCCGCGTGCTCCGCGCCGGCGGGAAATTCCAATTCGGTCGGCTCGGCCAATGTGAATTCCGCCCAGACGCCGCCGGTTCCCCAAGCCGGAACTCCCTCCGCCACCCCTGACGCTGGAGTTCCCCAGCCCTCCGTGCAGCCAAATCCGCAGGCGACCCCGGAGCGTGATAGCGGCCCGGCCGGGACGCCGACCTCGGTTGCCGCGCCCGCGAAGCCCGACCCCGCGACGGCTGCCGGTGGGCCGAAGATCGTCGTTCCCGTCAAGAAGATCGACTTCGGATTGCAGGCCAAGGACAAGACCCTCGTAAGAACCATAACGGTCAAGAACGGCGGCAAGTCGGAGCTGAAGATCGACGCCGTCGAACCCAGCTGAGGGTGCACGGCTGTGGACTTCCCGAAAGTCCTCTCGCCTGGTAAGGCGGGCACAATCAAAGTCGAAGTGAAGACGGGGCGGGCTTCAGGCGAGCACGTGAAATCGGTGACGATCAAATCGAATGACCCGAACCAGCCGAACGTAAAAGTCGATCTCGTCTTCAACGTTAAGGAAGACAAGAAGAGCTAACGGCCTCCTCTTTTCCATATGATCAAATCCGAACCTGATTATCAGGAGATGCTCTCGTTCGTGGGCCGCCAGTTGCAGCCTAACGCCATTAGGAAGATGACGGCGCTGCTCGGTCGCGGCGACGTGATCTCTCTGGCCGCGGGCGCTCCCAGCCACGAGACTTTTCCCATCGACGAGCTGGCCGAGATAGCGGCGAAGGTCATAGGCGAGCGCGGGCGCTTCGCCCTGCAATACGGCCCGACGCGGGGGCAGAGCCAGCTGGTCGAGGACGTTGCCGACATTATGCGCGGCCGGGGAGTCGAATCCGCATCACCTTCAAACATCGTGATGACCACGGGCTCGCAGCAGGGGCTCGACCTCATCTCGCGAGTGATCATCGATCCCGGCGACGTCGCTCTGGTCGAGCTGCCGAGCTACGTGGGCGGCACCATCGCCCTGCACAACGCGCGCGCGGAGCTCGTGGGCGTGCGGCAGGATGACGGGGGCATAGTCATCGGCGACCTGCTGGAGAAGATAAAGACGGCGCGCTCTCAGGGGCGTCGCGTCAAATGCCTCTACACGATTCCCAACTTTCAAAACCCTTCCGGCGTCACCCTGGCAGGCGAACGCCGCAACGAGCTTGTAGCCATCGCCGACGAGCACGACCTCCTGCTCATCGAAGACGACGCTTATTACGAGCTCTATTTCGCGGGCGAGCGCCGGCGCTTGGACACGCTCGCCGCGCTCCGCCCGTCGCGCGTCGTCTACCTGAGCAGCTTCTCGAAAGTGCTTGCCCCGGGCCTGCGGACGGCCTGGCTGTGCGCGCCGGAAGAGATCGCGTCGAAGGTGGAGCTTGCCAAAGAAGGCGCCGATCTCTCTTCGAGCGTGCTGGATCAGTCGATAGTCGCGGAGGCCCTGCGCTCCGGGCTGGTCGAGCGGAGATTGCCGCAGATTCGGGAGTTTTACCGGATCAGGTGCCGGGCCATGCTCGAAGCCCTTGAGGGCTCGGCCCCACAGGGATCATCCTGGACGAGCCCTCTTGGCGGCTTCTTCATATTGATGAAGCTGGCCGAGGGCGCGGACGCGGCCGGAATGCTCCCGGACGCGATCGAAGAGGGAGTGGCCTACGTGCCGGGCCAGCCCTTCTTCGTGGATAATAGCGGCGCAAACACCCTGCGCCTCGCCTTCTCGAAAGAGCCTCCGGAGCTGATAAGAGAAGGCATCCAACGATTGTGCCGCGTCATATCGAAATGACACTTCCACGGCGTCGGTCAATTTAGCCTTATTCGGTCAGTCAAATCTTTCATCACGCCAGAAGCAATCAAAAACCCGTCATCGTTATGGGGACGGGAATGCCCTTTTTATTGTGAAAATCCGCGCCCGATTCAAGCGCGGATTCTGGAACGGGAATTGAATAAGTGATTGTCGCGCGGTCGTGAAGCTTAAAGCCCCTGAAATCGAGCCGCGCACCGATACGGCGGAGATGAAGTCCGAGATTCGATAAGCAGGTTATCGGCTCTTATAAAAATACCAGCTTCGTCGCTTCAGTCGCCCCTGCACCCCCGAGCTAGCCGGCCCCCGAGCTAGCTCTCTTAATTGTTCTTGACCACCCTCGAACTATCGGCCTTCGACTGTGACGTGGTCGCGACGACCAGCCCTTTATCCGTGCTCAGCAGGAGCAGGTCCCCTGAAAGAATCGGGTCGGCGACTATCTCGAAGCCGCGCTCCAGCCGGTAAATATTTACCCGACGGCCGTCGGAATTGAGAAAGACCGCGACGTACTCTCCGCGCAAGGGAGCTCTCAGAGTCGCGTCCCCCACGACCAGGGGGTCGGCCGCGATGCGGTTCTCAAGACG
>DATLMR010000281.1:0-20828 GCA_035537555.1 Blastocatellia bacterium
CTGAGGAGCGATGGCCGGAAGCGTCACCGGAGTCAAAAGCTCCGCCCCCCGAAAGCCGTAGTCGTGCGCCACGCGAAAAAAGACGGTCGGGATGGTCGCGACCGCCGCCGTCGTCGCAAGGACGATGGGAAAGAACGCGGCCATAAATATAAGGAAGACGGCCGGGGCGTCGCCGATTCCGAACCAGAGTATCGCGAACGGAATCCACGCCAGGGGCGATAGATTGCGAAAGAAATTTATCCCCGGCAAGAGCGCCGCGCGCGCGCGGCTGTGATGGCCGAGCGCGAGCCCGAGCGGCACGCCTGAGATCACGGCAAGGCCGAAGCCTGTCGCCACGCGAAACAGAGACGCGACGATGTCATTGAACAGCCGCCCGGTTCTCAGCTCTTCGCCGAACCCCGCGGCAACCGAGAGCGGAGACGGGAAGAGCGATTCGGGAAAGATCCGAAGAAGCGAGAGCCCCGCCCACAGCGCGAGCGCGCCCGCGAGCACGGCGAACGAAAGCAGGCGCGCCTTCCTCGAGAGTATCTCTTCGATCATGATAATTACTAAGTTTACAGGCATCGCGGGTCGGCGGCCAGTTGCCGGGGACCGCGTCCGCCCCGCGCGCGCTCCCCGCAATCATTATCATCGGCCCCTGGCCCCGGACCCCGAACCCCTGATACTTTATTCCCGAAATGCCATCGACCTGCCGCCATCTATCAATAGCTTCGATCCTGGTTATCGCCCTCGGATTTTCCGCATGCCGACGCGGAGATGACCTGCCCGGTAAGGGGTCGGAAGAGTATCGCAAGGCCGTCTCCGCCTTCTACGTCGGCCTGGCCGCGATGCAGACCGGCGAGGACAATCGCGCCGAAGAGAGCCTCAAGAAGGTCACGAGCCTCGCTCCCGGCGAGCCCGCCGCGTGGGCCGACCTCGGCCTGCTCGCCTTGCGCCAGAAAGAGCTGGAGCAGGCGGCGGAGAGGCTCGAAAAGGCTCGGGGCCTGGCCCCTGACAGCGGCGATGTAGAGATCCTGCTCGGCCTGCTCGAAAGCAATCGCGGCAACCTCGCGGCCGCGATCGACCACCTGCGCCGCGCCGTCGAGCTGAACCCCAGGGCGTTGAAAGCGCGCTACTCCCTGGCGCAGGAGATCGAGCGGCGGGGCGGAGATGACTCTGAGGCCGAAGCGCAGAGATTGTACGAAGAGGTAGTGGGCCTCGAGCCCGATAACCTCGCGGTGCAGCTCGAAGTAACGCGCCTCGCGGCGAAGCGCGGCGAAGCGGACGCCCTTCGCAATATCGTCGCGCGCCTCGAAGCGAGGTCGTCCGCCTGGCCTCCCGAAGTGCGCGAGCAGCTCGCGGCTTTGAAGACGGCGGCCTCGGGACCGAACCCGAGAATGGCCGCGAGCCGCGTGGCCTTCCTCCGCAACGTGCTCGTGCGCGTGCCCGATTATCGACAGAGCCTGGCGGAAGTCAGGTTCCCTCCCGAAGTGGTCGGAGAACCGATCACCCGTTTCATGCGCCTGCCTTCGCCTGAACCGGAGCCCTCCGCTCCCGACGAGGCGCTCGCGTTCAATCCAGAGCGGGCGGTCGCGAATGATTCGGGCAAATGGCAGTGGGCCGGGGCCGTCTCACTCTCGGGCGAGGGCGATCCCGTCATCGTCCGCGCGAGCGGGTCGGAGGTGCTCGTCGCGGACGCCCGGCTCCCTTTCCCCGGCGGCCCGGGAAACGCGCCGCCCGGCTCTTTCGGCATCGCCCCGCTCGACTTCAACTACGATTTCAGGACGGACCTCGCGCTGGCCGGCGAGGGCGGGTTCAGGCTCTTCGAGCAGGCCGTCGATGGAAAGTTCAACGACGTGACCGCGCGCATGTCGCTTCCGCCCGGCTCAACAGGCGCGGCTTACGCGGGCGCGTGGGCGGCCGACATCGATAGCGAGGGCGATCTCGACATCCTGCTCGCCCCGAAGACCGGCCCTCCCGTCGTGCTCAGAAACAACGGCGACGGCTCGTTCGCAGAGCAAAGGCCCTTCGAGAAGGCCGCGAACATTCGAGGCTTCGCGTGGGCCGACATCGACGGCGACGGGGACCCTGACGCGGCCCTGCTCGACGCGGGCGGGACCCTGCGCGTATACGCCAACGAGCGCGCGGGCCAGTTTCGCCCGCGCGTGCTCCCGGGCGGCTTCGAGTCGGTCGCGGGGCTGAGCGCGGCCGACGTGAACAACGATGCGCTCGTAGACCTGATCGTGGCTCGGCAGGGCGAGATACTACGACTCTCCGCCAAAGGCGGCGACGAAGGGTGGGAAGTCACGCGGCTCGCGTCCTGGGCCGGGCGTGATATAACAGACGACATAACAACGGCTCCTGAAGCCGGTTTCCTGTTCCTCGCGGACCTTGATAACAACGGCGGCCTCGATCTGGCGATGGCGGCGCGGACGGGCGCGATGATATGGCTGAGCGACCGGGAGGGGAAATTCTCTCCCGCCGCTCGGGTCGAAGGGCGCGTCTTCGGCGTGGCGGACGTGACGGGCGACGGGAGGCTCGACCTCGTGGGAGTGTCGAACGCGGAGCAGGCCACTCGATTCGTCGGCAGCGGCTCGAAGGATTATCACTGGCAGGTCGTGAGGCCGCGCGCGGCTGAATCGTCGGGAGACCAGCGGATCAACTCGTTCGGCGTCGGCGGAGAGATCGAGATTCGCTCGGACCTGCTCTTTCAGAAGCAGACGATCTCTGGCCCGCTGGTCCACTTCGGGCTCGGAGAGAGGACCGGGGCCGACCTCGCGCGGATCATATGGCCCAACGGCTCCGTGCAGGCGGAGTATGATTTGAAATCCGACCAGGCGATCCTCACGGAGCAGCGGCTCAAGGGCTCGTGCCCGTGGCTCTTTGCCTACGACGGCGAGCAGATGAGCTTCGTCACCGATTTCATATGGCGGTCGCCGCTGGGACTGCGAATAAACGGGCAGGACACCGCGAACGTGATGATGACCGAAGACCGGGTGAAGATTCGGGGGAGCCAGCTCGCGCCGCGCGACGGCTTCTACGATCTGCGGATCACCGCCGATTTATGGGAGACTCACTTCTTCGATCACGTCCATCTCATGGTCGTGGACCACCCCGCCGGCACGGAGGTCTTCGTCGACGAGCGATTCGCAATCCCCCCTCCGAAGCTGGACCTCATCCCGACCACGCCGCCGCGCCCCTTCGCGCGCGCGCGGGACGACAGCGGGCGGGACGTGACGGAGGTCGTTCGCGCGCGGGACCAGATATATCTCGACACGTTCGGCCGCGGCGCTTACCAGGGAGTCGCGCGCGATCACTACGTAGAGGTCGAGCTCGGAGACGACGTGCCGCTTGAGGGCGCGTGGCTCGTCGGGAACGGCTGGATTCAGCCGACCGATAGCTCGATCAACGTCGCGATCAGCCAGGGGAGCCACGGCCCCCCGCAATCTCTGAGCCTCGAAGTCCCGGACGGCAAGGGGGGCTGGGCGGCCGCGCGCCCCGGCCTCGGGTTCCCCGCGGGCAAGACGAAGACCGTGATGATCAGCCTCGACGGCGTGTTCCGGAAGAGCGCCGGCCGGAGGCTCCGCCTGCGAACCGACATGGAGGTATACTGGGACTCTCTGGAATGGGCCTCCGGGCTCCCGCTCGATACGATGAGGGCCGAGCGAATCGACGCGAGCTCGGCCGAGCTTCGCTATCGCGGCTTCAACGTCTCTCGCCGCGCGAACAGGTCTTCGCCCGAACTGCCGGAGTACAGGCTCGCGGGCACGCAGCAGGTGTGGCGCGACCTGATAGGCTATTACACGCGCTTCGGCGAAGTCAACGAGCTGCTTGCGAGGGTGGACGACCGCTACGTGATCATGAACGCGGGCGACGAATTGGCTTTGCGATTCCCGTCGCGGCCGCCTCCGCCCGACGGGTGGGTGCGCGATTACGTGCTGGTCGGAGACGGGTGGGAGAAGGACGGCGACTACAACACGACCTTTTCCAGGACCGTGCTGCCCTTGCCCTCGCACGACGCGCCCGACTATACTACGCCGCCGGGGCGTCTGGAGGACGATCCGGTCTATCGTCGCTACCCTCAAGATTGGCAGGAGTACCACACGCGCTATGTCACGCCCGAGCGCTTTCATAACGCGTTGAGATCAAGGATGCGGTAATGCAGGTTCGAATTTCCAAGATAATTCTCGTGATCTTCTTCTTAGGCTTACTCGCCGTCCCCCTGGTGTTGAAACGCCTGTCGAACCGGAGCGAGGCCGCGAAGCTCGCGGGCGATCCGGGGTCGGCGCTCTCTCGCTACGGCTTCCGTTTCGAGGAAGTCTCGAAGGCCGCCGGTGTGAATTTCACCCACAAAGCTCCGCAGCTCGATTCGAAGCTGGAGCACATAATGCCGCAGGTCGCATCGATGGGCGCTGCCGTTTCGGTGACCGACTTCGACCGCGACGGATGGCAGGACCTGTACGTAACCAACAGCGGCGAAGGGAGCTTCAACGCGCTCTATCGCAACCTGGGCGACGGCACTTTCAGGGACGTGGCCGGAGAAGCGGGGCTGGCGGACCTGAACCGGAAAGAGACGGGCGTCTCTATGGGCGCGGTCTGGGGCGACTATGACAACGACGGCTACGAAGACCTGTTCGTTTACAGATGGGGAAAGCCCGAGCTGTTTCATAACGACGCGGGGCGCGCCTTCACGAGGGTCACGGAGAAGGCGGGCCTCCCTCAATGGGTCAATGCCAACAGCGCCGTCTGGCTCGATTACGACCGCGACGGGCGGCTCGACCTCTTCGTCGGAGGCTATTACCCGGAGAGCGTAGACCTGTGGAATCTGAAGGACACGCGCATGATGCCCGAGAGTTTCGAGTACGCGCAGAATGGCGGGCGAAAGTACCTCTTCCACAATCTCGGCGGCGGCTCGTTTGAAGAGGTGAGTGAGCAGATGGGGTTGCAGAGCCGGCGCTGGGCGCTCGCGGCTTCGGCCGCCGACCTTCGAGGCACGGGCTACCCCGACCTCTTCATCGCGAACGATTACGGGGTCGCGGAGCTCTTCTTCAACGAGAGGGGCAAGCGGTTCCGGGAGGTGGGCAAGGCGACCGGCGTGGGGTTCGCGCCCAAGAGCGGGATGAATGTGGCTTACGGAGACATCCTGAATACGGGCAGGTTCAGCATCTACATCACGAACATCTCCGAGGAGGGCGTGCTGATTCAGGGCAATAACTTATGGGTGCCCAGGGAAGGCGCGGCGGGCGACAAGCTCCAGTATGAGAACCTCGCGCGCGACATGGGGGTCGAGCTCGGCGGCTGGAGCTTCGGCGCGCAATTCGGAGACCTGAACAACGACGGCTTCCAGGACCTCTACTTGACCAACGGCTACGTCTCGGCCGATAAGGGGACCAGCTACTGGTACGACTTCTCGAAGGTCGCGGGGGGCAACAGCACGATCATCTCGGACGCGAAGAACTGGCCGCCGATGGGCGGGCGGAGCCTTTCGGGCTACCAGCAAAAGAAGGTTTGGATAAACGACGGCGCGGGCAAATTCTCGGAAGTCGCGCAGGTGGTCGGGGCGTCGGACACCTACGACGGGCGCTCGGTCGCGCTCGTCGATTTATGGAACCGGGGGGCGCTCGACGTGGTCGTGGCGAACCAGAGAGGGCCTCTGCTCGTCTACAAGAATACGGTTTCGCCTGAAAACGACTGGATAGATTTCGACCTCGAAGGAGGATCGACCAACCGCAGCGCCATAGGCGCGCAGGTGCGCGTATACTGGAACGGGCAGGTGCAGATGCAGGAGGTCTCGGGGGGCAGCGGCTTCTGCGCGCAGAACCAGCGCCGCCTGCACTTCGGCCTCGGGAAGAAAGCCTCGGTCGAGAGGGTGGTCATTCACTGGCCTTCTGGTAAAATCCAGAATATCTTGACTCCGAAGATCGGCAAGGTTAATACGGTAAAGGAGCCCTAGAACCACCATGAACCCGGCATACAGTTCGCCTGCTTCTACGTCGACCGGCCAGGGGCCGGAGGGCACGGTATCCGGCAGCGCCGGGGGCCGTCGCTTCCGTTACGACAGTCGATTTACGGCCCCGCTCTTCATCACCCTGATCCTGCTGGTGGGCCAGCTTTCGTTCGGCATCCTCGAAAGCTACTACAAGACGGCTCTCGCCATCGGGACTGCGATCCTGGTGGAGGTGGTGCTCGCGCGCGTCTTCACGGGCAAATGGCCGCACCTGGCGAGCGCTTATATCTCAGGCATAAGCGTGGGCATTCTCGTGAGGTCCCCGGCCGTCTGGCCGTACGCCCTGTGCAGCGCGATCAGCATCACGTCGAAGTACGTCTTGAGAGTCAAGGGGCGGCACATCTGGAACCCCTCGAACTTCGGCATCTGCGCCATGCTCTTTCTCGCCTCAGATTCGGTCGCGAGCCTGAGCGTTCAATGGGGCAATTTCGTCTGGCCGATGCTGGTCGTCTGGGCGCTCGGGTCCCTCATCATCTGGAGGCTCAAGCGGTTTCACATCTGCGCCACGTACGTCCTCTCTTTCCTCTTCTTCTCATTTCTCAGAAGCTGGTTGGCCGGCCACCCGTTTCTCGCGGAAGTCGCCCCGATCACGGGGCCGATGTATCAGCTCTTCGTCTTCTTCATGATCACGGACCCGAAGACGACCGTGAAGTCGAAGCTGGGACAGTGCGTCGTCGCCTTCTCGGTGGCCCTGGTCGAGATGATCCTGCGCCTGAACGAGAACGTGCACGCGCCTTATTACGCGCTCTTCATCGTGGGACCCATAGCGAACCTGATCGAAATCTGGTGGACCTCGCGCAGGTCCTCGGGGACGGTCGAGCCCGCGCTCACCGCCGCTCGAAATAACGGGTAAGCCCGGGCAAGCCGCGGGAAGGCGCTCCAGGAATTCTCATCGAATAATTCGGATTTTATGAAAGGTGAACTTCATGAGTTCTGACGAAGTGATCGCGAACCAGAAAACGATAATCGCAAACCAGAAAACGATAATCGCAAACCAGGAGCGGATTCAGTCCAATCAGGCGAAGCTCGACCGGCTGCTCGCCAACCAGGAGGCCATTCAGGCCAACCAGGAACGGATCCTGGCCAATCAGGAAAAGATACTCGCGCAATAGCGGCGCTTCATTCGCGGCCGACGCCGAGGGCATCCGCCACGCGGTTGATGTAGTTGAACCACGAGGCGATGAGGGTGATCTGCAGGACGGCCTTGTCGTCGAAGCCCGCTCCGCGCAATAGCTCGTGGTCGCGCGGGCTCACCTGCACGGCGTCCTTCGTCAGCTTGACCACGTAATCGAGCATCACGCGGTCCTGCTCGGAGATCGGCGCGGTGGTGTAGTCTTCGCTTATCGCCCGAACCAGGGACTCATCCAGAGTGACCCGACGCAGAAACTCTGCGTGCGACTCGATTCAGTAAAAGCACCTGTTCGTGACCGAGACCATCGTGGCGATCATCTCGTGCTGCGCCCGCGTGAGCGGGAGATCGGGCGACATCAGCGCCCCGAAGGTCGAGAAGGCGTGGTAGAGCGCGTCCGGTATCAGGCTGTGCGAGGCCACGATGCCGGAAGACCCGCCGTCGGGAGTCGGGTGCACGGGCGTCGCGTACTCCGGCGGATAGCTCTCCTTCTGCATCTTCATGGCGCGCTTCAGCTTCTCGTCCGCCTCGTCCATCGGAACGGTCTTGATCCAGGTCATCTATCCTCATCCCTTCTTGTTGATCGTCTGCTAAAGACGAAATGATAAAACGGGGCGCCGATTGCCACAACCCCCACGCCCAGTAAAGCCTGCCGGGGATTGTGCCCCGCGAGCAGGAAAAGCAACAGGCCTACCAGCGCCAGAAAGATGAGCGGCGTCACGGGGTATCCCGGCGTCAGGTAGGAAGTCTCCGCGCGCGCGCCGCCTCGCAGCCTGAAGACCGCCGCGACGGTCAGCGCGATGAAGATGACGGTCACGAATACGAAGTAGGAGATTATCTGCTGAAACGTGCCGACCGCGACCAGGAGGCTCGCGAGCCCCGCCTGTAACGCGATGGCGCGGGCGGGCGTGCCGAAGCGCGGGTGGAGCGACGAAACGGAGCGTATGAAGACCCCGTCGCGAGCCATCGCGTAATAGACGCGCGGAGCCGTCGTTATCACGCCCGAGAGGCTGCCGAGGACCGAGACGATCACTATGATCGAGAAGACCTGGCCGCCGCTTTGCCCGAAGAGGGCCGCGCCCGCCTGCGCGGCGAATGTCTCGCCCGAGACGACCTGCTCTATGGGCACGAGGTAGATGAAGACCGCGCTCGTCAGAATATAGACGAGCGTGACGATCACGACTCCCGCCGCGAGCGCGCGCGGGAGGGTGCGCGCCGGGTCGCGTACTTCGCCCGCGACCTTGCTCAGGTCCCACCACCCTCCGAAGGAGAAGAAGGCCGCCACCATCGCGCCCGCAAGCGCGCCCGCGAGCGGAGCCGAGCCCGCGCGCTGCGCGACGAAGGGCGTGAAGTTCGACCAGTCGCCCAGCCTCATGCCGAACCCCCACACGACGAGCAGAGAGAGCAGGCCGAGCTTCGACACGGTCAGCCACCGCATGAGCCAGGCGACGCGGCTCACGCCCAAAATATTGAGCGCCGCGAGCGAGAGGATGGCCGCGATGCCCAGCAGCTTGCCCGCGACCGGCGAAAGGCCGACGATGTATCCGGCATAGCTTGCGAGGCCGACCGCGAGCGCGGCGGTTATGCCGGGGTCGAGCACGAGGAAGCACATCCACCCGTATAAAAAAGCGAGGCGCGGCCCGAAGGCCTCGCGGAGGTAGACATAGCCGCCCCCGGCCTCGGGGAACCGGGCGGCAAGCTCTCCGTAGCAGAGCGCTCCGCTCAAGGCCATGGCCCCCATCGCGACCCAGACGGCGAGCAGCCACATGGGCGAGCCCAGAGACTTGGCCATATCCGCGGGCGTGAGAAAGATGCCGACCGCGATCACCTCGCCCACGACCAGCGACGCGGCCGACGCGAGGCCGATCTCCCGGGTCAATTCCCTTTTTTGCGCTTGCGCCATCTCCGGCCCCCGTCTAAAACGAGACGCGCACCGCGAATTGAAAGGCGCGCGGGCCTCCCGACCCGAAGACTCCGCCCGCGGTCGTAACGGGCTGGCCGAAGCTCGACGAGCGCAGGAAGCCGGGGCTTCCCTCGATCTGGCTGTCGCGCACCAGCACGTTTGAAAATCCCGAGTAATTCACGTTAGACACGCCCAGAATATTAGTCACGTTGAAGACGTTGAAGATTTCGGCGATCGGCTCGATGCGGACGCTCTCCCCGATTGAGAACGCCCGGGAGACGCGCAGGTCGAGCGAGTTGAAGCTGTCGTTGAAGCGGGCGTCCTCGCGCACGAGCGGCAGGGGGGCTCCATTGATCCCTCCACCGGCGTTCACCCGGCGCAGAAAGTCGTTCAGCTCGGAGCCGGTCTTGAAGAGACGCCCGCCCGCGTTGCGCTGAAGCACGGGGATGCGCCCGGAGCCCGAGGGGAGGATGATGTCCATCGGCACTCCCGAGGCGAGCGTCCAGATGGGCGCGAGCGTGATGCGTCCGGGCAGGTCGAATACGCCGGAGAAGGTGAAGCGATGGCGCTGATCGTTCGGAGTGGGGCCGTACTCCAGGCCGAGGTTGTTCGGATCGACCGGCCCCTCGTTGAACGGGATCTGGTCGTCGTTTGCGAAGTTGAAGGCCTTCGAAAGCGTGTACGACGCGCGAAATTGATAGCGGTTCGCGTAATTCTTCCGCAGGCTCAGAAGCAGTCCGTCGTACCTGGTCTGCACGCTCGATTCGAGGTTCACCACGCGGTCCGGCCCCCCGACAACGGGGTTGAAGACCGTGCCGATCGTGCGGCCGATGATGAAGTGCGTGCCGAAGTTGTGGAGGTAGTCGGCCGTCACGATGAAGTCTCTGCCGAGCTCCTTCTGTATGCCGAGGCTCATCTGCTGGACCATCGGATTTTCCAACCCGTTGTCGATGATGTTTATTCCGGAGGCTCCCGCGCCGGGCAGTATGAATCCCGTGAAAGGGTTTGAGACGGTGGGCGCGAATGGAGGGAACATTCCGGTGTTCTGGTCTATGAAGAAGGTGTTGCCCGCGCGCACTTCGATGGGCAGGGCGCGGCCGTCGAGCCCGCGTTCGAGCGACTGGATCTGCAGAGTGACCCGGTCGTAGTAGATGCCGTAACCGCCGCGCACGCTCAGCCGCCCGTCGCCGGTCGCCCAGTTGAAGCCGACGCGCGGCGCGAAATTGTTCTTGTCGCGGGCGCGCTTGCCGCCGAGGAAAGGCAGGATGAGCGGGTTCAATTCATCGACCCGGCTGATGTTTTTGACATCGGTATCGAGCTCATAGCGCAGGCCGAGGTTTAGCGTCAATTGCCGGTGCGCGCGCCAGTCGTCCTGAACGAAAGCGGCGAAGTAGTTGTTATCGGCGTCGGGAATCAAGAGCGCCTGGTCCGGCTTCCCGCTGCGAAGCGTGACGACGAACAGGAGGTCGTCGTCGTCTATGCGGCCGTCTCCGTTATGGTCGAAGTCAGGAAAGTCTTCGACCAGCTCGATGCGGCCCTGCTGAAAGACCCGCAGGTCGAAACTGGCGTCGACCCGGTGGAACTCGCCTCCCAGGTATAAGGTATGAGCGCCGCGCACGTGGGTGACGGTGTCCGCGAACTGGAAGCGGTTCTGCTTCGTCCCCTGCGGCACGCGGAAAGACGCCCCGTCCTGGAGGCTCGGAAAGGTGAGCTGCGGGCCGGGGGCGACGGGCTCTATCTCGTTGCTGAAATTGCTGACGCTGAATCTGAAATCGTTGACGAGGCGCGAGGAGAAGAGGCGCGTCCAGTTGGCCAGGAGAGAATGATAACGGTTGCTGCTCGCCTGCCTCTGCGAAGCCGAGCCGATGGATCGGATGAGGGTGCTCGCCGCAACGTCGTCCGCGCGCTCGACGGCGTATCTGAAACCGAGCCGGTCGTAATCGCTCGGGTTCCAATCGACGCGGGCGGTCGCGAGCAGGTCGTCGAGCGGGGCGGGGGCGAAGCCTCGCCTGATGGAGCGAGTCGCGGTGTCGCGCTCTCCGACAAGCACGGCGCCGTCCTGGTTGCGGTATTCGAGCGCTCCGAACCACCACGCTCTGTTCCTGACGAGAGGCCCTCCGAAGGCGAAGGAGTACTGCTGCCGGTCGAAAGGCGGCTCCTGGTTGCCGCGGTCGAAAGTCGCCGGAAGCCCCTGAAGCCTGCGGTCGCGGAAGAAGGCGGAGGCCGCCCCGTGCAGGTCGTTCGATCCCGAGCGCGTGACGACGTTGATTACGGAAGAGGCGGAGCGGCCGAGCTGAGCCGAGAAGCGGTTCGTGGCGATCTGGAATTCCGCCACCGCGTCCTGCGGTATGTTCTGGAGCGGGCCTCCGACCACGTCGTCGTTATTGTCCGCGCCGTCCACGGTTATGTTGCCGCCGCGCCCGATCTGCCCGGCCGACGAGATGAGCACGCTGTTGGTCTTGGTCGGGTCGAAGTTCGGAGCGGGGGCGTTGCCCGGCAGCAGCAGCGCGAGCTCCAGAAAGTTCCGCCCGTTCAGGGGGAGGTTCTCTATGGCCTGGCTGTCGATCACTCCATCGATTATGGAAGAGCTCGTATCGACCGACCGCAGAGAGTCCTCCCCCCTCAGAACCGTCACCTCGTCGCCCGCGCTGAGCGTAAGATCGAGCGTCTGGTCCTGCCCGACCTCAAGCGTGATGCTCAGGCTGAGCTTAGTTTGAGACTCTTTTCTTTTGACCTCGAGCGTGTACTCGCCGGGAGTGAGGTTCGTGAGCACGAAGTATCCATCATCGTTCGTGACGGTTTCGCGCCTGACGCCGGTCGGGACATGAATGAAGGTTATTCCGGCCCCGGAGAGGACGGCTCCTTGCGCGTCGCTTACGCGGCCGCTCAGGGTCGAGGTCGCCGCAAGCTGGGCGAAGGCCGGGAGGCCGATCACGCAGATCATTACAAGACAGCCTATGGCGTGAACAAAATTCTTCATCGGACACAGCTTCCTTTTTCAAGATTTGTAGCGCTGGTGAGCGCGGATGAGGATAAGGCACCCGAAGTATACTGAGTGAGACGCGCAAGCTCAAGGGATGAACGCTCGATTGCCGACGACCGAGGGGTATAAGGCCGCGGGGGCCGGCCCCGCGATGATTCGAGGCGTCAGTAGAGAAACATGGGCTTGCCCAGCACGTGGCGCACCTTCGGCCGGTACTGTTTCGCGTCGTAGAGCTCATCGACATCGACGCGCTTGAGCCCGGAGGTCATCGTGCTTATGGGCACGTGCGTATAGCTCCCGTCGCGCAGGGCGCACATCCTTCCCGACACCCCTTCGTGTATCAGGTCCATCGCCATGTGCGCGTAGTTGACGGAGACCATCAGGTCCAGGGCGTCGGGCGCGCCCGATCTCATCAGGTACCCGAGCTGTTGATAGACGATGTCCTGGCCGGTGAGCTTCTTCAAGGCTTCGCCGGTTATCTGCCCGATGCCTCCCAGCTTCCTGTGGCCGTACGGGTCGGCCTCGCCGAACTCGACGACCTTGCCTCCTATCATGTGCGCGCCCTCGCTGATGCTGACCATCGCGTAGTTGCTCGGGTTGGCCTTCTTGTCCTGCATGACCAGCTCGGCCAGCTTCTCAGGGTCGAAGGGGACTTCCGAAATCAACGCGCGATCGACGCCCGCGAGGTAAGAGCTGACCAGGCTCGTCTCTCCGCTGTTGCGCCCGAAGAGCTCGATGACGGCGATTCGCTCGTGAGAGCCGGTGCTGGTGCGAAGCTGGTGGATGAACTGCACGCTGCGAGTAACGGCTGTGCTGAAGCCGATGCAGTAATCGGTGCCGTACACGTCGTTGTCCATCGTCTTAGGTATGGCGATGACCTTGATGCCTTCGCGGTGCAGGCGCTCTCCGTAGCTCAGCGTGTCGTCGCCGCCTATGGGGATGAGCATCTCGATGCCGAGGTGCTCCAGGTTGCGAAGCACGTGCGGAGTGAAGTCTCGCGGACGCGGGTCGCTCTCTTCCGCGTGCAGGTGGTCGGGGTCTTTGAGAAACTCGGGCTCGTCGTTCACTTTGACTTTGCCGGGATTGGTACGGCTCGTGTGCAGGATGGTGCCGCCCGTCCGGTCGATCGTGCGAACGTATTTCTTGTCCAGCTCCACGAAGCATTTATTAAAGCTCTCGGGGTCTTCCCTGTCGTATTTCAGCAGCCCGCCCCATCCGCCTCGGATTCCGTAGATCCTGTAACCTTCGTCTATGGCTCGATTCACGGCTTCTTTGATGCAGGGGTTCAGCCCCGGAACATCGCCGCCTCCGGTCAATATTCCAATAGTCTTTGCCACTTCCAAATCCTCGCTCGAATGATGTGGCCCTGCTTCGGCTCTCGATTCTCAAAAGCCATGAAGTTGCAGGGGTTTAAATTAAAAGATGAAGCTCGGGCCGGCAAGCGGTCATTCATCTGGCGAGACGGCGTTTGGCTTCGTCGATCAGCTCGTTATTGCCTTCGTAAGAGAGCTTGTTTTTATCCGGGCCATCCTCGCGCTTCGGAGGATAGACATGAGAAGCGTAAACCGGATAAGCCTCCGTGCGCAAATGCGCGAGCATATGATGGCCGCGCCGGGTCGCGCGCTCGTGCCGCAGGGCCGAGATGTCTACGGGCGCGACGACTATGCGCTCGCCCGGCCCCGGCGACGCCTGGGCGAGCAATCGCCCGTCGAAGTCCACGACCTGGCTCCCGCCCGGCCACGAATAGGGCGGGTAGAACTTGAGGCTGGCTCCCTGGTTCGCCGCCACCACGTAGCCGATGTTCTCGATCGCCCGGCACCGGTTCACGACGGTCCACCAGTCCATCGGCTCGGTCGCGCCCCACGGGTCCATGTAAGCCGATACGCGGACGAAGACCTCGGCGCCGTTGGCCGCGAGCTGGCGTATCGTCTCCGGGAATATCCAGTCGTAGCAGATCGCGACCCCTATGCGCCCGATGGGAGTGTCGGCCACGGGAAACATCGGCTCGTCGTAGCCTTCCAGGTCGTGCGGGCTTGAGTGGACTTCGTAAGGGATCCAGGTGTTCACCTTGCGGTATTTATAGAGCATGCCTTCGGGCCCGATCAGGCACGTGGCATTGAAGACGACGCCCGGGTATTTCGGATCGACTTCGAGCATGGACCCCGATTGAATGTAGACGCCATGCTCGCGCGCCTTCAGCTCCAATCTCTCGGTGTGCTCGTTCGGGATGGCGACCGCGAGCTTTTCGATCAGCTCGTCCACGGTCGCAAAGACGGGAGCCGAGTGCGCGAACTCGGGAAAGACGACGAGCCTGACGGGGAGGAAAGGCGCGCTGCCCGCGACCGCCGAATCTATCATGTCGAGCATGCGGTCGGTGTTTTTTCTCATCTGCCCGCGCGCTACCGGGTTCGGAAGGTCGGTCTGGCAGGCGGCCACTGAATACCTGAGATGCTCCATATTCATCGTAATCCCTTCTTGCGTGATTGGGCCGGGCCGGAATTATCGACCTTTGCCCTGGGCGGGGCGGCTCGATCCGCGAAAGCCGTCTCTATGGGCGGCACGGTCGAAGTCACCACTCGCGTGTTGTACCGCTCCAGGTACGAGCGATGCCTGGGGGTCGCCGGGTACGCTTCGGGCGAAGCATACGGATAGCTCGTCATCTTGTGAAAAGGGAGCGGCAATACCTGGTCCGGGCTCGCCGAGTTGATGTCCATCTCCTTGCTGAACCCATCGGCATAAAGGAGAAACGTGCGCTTCCACCCGGGAGGGAGCGGCGCGAGCCCCGACGCGTCGAAAGAGAGGGCCACTTCGTCGCCGGGCCGCGAGATGATGAACATGTCGTCGATCTCCGAGATCAGCTCTCTCACGTCGCCCTCGCGCGTGTAGCGGCCCGGCATCACCTTCCACGGAGAGGTGAAAGAGACGCGGCTGTAATCGTAGCCGAACGGCTCGCGCCCGTCGGGCGTGACCTCGGCTGAAAACCCGCGCCACCGGAGCTCCGCCTTACCGGCTTCGAGCTTGCTTATCCGCGAGGGCGCGTCTCCGCCGGAAGTATCGACCAGCGCCTGGTCCCAGTAGATTCGCATGTTGGTTCTCAGGCGCACCTCTCGGCTGGCCGAAAGGAATCTCCCCGTGAGATCGACGACCACCGTCTGAGGCCGCCCGACGGGTATGCCGATGTCTTCAATGATCGTCCGCCACTCGCCCCTCGCGTCTTTCACCTGCAGGGAGGGCGGGCTCAAGCTCAGGCCCGCCTGGTGCGCCGAGACGTTGTCGCTCGAGAAGGCGTAGTCGGTCCACGCCGTGAGCAGCAGCACGGTCCTGCCGTCTTTCGCCTTGGACGGCTCGCCAAGGTCGAGCGTCAGGTCGTGCATCTCCGCGTAGCCGCGGATTGAATGCAGAGCGAAGCCGTCGGGGTACTGGCGGTCCAGGCGCGAGAGCCGCGCGAGCACGTCGCGGCCCCGGTCGTCGAAGGCCGCGACCGGCGGGCGCGCGCCCCGCGTGGAGTAGAGCTTGAAGGGCGGGCGCGGCGGGTCGATCATCCCCTCGTTCGGGTAGACTTCGGTGTCGGACGGGTGCGCGACCGCGAGCAATTGAAGCCGGTCGATGTAGAGCGCTTCTTCAAGCTCGTTGGTCACGCGGAGCTCTAAGCGCCCGTCGCGCGGCTTGAGCTTGTCTCCGGGTATGCGCACGTACTCGTCGGAGTCGGGAATGTTGCGGACTCCGGGAGACATCCAGTATCCCATCTCGCCTCCGCCCATGAAGTCGGTTATGAACTCGAACCGCTCGCCGTTCCACGCATAAAGATAAGGGCACGACGAAGGCTTGCGATCGACTTCGGTAACGGTCAGCCCCTGCGCCACCTTCGGATCTCCGGCCTTCGCGGCCGCGACCTCAGTCTCTGCCTGCACTATGCCCGCGGGCCACAGCACGCGCACGGCGTCGACTCCCGCGCGCTTGCCGAGGCCGAAGACCACGCCCGAGGGCGCGGGGGCGGGGCTCGCGGAGTAGGTTTCGAGCTTCTGCTTGAGGCTTCCCGAGCGCGCTTCGACCTTCGCGCCCACGCCGCTTCGATTGCTCACCTTGCCTTCGAGCCGCACGCGCACGGACTGATTCCGGTTGCCTCCGTCGTTCCGCGCGACGCGGGGGCCGCCGGGCGAGAAGGACGCGACCGCGTCCGTGTCGCCGTCGCCGTCGATGTCTCCCGACGCGAACGCGCGCGGCGCGGGCTTGGACGCGAGCATCGCTTGCCACAAAGCGCCCGGGACCGCGCGCGCGGAGACGTTATCCCACTTGCCGCCGAGGTTGCGGAAGACGCGCGCGCCCTGCTGCGACAGGAGCATGAGGTCGAGCAGCCCGTCGTTATCGTAATCGAGGAACTGGGCCGAAGCGGCCGATTCCGTGCCCGAGGGCGCGGGGGCGGTGGTGAAGCGCGTCTTGCCGTCGCTCGTCGCGATGAGCCCCGGGCCGTCGTCTCTGCCGAAGAAGAAGTCGGTGTAGTCGTCCTTGTTGAAGTCGCCTGCCGCGACCGAAGTGAAGCGGCCTTTTACGTTTAACCCGACATCGGCCGCAACGTCGCGGAACGTACCGTCGCGCAGGTTGCTGAACAGAACGGGCGCGCCCGTGTAGCTCAGGACGAGCAGATCGACATCGCGCCGGTTATCGTAATCGGTCGGCACTACCGCGACCGCATGGCCCGTCGGCCCCGCTACCTTCGCGGCCTCGCTCGTGTCCGTGAATTTGCCGCCGCCGTTATTTCTGATCAGCCTGTTGGGCGCGGAGGCGAAGTCGAGGGGGAAGACCGCGTCACCGCTCTTCGGCTTCGACAGGTCCGCGAGCCCCGCGATGAAGATGTCCAGGTCGCCGTCGTGGTCGAAATCGACGAACGCCGACGCGATAGAGAGGTATGGATAAGCGGGAATGGCCGACGACGACGTCGCGTCGGAAAACTTGCCGTTACCGTCGTTGTGATAGAGCGCGCTCCCGCCGTAGCGCAGCACGAAGAGGTCGGGCTTCGAATCGTTGTCGTAATCGCCCGCGACCGCGCTGATCCCTATCGCGTCGGTCTTTGCTGGCGAGAGTCCGGAGCTGCCGGTCACGTCGGAGTATTTGCCTCCGTCGTTTCGGTAGAGCCTTTGAGCGGACGGAGCGACCTCGAACAGATCGAGATCACCGTCTCCGTCGAAATCGAAGAGGGTGACGTTGTCGCTGAAAGAAGAGACAAGGTCGCGCTTCGCGGAATCGGTCAGCTCGCCCGCTTTGAATGCGCGGCCCAGCGCGGGGCTTGCCGGGGCGGGACTTGCCGAAGCAGGACTGGCCGGAGCGGCGTCAGGGCTCGCCGCCCCTCCGCTCGCCGGCACATCGACGAAGCCTGCGTCGGGGACGCCGTTTTCGACCAGGCCGGGCTCGGCCCCGGTCGAAGATAGCGCTTCGGCATAGCGCCCCTGCTCGAGGTAATTCTGGCCGATTGTCGTGCCGTAGCCCGCCTCTCGCAGAGCCTGAAAGCTCTGCATCATCTTCTGCCCTTCTTCGCGCTGCCCGCCCCGCGTGAGCGCGATGGCCAGATTATAAGTCGCGGTCACGTTGTAAGGCTCCGCCGCGAGCGCCGTGCGAAACAGAGCGATGGCTTCGGGGTACTTGCGCTGCTGGAGCTGGAGCTGGCCGAAGTTGATGTTGGCTCCCGCGTCGTTCGGGTCGATTTCGAGGACGCGCTTGAAAGCCGCTATCGCGTCCTCGGGCCGGTTCTCGGACTTGGCTGCGAGGCCGAGCATGTAATAAGTCTGAGGAGCGTTGGGAAGGGACGGGCCCGCCGCTTTCAGCTCGCGCTGAGCGCCGGCCAGGTCCGGCACGTTGAAGAGCGCGATGCCGAGATTGATGCGCGCGATGGCCAGCGTCGGATCGACCTTGAGGGCGCGCCGGAACATCTCTGCCGCTTCAGAGTATTTGAACTGCTCGAGCAGCGCGACTCCGAGATTGTTCGCGCGGTAAGCCTCTTCGCGCGTAGAGGCCTGGCCCGCCGGTTGCGACGGCGCGACGAATGTTTGCGCGGCAGCGCTGAAAAACATTGCTCCGATGCAGGCGGCTACGCAGGCGATGATACTGGCGAACGCGCTTCTAATCGTCATAAGGGTGTTATACTGTGTCCTGCTGGGCCTGTCCAGATGGGCACTTTAGTCCCTGCGCTAAAGTATAGGTCAATTCAACGATGAACATTCTTTCTGTCGAAAACATCAGCAAGAACTTCGGTATAAAACCTCTCTTCGAAGGAGCCTCGTTCGGCCTGGACGAGGCGGACCGGGTCGGCGTGATCGGGGCGAACGGCTCCGGCAAGACCACGCTCCTGCGCATACTCTCCGGGGAAGAAGCGCCCGACTCCGGGCGCGTGGTCGTGTCGAGCGGGCGCGTGATCGCCTACCTGCCTCAGGTCCCGCGGCTCGACGACGATAAGAGCGTGCTCGACGCAATCTTTGAAGCAAACACCGAGGCGATGCGCCTGCTTCACGATTACGAAGCGGCCTGTCGCGACCTGGCGGCCCGCGGAAGTGGGGACGAGCGGTTGCTACGGCGCGTCACGGACCTCACGCACCGGATCGAGACGACGGGAGTGTGGGACCTCGAAACGAATGCCCGGACCGTGCTGACGCGGCTCGGGATCACCGACACGGAAGCGAAGATCGGCGCGCTATCGGGCGGCCAGCGCAAGCGCGTCGCCCTCGCCCACGCGCTGATCGCGCGCCCGGACCTGCTCATCCTGGACGAGCCCACGAACCACCTCGACGCGGACACGGTCGCGTGGCTCGAAGCATACCTCGCGCGATACAAAGGCGCTCTGCTGCTCGTGACGCACGACCGCTACTTTCTCGATCGCGTGACCACTCGCATATTCGAGATAGATCGCGGCGGCATCCAAACCTTCGCGGGAAGCTACGCTTACTACCTCGAAAGGAAAGAGGAGCAGGAGCGCGAGCGGGCGAGCGAGGACCAGAAGCGCAAGGCGCTCATCCGGCAGGAGCTGGCGTGGCTCAGGCGGGGGGCGAAGGCGCGCTCGACCAAGCAGAAGGCCCGCGTCGACCGCGCCGAAGAGCTGATGCAGAGGCCCGGCGAGGCGGCGAAAGCGGACCTCGACATCTCCGTCGCCTCCCGCCGCATGGGAAAGAAGATCGTCGAGCTCCGCGAGATCTCGAAATCTTACGGCGACAGGGTGTTGATCGAAGGGTTCAGCTACCTCCTCAAGCGCGGCGACCGGGTAGGGATCATCGGGCCGAACGGCTCGGGAAAGACGACCCTGCTCGACATCATCGCCGGGCGCGTCGAGCCCGATTCGGGCACGGTCGAGATCGGGCAGACCGTAGCCCTCGGCTATTACGATCAGGAGAACCGCGCGCTCGACGACGAGCAGCGCGTGATCGACTTTCTCCGCGAGCAGGCGGAGTTCATCCGGACGGCCGACGGATCGCTGATCACCGCCGGCCAGATGCTCGAAAGGTTCCTCTTCACGCCCGAGATGCAGTACACGCCCATCGGGCGGTTGTCGGGCGGCGAGCGCAGGCGCTTGAACCTGCTCAGGGCGCTGATGGGCGCGCCGAACGTCCTGCTCCTCGACGAAGCGACCAACGACCTGGACATTCAAACGCTCGTCGTGCTCGAGCAATACCTCGACGCCTTCGACGGATGTCTGATCATAGTGAGCCACGACCGGTACTTTCTGGACCGGACGGTCGAGCACGTCTTCCGCTTCGAGGGTAACGGGCGCGTGCGCGAGTATCCCGGCAACTACAGCGCCTTCCTCGAAATTCGCGAGCGCGAGGCGGCGGAGAGCGAAGCCCTGTCGGCGAAAGTCGCGCCCGCCAGGAGCCGCGAGGTCAGGGCATCTTCGGGGCCGCGCAAGCTCTCTTTCAAAGAGAAGCGGGAATTGCAGGAGCTCGAATCCCGCATCGAAGCCGCGGAGAAGAGAAAGATCGAGATAGAAGCTCGAATGGCCGCGAACGCGAGCGACTCCGGTTTGATCGAAGCGCTCTTCGGAGAGCAGCAGGAGCTCGACAGGCAGCTCGACCGCGACCTGGAGCGATGGGCCGAGCTTGCCGCGATGGCCGAATAGTCCGCAGACACGATAGACCCCGGATACGATAGACCCAGACACGTGCCGCGATATTGCGGCGGCCTCGGGAATGCGCTTCGAGTGACGCGTCATGCGAAACTCGCTTCCTGGAATCTCCCCTCTTCCGAAGGCTCGAAGCCGAAAACTATTCTTAATTTGAAACTTCTTTGCCCGCGTTCTATGCTGTCAGGGTTATGCCTACACGTGACGATGCCTGGAACCTGCTCTGCGAATACACCGTGGGAGAGTCTTTGAGGAAGCACGCCCTCGCGGTCGAGGCCGTGATGAAAGCCTACGCGGCGCGGTACGGGGAGGATGAAGAGAAGTGGGGGATTGTCGGCCTGCTGCATGACTTCGACTACGAGAAGTACCCGGAGCCGCCCGACCACCCTCTCAAGGGATCGGAGATCCTGGCCGAGCGCGGTTACAGCGAAGAGATCAGGCGCGCCATACTCGGCCATGCCAACTATACGAACGTCCCGCGCGACACCCTGGTCGCCAGAGCCCTCTACGCGTGCGACGAGCTGACGGGCTTCGTCGTGGCGAGCGCCCTCGTTCGACCCAACGGAATCTGGGACCTCGAATCGAAATCCGTGAGAAAAAAGCTCAAGGACAAGGCCTTCGCGCGCACGGTCAATCGCGATGAAGTCTACGAGGGCGCCGAAGAGCTCTCGGTCGATCTGAACGAGCACATAGATTTCATCATCTCGGTCCTTCGCGCGGTGGCCG
>DATLMR010000282.1:0-4414 GCA_035537555.1 Blastocatellia bacterium
AACCTTTCCAAGGACGCAGGCACTTGTGAATTGAGCCGCGCTTTCGGCGGATCGAAGAAGGGCGTTTGCCGGCCTGCTTTCATCGAAAGCAGTCGGCATCGAGGTACGGAAAATGGCAATAGCAACGATAAATCCGGCAACGGGTGAAACTCTCAAGTCCTTCGAGCCGCTCTCAGACTCGGAGCTTGACGGCAAGCTGCGGCTCGCCGTGGACACTTTTCGGAAGCACCGCCGCGCTTCGTTCGCGGATCGGGCAAGGAAGATGTCGCGCGCGGCCGAGATTCTCGAAGCGGAAAAGGAGAAATTCGGGCGACTGATGACGACGGAGATGGGGAAGCCCTTCAAGTCCGCCGTCGAGGAAGCGGCCAAGTGCGCCCTGGCCTGCCGCTATTACGCGGAGAATGCCGAAAGAATGCTCGCCGACGAGGTGGTCAATACGAACGCTTCGCGCAGCTATATATCCTATCAGCCCATCGGCCCGGTGCTCGCCATCATGCCCTGGAACTTTCCCTTCTGGCAGGTCTTTCGCTTCGCGGCTCCCGCATTGATGGCGGGCAACGTGGGCCTGCTCAAGCACGCGTCGAACGTGCCCCAGTGCGCGCTTGCAATCGAGGACATATTTTCGCAGGCGGGCTTTGACCCGGGCGCGTTCCAGGCTTTACTCATCGGCTCGGATAGAGTCTCGGCGCTGATCGACGATCCGCGAGTGAAGGCCGCGACCCTGACGGGCAGCACTCCGGCCGGGAGCGAGGTGGCCGCCCGGGCAGGGAAGGGGATCAAGAAGACCGTGCTCGAGCTTGGCGGCAGCGACCCTTTTATCGTCATGCCGAGCGCGAACCTCGACGAGGCCGTCTCGACCGCCGTCAAAGCGCGCACGATCAACAACGGCCAGTCTTGCATCGCCGCCAAGCGGTTCATCGTCGCCGAAGAGATTGCCGGCGAATTCGAGCGGCGCTTCGTCGCGGGGATGGAAGCCCTGAAGGTCGGCGATCCGATGGACGACGCGACCGACGTGGGACCCCTGGCGACCTCCGGCATACTCTCGGACCTTGAAGAGCAGGTCCGCAAGAGCGTGGAAGCGGGAGCGCGCTTGCTGACGGGCGGCAGGCGAATTGAGCGGCCCGGAAACTACTACGCTCCCACCGTGCTCGCGGACATTCCCGAGGACTCTCCCGCTTACCGCGAGGAGCTGTTCGGCCCCGTGGCCATGCTCTTCCGCGCGCGCGACGCGGCGGACGCAATCCGCATCGCCAACGATACCGGGTTCGGGCTGGGAAGCAGCGCGTGGACGGCCGATGAGGCGGAGCGCGCGCAATTCATCGAAGAGCTCGAAGCGGGCATGGTATTTATCAACGGCATGGTTGCGAGCGATCCTCGCCTGCCATTCGGCGGCGTGAAGCAATCGGGCTACGGGCGAGAGCTCGGCTATTACGGCATTCGCGAATTCCTGAATATCAAGTCGGTCTGGATCAAAGACGAAGCGGGCAAAAATCTCACCGAGACCGAGTGATGGTGAAGGCAATTAGCTCGGGTAATCACGTCTACGCATCATTCAGCCGGAGGCCGCGCAGCGAATCTCTCATATTTTCTTGAGTGCTGCGCGGCCCCGTCCTGAGCGGAAAGCTACTGGCCTGAGTGAGCCTCGGGCAAGCCCGGCATCGACTTGCGAGGCAAGCGCTTATCTCGCATCGCCGTGTTGTACGCGAACGAAGCCATGATGATCGCCGCCTGCTTCATGTCGTCTTCTTGGACGCGGTCGAAGACGTCCATGTTCGTGTGGTGGGTCCGGGTGCCGTATTCGACCGGGTCCTGGATGAATTGAAAGCCCGGCAACCCTATCCCGTCGAAAGACTGGTGATCGGTCCCGCCCGTGCTCGATGCCGTCAGGGTCGATGCTCCCATATCCTTGAAGGGAGCGAGCCACGCCCTGAAGATCGGCCGCAGAGCTTCGTTGCCCTGCATGAAGACTCCGCGAATCTTCCCCGTACCGTTATCGAGATTGTAGTAGGCGGAGAATTTTTCATACGCGGGTCTCAGCTCGTACTGGGGAATGGCGTTACTGTCGGAAGCCCGGCCCGGCGAATCAAGCCTCCTGCCGAACTGCTGCGCGACGTAGGCGCGAGAGCCCAAAAGGCCTTGCTCTTCGCCGCTCCATAATCCGATCCGAATCGTTCGGCGAGGCTTGAGCCCGAGGGTTTGAATTATGCGCATCGCCTCCATCACGACCGCGGAGCCCGCCGCGTTGTCGGTCGCTCCGGTTCCCCCGTGCCACGAATCGAAGTGCGCGCCGATCATCACGATCTCGTCTTTCAGGTCCGTGCCGGGAATCTCGGCTATCACGTTATAGCCCATCAGGTCCTGGTCCTGAAAACGGCTCGCGATGTTTATCTCTAACTGCACGGGCGCGCCCTTTTGCCTCGCGCGGATGAGTCGATTGTAGTGCTCGACCGCCATGACGAGCTGGGGAACGACGACCGCGTCTTTTGCCCAGGGGCGCGGCCTCGACTCATACGGGGTATCGGCAGGCGCAGGCATGGACGCGCCCTGAACGAATACGACTCCCCCGTCGCCGCCGCGCCCGCTCGGCTCGATTACGACCGCCGCGCCTTCGGAGTAGATCATCTCCCACTTCTTGTTCGCCAGCGCGGCGGCGGCCTTCTGCTCCTCGGTCAGCTCAAACCTGCGGCCTCTCCCGCCTCCCCTCTGCCCGTCCGCGTTCGCAAGCGACAGCAGCTCTTCGTCCGTCAGGCGCGTCGCCTTCGCCGTGAAGTTAGCTTTGACTTCGGCGGGCGCGCTCAGAAGCACGATGGCGTTCTTGAGCTTTCCTTTGAATGCCCCCATATCCGCTTCGGTCTTCGCGTCAAAATAGACGACTTCGCCTCTGACCGTCCCCCTGGTGCTCGGAGACCACGCCTTCGGGTAAGCGATGAGCGGAGCGAACCCGGGCTTGATCTGGTTGACCGTGAGCCCTTCGAGCGACCACCCGCGACCGAACGGACCCCACGGCTCGAGGCGCGCGTTCTGCAAGCCCCAGCCCGCCATCTTCTGCTTCGCCCACTCGCTCGCCGCTATGTAATTAGGAGAGTTCGTGAGGCGCGGGCCGTGCACGTCCGTGATGTAACTGAGCAGTTCCATGACCTGGGAGCGCTTCGTCCCTTCTTCTTTGATCTTGTTGACGGCATCCAGATCGACTTTCTCCTGTGCATCCTGCGCGCCGACGGCGACGGAAGATGCCAGGAGACCTGAGATCAGAATGAGTATGGTTGTGTACCGTTTGAGCATCTCTCCTCCGACTGAAAGATTCTTTTCGACTTGTATATTTGAAGATTTCCAACTGACAAATACTTTAAAAGGCCCCGCCCGGTTACCATTTTGTGCGAATCGAGCCGCGTCCCCCTTCACCGCCCGTTTATCGGAAGAGAGCCCCCATATTCTGACCCGAGTAACCCGTCATCTCCAGGTAGCCGC
Organism: Blastocatellia bacterium; assembly: GCA_035537555.1. Lineage (GTDB taxonomy): Bacteria > Acidobacteriota > Blastocatellia > UBA7656 > UBA7656 > DATLMR01. The sequence goes on from DATLMR010000282.1 coordinate 3,469, forward strand.
GGCCGGAGACGGTCCGGCTCCCGTCTTCGCCTTCGACGGCTATGCTTCCCTCCCAGTAGGTTACGCCCGTGCTTTCCGGGGTGCGCAATTCCTGGTTATCGAATGCCCCCCGAACCTTCAGTCGCAACCCGTGGCGCGGCATGTCGATACTCCATTGCGTCGGGTAATTCGCGCCGCTCTCGGGCGAGCGCCAGGCGCGGCCCGGGAGGAGAGAGAACTCGCCCGGATCGACCCGCGTGGCCCGCCCGCCTTCGTCGATCAGAGTGCCGCTTGAGCTGGGGTCGATCGAGCCGTCCGCGCGCCGAAGCTGGAAGAGCATCAAATCTCTGCCGTCGTCGAGCTGGATGGAAAACCAGTCCCAGCCGACCTGTCCCTGTTCCAGAAAGCTCGTGCCGAACTCGTGGTCCATCCAGGTCAGGCCCGTTACGTCGAGCTCTTCGCCCCCGGCCATGAGCTTTCCCGAAGTTGAGAATCTCGTGATCGAATAATAATGCGAAGCGTTCCCCGTGGTGCGGCCTTTCTGGCTTATCCCGTTCTCGCCGTGGATCACGACGGGCTTGCCGGGCGTCAATCTCAATGAAATGCTGTAACCGCCTTCGCGCGCATCGAGCAGGTGATCGTCGCCTTCGAGTCTCGCTTCCCAATCTTCGTTCCAGACGCGGTACCTCACGGGGTCCGCGCCAGCCCATCCGATGCCCGAGCGGTTAAGCTTCTCGAAAGCGTGAAAGGACTCGTCCTCGATATCGGAGATCGCGAAATGGGCCATATGAATGTCGCGCACGGCCCACGCGCTCGCCGTCGAGGGCTCGAGCGAGATTCCCGTTCGGAAGAATGTCAATTGGAACCCGAACCGCCTTCCGCTCTTCGATTGAAGATTGCCGGTGTAATACCACCACTCGATCCGGTAGGGCTCGTGGGCCGCGTGGTCGCGGGGAAAAGAGAACCG
>DATLMR010000283.1:0-5011 GCA_035537555.1 Blastocatellia bacterium
AAGCCGGTCAGGATGAAAGAGGAAGACGCGGAGGCGATCAAGGAGCTGGGCCTCGTCAAGTACGTGAGCCCGGAATATATCAGGACCCTCGTGCTGAGCTACGGCAACCGGCAGACCTCGGCCCCGACCCGGGGAGTCGCGCCGGAGTACGGCATCATGCGCAACGAGACGGCCGACGTGGGCCGCTTCATCAACGCGGAAGATGTCGAAAAGAGGCGGCGGGTCGTCTTCCTCGGCGTCGAGGTGGCGCGCAAGCTCTTCAGCAACGGCCCGGCGGTCGGCGAGACGATTCGCATGAACGGAATGACCTTCGAAGTCGTCGGGGTCATGACCAACAAGCCGCAGATGAGCTCTTACTATTCCCCCGACAAGTATTGCGCCTTCATTCCGTATTCCACGGTCGGGCAACTGTGGAACAACGAGTTCGTCTACAGCCTGGTCTTCCAGTCGCTCGATCCGATGATGCACGATCAGGCCGTAAAACAGGTGAAGGACACGCTCGCGGCGCGCCACGACTTCGACCCGCGTGACAAGCGCGCGGTCACGATGATGGACTCGGTGGAGAACAGCCGCATGCTCGGAGGCATAACCGGCGGGCTGAAGATCGTTCTCACCTTCATCGGCTCGCTCACCCTCATGATAGGGGGGATCGGCGTGATGAATATCATGCTCGTCTCCGTCACCGAGCGAACGCGCGAAGTCGGCATCCGCAAGGCGCTCGGCGCGAGGCGAAGGCACATCCTCGTCCAGTTCCTGATGGAGGCGCTCGTGATCACCTTCATCGGGGGCGTGCTCGGCATCGCCTTCTCTTACCTTATGTCATGGGGAATCGGCTCGCGCCCCTTTCTCTCCGAGCTGCTCGAAGACCCGTCGGGAAGGACCGACATTCACTTCCTGCTCTCGCCCGAAGTTCTGCTGACCGCCACGGGCATCCTCATCCTGGTCGGAGTGCTGAGCGGACTGCTGCCCGCCCTGCGGGCCTCGCGCATGGACCCGATCGAGTCGCTCAGGTACGAGTAATTTGCGGGACCGCACCCCTGGCTTCTTCCCCGGCCTGTGGATACAATACCGAAGGTGAAATCGATAACCGTAGGAATAAGCGGCGCGAGCGGCGCGATCTACGCGCAGAGGCTCTTGATACAGCTCGAAGAGAGCCCCGAGGTGCGCCAGATAAATCTCGTGGTGAGCGGGCCGGCCCGGCGCGTGATCGGCGATGAGCTGGAGATCAGCCCTTCGGCGGACCTGGAGCAGATGCTCACCGAGATGCTCGGCCGGCGCTCGTCGAAGACCGTGATCTTTTCTCAGGGAGACATCGGCGCGGCGATAGCCTCGGGGTCATACGCCGTCGATGCCATGGCGGTCATTCCCTGCTCCGCCTCGACGCTCGGGGCGCTCGCCACGGGCGCGGGCCGCAATCTGCTCCACCGCGCGGCGGACGTTTGCCTGAAGGAAGGGCGCAGGCTCGTGATAGTTCCCCGCGAGACTCCCCTGTCTACCATCCACCTGGAAAACATGCTGAAGCTCAGGCAGGCGGGAGCGATGATCGTTCCGGCGATGCCCGCGTTTTATCACAGGCCGGTCGATATAGTTTCGATGGCCGATCACTTCATCTACCGGGTGATGGATCACCTGGGGCTGGCACACTCGCGGGAGACGGCCTGGACCGGGGATATTTGAAGATGGGTATGCGAACGGGCGCGAAAGAGCGCATGTCGATAGGCGAGCGTTTGCGAATCACGCTCGAAATGATCAAGATCGAGCACACGCTCTTCGCCCTCCCCTTCGCTTTTCTCGGCGCGATGCTCGCCGGGTATCGCATGCCCGCCCAGCCCCCGGCCTTCTGGGTGTCGAAGCTGCTCTGGATAACCCTGGCGATGGTGGGCGCGCGGTCGGCGGCGATGGCGTTCAACAGGATCGCCGACCGCGAGATCGACGCGGCCAACCCTCGCACGGCGGGCCGCGCCCTTCCGGCCGGGCTTCTGGACCTTCGCTTCGCGCTCGCGTTCACGGCGGCGGCGGCGGCGCTCTTCCTGCTCGCGGCTTCGCAGCTTAACCGCCTGACGCTGATACTCTCTCCGGTCGCGCTCGCGTCGGTCCTGCTCTATTCATACATGAAGCGCGTGACGGCCCTGTCGCATCTGGTGCTCGGATGGTGTCTCGGGATAGCGCCCGCGGGCGCGTGGATAGCGATTCGGGGAAGCCTTTCGGCCGAGGCGGTGCTGCTCTCGTTTTCGGTGATGCTCTGGACCGCCGGGTTCGATATTCTTTACGCCTGCCAGGATTACGAATTCGACCGGGGCGCGGGGCTCCATTCCATCCCCGAGAGGTTCGGCATCAAGAGAGCGCTATCGATCGCGCGCGGCGTGCACGCTCTGATGTTCGTATTGCTGGTCGTGTTCGTCGTCAAGGCGCAGCTCGAATGGGTGAGCCTGATCGGAGTGCTCGTGACGGGCGGGCTGCTCGTCTACCAGCACAGCATAGTGAAAGCGGACGACCTGTCCCGCCTCAACGCCGCCTTCTTCACCACGAACGCGTTCGTGAGCGTGATCCTGTTCGTCACGGTCGCAAGCGACCTCCTGCTGTTCGGCTGATGATTTGCCGATGGGCGCCGAGTGGGCGATACGTGAAGATCGCTCTTCACGTATCGCCCACGAAGACCGGGCTAACGGCTTGAGGTGGTCTCGACGGACAGGGGAACCACCGGCAGGATCAGGCGCGACGGGTGCGCGCGGTCGTGATGGATCGTATTTGTGGCGACCCGCGTCTCCGAATCCGCGCGCAGCGGCCTGCCGGTATTCGGATTCGGATCGAAGCGCGGGTCGTTCGAGCTCGTGATGTGGACCGCGATGCGGTGGCCCTTGTTGAAGATGAGGCTCGTGTTCCAGAGGTCGATCTTGAATTTATAGACCTCGCCCTTCTTCATGAAGACCTCCCGGTCGAAGCCTTCGCGGAATCTCGCCCTGAAGGCCGAATCGAGCACAAGCCGCTCAGTCCCGTCCGGGTAAACGTCCACGAGCTTGGCCATCCAGTCCGTGTCGGGCGCGTCGGACTCCGCCCAGAGCTCGACCGTCACGCGGCCCGTCACTTCGACGGGAGACTCAAGGACCGGGGTGAGAAACTTAAGAACGTCCTTCCTCTCTCCGACGGCGCGCTGGTCCATCGGCCCCCGCTTTATATTAAGGTTGGCGCCGCCTATGGTCGGCACCGGATTTTTCGGATCGTACTTGTAACTGCTCGCGCTCTCCTGTTCGCCGGAGAGCATCTCGCCGAGCTTTCCGCCCGGCAGCATGAAATAAGACGTGGGCCTTGAGGGAACGGGCCACGCCGTCGCCGTGCGCCATTCGTTGCCCGGAGCCTTCGGGTCCGTCACGTCGCCCATGACGTAATATTTCACGGGAGCCTCGTCCCTGATCCCGTTGTTTTTCCCGTTGAGCCAGTAATCGAACCATCGCAGGGCCTCATCGACCGGGTTGACCGTGGCGTTGGACGGGTACTTCACCTCCTCCATATTGCCGTGCCCCCACGGCCCCATGATGAGCTTCTGATTCCCGAGGGCGAGCCCGCCGCCGCCGGCTTGCAGGCCCGCGAAGTTTTGCACGTTCCCCTCGGAGAAGATGTCGTACCAGCCGCCGTAGTTATAGACCGGGATTTGAACCTTATCCCATTGCTTCGACATCTCGTTGGAATCGTAATACCCGTCGTAGACGTTATGCTTGAACGTCTCGTTCAGAGCGTCCAGGGCGTTCTGCCTCTTGAGCCATATCTCGTTCAGCTCCCTGCGAAAGACTCCTCCCATGAAAGCGGACTGGTTATAGATACTCGAGCGCGCGACCATAACGAAGTTGGCCACGAGGTGCGGCGGCCTCATCAGCGCGGCCAGGTTCGCCGTTATGCCCATGGCCGACGCGCCGTACATGCCGACGCGCGCGTTCGACCAGGGCTGCTTCGCGACCCACTCGACGGAGTCATAGCCGTCCTGCGGGTCCTCGACGAAAGGGTCGTACTTCCCTTCGCTCTTGAACTTCCCGCGACAATCCTGGACGACGAGGGCGAAGCCGCGTTTGGTCCACGCCGCGTGGCCGACCGCCTGAAGCTCCTTGTTATAGGGCGTGCGCACGAGCACGGCCGGCCACGGGCCTTTGCCTTCGGGCAGGTAGACGCTCGTGGCGAGCTTCACGCCGTCGCGCACCGCGACCATCTCGTCGGAACGCCTGACCGGGGCGGCCTGCGGGCTCGCGGCAGGGGCTTGCCGCGCCTGTGCCGGAGCGGCGAATTGAAGCGCGGAGGCGAGGCACAGGAGCAGAAGGCCTCTAAGAGCGAAGGCCTTATGGAGGCGCGCCTTCGAGCCTCTCTTTAAACCCGAATGGCCTTCGCCCTGCCGGTTCTTGCTCGCGTCGATATTCTCAGAGTTCTTCATATCTGTCTCCTACGGATGATGCTCTCGCGGCGGTTTCATTCGACGGGTCCCCGCATCTTCCCGGCAAAAAGCGACGAGTGGCAGGTGCCTGGTATAGAACGTTCGCCATTCTATACCAGGCACCTGCCACTCGTCATCGGCAGTTTAAGCCTGACGGAGGGTTAGAAGGTAAAGCGGCCGCCAAGCTGAATGGCCCGCGGACCGCCGGTCCCGAACGCCTGCCCCGCCCTCTCGGTCGGCCTTCCGAAGCCCGATCCGATGGTGGTCGAATACCCGGTCAGGTTGGCGGTGTTGAAGATATTGAAGACTTCGAACATGCCCTGAAGCGCGAACCGCTCGCCGAACCGGAAGATCTTCGATAAGCGAACGTCGTGCGACTGGAAGTTGTCGCCGAAGTCGAAATCGGTCGGAAGGACCAGCGCGCGGATCGTAGCCCCGCGAGCGTCGGGCCTTCCGGCCCTTCTGGCGTTGAATTCATTCACGAGGCGAATGAACTCCTCTTTGCCCACTCCCCGGTTGAGCGAGTTGCGCTCGAGGCCCGGGAGGGTGTCGCCGCCGACTCCGTCGCCGTTGATGTCGTTCGTAGAGTTGATG
>DATLMR010000284.1:0-4950 GCA_035537555.1 Blastocatellia bacterium
GGCGCGTATGAAGCGGATGTAGTAGTAGAGCGAAACCGCGCTCATCAACACGGCGAGCACCGCGAGGCGCACGAGCCACGGGTTTCCGTTCTCTATCAAGCCCGCGAAGAGGTAGAACTTGCCGATGAACCCGGCCGTGGGGGGGATACCGCCGAGAGAGAGCAGGAAGATCGTCATGATGACGGTGAGCCAGGGCGCTTTTCGCATCAGCCCGTTGAAGTCTTCGAGTCGGTCGCCCGCGATCCCGCGCCGCCTGAGCGCGATGATGCAGCCGAAGACTCCCAGGTTCATGATCGTGTAGATGAAGAGGTAGATTATGAAGCCGGTATAGCCGGTCATGTTGCCCGCGATCAGGCCCAGCATGGTATAGCCCGCGTGCGAGATCGAAGAGTAAGCGAGCAGGCGCTTGGTGTTTGCCTGCGTGAGCGCGCCCAGGTTCCCCCAGATCATCGTGATGGCCGAGACGATCCCGAGAAGCAAAGCCCATCCGGGCAGGGCCGAGATATTGTTGCTCGGGTCTCCGGCGATGGAGGTCCGCAGGTCGGGCAGGCCGTAGAGGAAGAGGCGGCCGAACATCGCGAAGCTGGCGGCCTTGACCCCGACCGACATGAAGGCTGTGACCGACGTGGGTGCGCCTTCGTACGCGTCGGGAGCCCACATATGGAAGGGCACGGCCGCGACTTTGAAGAACATCCCCGTAGCCATCAGGATCATCGAAAGCAGCACCAGGTACCGCATGTCTGCGGGAGAGCTGCCCGCTTGCACGGTGAAATTCGGGACGGCCACGACGGGCAGGGCCTTCGCGATGTCGGCGAGATTGGTCGAGCCCGTGAGGCCGTAGATCATCGAGATGCCGTATAGCAGCACGCCCGACGAGAAGGCTCCGAGCAGAAAATATTTCATCGCGGCTTCGTTCGACCTCTGATCGCGCCTCAGGTACCCGACCAGGATGTAGACCGATATGGCCATCAGCTCTAGCGAGATGAAGAGGGTCAACAGGTCCACGCCCGAAGCCATAAACATCATGCCGATGACGCAGAAGAGTATGAGGGCGTAATACTCGCCCCTCTGCTCGCTTTCTACGTCGAGGTACTTGATCGCCAGCAGTATCGAGAGGCCCGCTCCGATCAGGAACATGAGCTTGAAGACGACGGCGTAGGTGTCGAGCACTATCATGTTGAAGAAGCCCGTTTTCGACAGCCCTCCGCGCACGACGTTGAAATAGACCCCTCCGAGCGAGACGAGCGATAGCCCCACGCCTGCGAGGCTCACCCACGCGACGAGTTGTTTGCGGTCTCGCGGGAGCAAAACGTCGAGCACGAGGGCCGCGCAGGCGAACAGGATCAGGATCACTTCGGGCATGATGAGCTGGACCGTCTGGTCCAGCATCATCTTGAGGTCTATGGGTGCTGGTGTCGCTTGTATCAGTGCTAGCATCGTCTACCTTTTTCGAGCGATCATAACCGCCCGGGGCTTCATCTCGTCACTTCCGAGTCCGGGGCGGTTTCGGGCGCGGTTTCCGTCGCGCCGTCGCGCTTCTCTTCGGCTATTTCAGGCTTGTTGGCGGCGGGCGCGGTTCTGAAGTAGTCGGGGACCACGTGCGCGACCACCGTCTCCGTCTGCGGATTGATGTAATCGAGCAGGGGCTTCGGGTAGATCCCGATCCAGAAGATCAGGAAGATGAGGGGCGCGAACTGCCAGGCTTCCCGGGTCGAGAGGTCGGGAAGCTTCTCGTTGAGCTTGTTGGTAAGCTGCCCGAAGAAGACCCTTTGATAGAGCCAGAGCATGTAGGCCGCGCCGAGGATGATGCCCGAGGTGGCGAACCCTGCCCACCAGACGTTCGCCTCGAACGCGCCCCTGAGCGTCATAAACTCTCCGATGAAGTTGTTCATCAGGGGCAGGCCGAGCGAGGAGAGCGTCACTATGAGAAAGATCGTCGAGTATACGGGCATGACGTGGGCCAGGCCCCCGAATTCCGCGATCTCGTACGTGTGCCTGCGCTCGTAGAGGATTCCCGCGAGCATAAAGAGGGCGCCGGTCGAGATACCGTGATTGATCATCTGCATCACGGCCCCGTTGATGCCGATGGGATTGAGAGCGAAGAGGCCGAGCATGACGAAGCCGAGATGCGAGACGGAAGAGTAGGCGATGAGCTTCTTCACGTCCTTCTGCGCCATGGCCACGAGCGCCCCATAGATGATGCCGATGATGGCGAGCACGACCATCACCTTCCGGACGGTCGGGTGCGTCGCCGCGTCAGGAAATATCGGCAGCGAGAATCGCATGAAGCCGTACGTGCCCATCTTGAGCAGCACGCCGGCGAGTATGACCGACCCGGCCGTGGGCGCGTCATAGTGCGCGTCGGGCAGCCACGTGTGGAAGGGGAACATCGGCACCTTGATCGCGAAAGAGAGCGCGAACCCGATGAAGAGCCAGATGACGAGGCCGGTCCCGAAGACGGTCTTGATGTGCGGGCCTATGGCGGTGAGCCCGGTTATGTTGAACGAGCTCCGGACGTAGCCCGGAGGCAGGCTGGTGCTGGTGGCGCGGTTGATGGCGTCTTCGGCCATGTTGAGCATCGGGCCGTTGATCTGGCCCGTGACCGGGCTCTTGGCCAGTTGTTGCGCGGTCGCGAGCACCGCCGGCTTTTGCGCCTGGGCCACGACGGGAAAGATGAAGAAGAGCTTCAGGACCGCGAGCAGCATCACCACCGACCCGATCAGGGTGTAGAGGAAGAACTTGATGGCGGAGTAGAGGCGGTTCTTGCCGCCCCATATGCCGATCAGGAAATACATCGGCACGAGCATGACTTCCCAGAAGATGAAGAAGAGGAAGAGGTCCGCCGCGACGAACGCGCCGATCATGCCGCTTTGCAGCAGGAGCAGCATGATGTAGTACTCTTTTTCGCGCCCTTTCTCGCGGATGTACGACCACGAGCAGACGACTCCGATCACGCCCAGGAGCGTCGTCAGCATGACGAGCACGAGCGACAGGCCGTCGACGCCGAGCTGGTAGCGGGCGCCGATCAGGGGGATCCATTCATGGTTCTCTATGAATTGCAGCCCGCCGAGAGCCTTGTCGTATCCGGGGCGGCCGACGAACCCCGTCAACAGAGGGATCGAGATCAGGAAGCAGAGGACGATCCAGGCGTTCGCGAACCAGCGGATCGAATCGCTCTTCGACTTGTTGAAGAACAGAAGTATGATCACGCCAACAGCGGGGAGCCACGTCACCCACGACAGGATGCCGATCCCCAGTATCTCGATTTGACCAGGCATAGCCAGAGTCTCCTTAGGTCCATAATTCGATGTCTAGTTTTCTCGGCCCCGCGGGGCCTTCCCTGTCCCGCTTGAACTCTTTTACATGCCGGTGATGGTCCGGATAGTGAGCGTTACCGCGGGGAAGAGGTATAGCACCAGGATGACGAAGAGCCCGGCGGCGAAGACGAAGGCGTAGTTTTGCCAGTGACCCGTCTGCACCGCGCGGAATATGAACGAGCTCCAGAAAGTCACCTTCGCCGTCGCGTTGACCGCGAGGTCCACGACGTATTTGTCCCACGCGTTTGAAATCCTCGCCCACCACTTCGTCAGCCCGCCCGCCCCATTCACCCCTCCGTCGACTACGGCCGAGTCCACCTTCCAGAGCGCCTTGTTGACCGTCTTGCCCGCTTCTACCCCCTTCACGTCGAGCAGGTAGTCCCAGTACCACTTGTTGAGGCTCAGCGTGTAGAGCGGGCGAAGCCGCTCGGTCCAGGCGCGCGGCAGGTCCGGGCGCTTGAGATAGAACAACCGGCCCAGGTATATCCCGCCCGCCGCGATTGCGAGCGAAAGGACTATGAGCAAGTACTCCATGGGATCGACCGGGGCGTGCGCCTCTTCGTGCGCCCCTTCGCCCTGGGCCTGCGCCGGGTGCGTGGAAGCCTCTCCGGTCGCGTGCCCGGCAGGCTCGGCAGTCGCGGGTACCCTGGCGATCACGGGGTCGAGCCAGTGCTCGATCACGTTGATGTTCGCGTGGCTCCCGAAGAGGGCGGGGAACGCGTGCGGTATCCCTATCAGTCCGACGAAGGCCGAGAAGAACGCGAGCACGATGAGCGGTATGGTCATGCTGCGCGGCGATTCGTGCGGCTCGAAATGGTGGTGACCGGCGTGCGGGGCGGTAACGGCGTGCGCGTCGTGCGCTCCGACGTGCTCGCCGGGCTGGTGATGCGGCCGGTCTCCGGCCGAGGCGGCCATCGCGTCGTGCGGCGCCTCGTCTTTATCGTGCGCCGCGGCGTGCGCTTCGTCGGCCTCGCCGCCCGCGTGGATCTTGCGGAAGCGCTCCTCGCCCCAGAAGGTGAGGGCCATGAGGCGCGTCATATAGAACGCCGTCATGCCGGCGGTCAGTAATCCGAAGAACCACAGTACCTTCGCGCCGCCGAATACGTGGGTGGCGAAGGTCTTCCACAGGATCTCGTCCTTCGACCAGAAGCCCGCGAACGGGATGATGCCGCAGATGGCGAGCCACCCTATCATCATGGTCCTGTAGGTGACCGGCAGATATTTCTGGAGGCCTCCCAGTCGCGGCATCTCCTGCTCGTGGTGCATGCCGTGGATGACCGAGCCCGACCCGAGAAAGAGCAGGGCCTTGAAGAAGGCGTGGGTGAAGACGTGGAAGATCGCCGCGACGAACGCGCCGACGCCCGCCGCCAGGAACATATAGCCGAGCTGCGAGACGGTCGAGTAGGCGAGGACCTTCTTGATGTCCGTCTGCGTGATTCCGATCGTCGCGGCGATGAAGGCCGTGAGGCACCCGACCACGGCGACCACCATCATCAATGTCACGGACCTCTGGAAGATGTAGTTCGTGCGCGTGACCATGAAGACGCCGGCCGTGACCATAGTCGCGGCGTGGATGAGCGCGGAGACGGGAGTCGGCCCGGCCATCGCGTCGGGCAGCCAGATGAAGAGCGGT
>DATLMR010000285.1:0-13011 GCA_035537555.1 Blastocatellia bacterium
ACGCGCTACACCTTCGAGGTCGAGCGCGCGGTGAAGGGAGAGCTGCCCCAGGTCGTCACCTTTACCCAGCTCGGCCACCCGGCGAGCCGCGCGGTCGGCAAAGGAGGCGTCCCGAGCAGGGCTAAGGCCGTGCTCACGCCCGCGTCCCTCTTCCACGGGACGAGAGAGTATAAGGTGGGAGAGCGATCCGTGCTCTTTCTAATCAAGGAGTACTCGGACGGCAAAGTCACCCGCCCCGTCGGGCTGTACCAGGGCGTCTTCGAGATATCGCGCATGCCTTCGGGCAAAGAGATGGTTCGCAACAGCATAAACAACAATGGCCTGTTCACGGCGCCTTACAACGGCACCAGGATGGCCGAGTCGGATGCCCGCGTAATCTTTCCCGAGCGCGACTCCGCGAATGAAGACCGCTCGAACGTCGGCCTTCAGAACGAATCGCTCATGAGCAAGCGCGGAGCGTTGCCGCTCGACGATTTCCTCGGGTTCGTCGAGAGGGTCGTCGAAGCACACGGGGGCCGGAAAGGCGTCATCGTCAAAGGCACCGGAAAAGGAGCAGTACAGCAATGAGCAGCCGTCTATTCAATCTTCGCCTCGCTTTTTCAATGGGGATCTCGGCCGTCGCCCTGGTTCTGGTCATCGGCAGCGCCGATGCGGGAGGGCCGAACTTCATCGATCCTAATAGCGGCCAGCCCGTGCTCTGGGCGCGCTCCGAAGTCAGGGGCGGCGCGCTCGACTCGCAGACGGTCGATGCGGACGGCCGCGTCCTCTATCGCGTCGATTCCGGGCCTCTCGGGCCTCTCTCGAACGCCGAAGCGGTCCAGCTCGCCGATCATATTTTCGGGCTCTACGATCAGATCTCTACTTCGTCACTTCGGTTCCGTAACGCGGGGCCGATTCGCGACCCCGCCAACGGGGAGCCTATCGATGTCAACGGGGCGAATTTCGGCAGGTTTCTGAGCAGCCGGAACCCGACCTTCCAGAATCCGATCATATTCGACACGGATAACTCGATCACCGGCGACCGGGACGTGCTCGGTTTTGCGGGCGTGCTCGCGCTGAACGAGGACGAGACCCAGGTCTTTGAAGCCATCGTGGTGCTGAACGGCTCGGTGGTCCAGGCCATCGGCGGAAAGGTTCCCTTCCAGGGCATATTCACCCACGAATTCGGCCATTTCGCCGGGCCGCTCGATCACTCGCAGATCAACGGCAACATAGCCTCTGACGGCGACGGCGCGGTCCTGCCCGCGGGCTTCGACAGGATAGCGGCTTTCGACCTTTACACGCCTTTCACGGAGACCATGTACCCGTTCCTGTTTCCAGGCACGACCCGCCCGATCCCCGGGAGCTCGGCGCTCGTATCCAGGGGCTTCAACAACTCCGGCTTCTTCATCGCCTCGCTCGACATGGACACGAGCAACGCCATGTCGAACCTCTATCCGACGCCCGAGTACCTGGCGCAGCGCGGCGCAATCGAGGGGCGCGTCTTGATAAGGACCGCGAGCGGCGATTTCCCCGTCACCGGTATCAACGTCGTCGCGCGCCGCATAGATAAGGCGGGGGTCTATCCGCCCGCGCCCACGACGCTCGCGTTCCCGAACAACCAGATCGCGGTCACCGAGGGCGTGCCGAATATTCCCGGCGAGCAGAGTGCCACCGACGCGCTCGCGACCGCCGCGAGCACGGTCACGGGGTACGAGCTGCCGGGAGGCGCTTATCGCATACAGGGACTTCCGCCGGGCCAGTACATCGTCGAGATACAGCAGATAAATCCGCAGGCGCTCGACGGGTCGGGCATCGGGCCGCTTGCAAGCTTCTTCCAATTTCCCCTCGGCGTCGAGGAGTTTTATAACGGCCCTCTCGAATCGGGGAGATCGACCGACATCGCGAGCGCGTTCACGGCCGTCACGGTTAACGCGAACGACACGACTCCTAACATCGACGTCATCCTGAACATCAGCGACGCGGCCGGCTCGACCCTCGCGGAAAGAGAGCCGAACGACAAGACCGCCAAGGCGCAAAAGGTCGATGTTCTTCCGGGAGAGATTACGGCCAACGCCGCCTCGTCGGACGCCTCGCTGCTGAAGATGACCTTCCCCGACGGCTCGTCGGACAAGATAGAGGACCTGTACAAGTTTACGCTGACGACGCCGCGCATCGTTTACATATTGATGGAGCCGACCTCCGGCTCGGGCGATCTCGATCTCTACCTCTTCAATTCGGCGGTGAGCAAGAAGAAGACCAATATCAACGATCCTAACCTGATCGATTTCAGCCTGAGCATCTCTTCGACGGAGTTCATCCCGATCGAGCTTCCGCCGGGCACCTATATAATCGGAGTGAGCGCGTTTGAAGGCAGCCAGGGCTACAGGCTGCGCGTGCTTCCCACGCCGTAAACGCTTCGGCCTATCGACGCGGAAGCCCCGGCGGAAGACTCGACTCCGCCGGGGCTTTCTGCTCTCTATTTGATTTCACGCCCGACGGGTATTATGGCTTTCTTCGCCTGGCTTCCTGTTTTTCCCTCTCTTTTCTCTCTTTCTCAAGCCTGCGCCGCTTTTCTGCCTCTTCCTGAATCTCAAGCAAGGTAGGCAGTCTGTCCGCGAAGGTGACTTCTTCGCGAAAGGTCGAGCGGACCGGCTTGCCGTTGAGCAGCGCGGGCGAGAAGCCGAACTGGCGAAAGGCGTCGACGGCGCGATCATCTATGGAAGATTCGAGCGAGCGGATCACCCGGATATTCGTTACCCTGCCTTCCGGAGTTATTACTCCTGCGAGCAGCACCGACCCCTTGATGCCGCGCTCCGCCTCGAATTTCGGCGTCACGCGTTCGGTCACGGACGGAGGGGTGAAGCGGTCGCCCTCCTTCAAGCTTATCGGGCCGCCGAATTCATCCACGGGCCGGGCCAGCTCCTCGGGCCTGTTGCGAAGGCTCGAGACCGGCACGATCTCCGGCGTGATCGAGATCAATATCGCCCGCTCCGACGGAAAGCTCTCCCGGCGGCCGCCCGGCCCGGTGCGATAATCCACGCCGAACATCCCGCGCCCGCCCCGGAGCAGCACCGTCTCGAAGTTGTCGAACTCGACGTTCCCGGCGTCGAGCATCGACCCGTAATTGAAGGTAGCCTTCATATCGAGCTTGAGATACCCGCGCGCGACCTTTCGCGGGATGATCGAAAGCTCCAGGTATTGGGCTCCGATCCTGACCGCGTCGTCGAACGCCTGGCCGTCGCGAAGGCCGACCGAGCGGACGTGCCGGACCTCCATACCTTCGAGCTTGTTATTCTCTCTGAGGTGCGCCATCTCCTCTTTCGGGCTCGAAAAGGTGGACGAGAGGCGCACGACTTCTTCCACGGAGGGCGAGCGGGCCGGGTCATACTGGTAGACGGCGTAAGTCAGGTTGACTCCATATTCGCGGCCGGACACGCGCCCGCCCGTCGTCCCGCTCTGAGCCAGGCCGGTCGCCCCCGTGGCCGTAACGAGACATATGGCGAGGACCGCGACTCGAACGGCCCTTGACGACCTCCCGGACTCTGCCGGGCTCTTGCTGCAAGCAATCATCTCATCTCCTCTTCATTACCCTCTCGCTCGGCCAGGAGCATCCTGTAAGCGTCGCTCTTGGAGATGCCGCGCGCGCGCGCCACGCGTTTGAGCGCGGCCATCTGGTCTATTCCATCGCTTTCCATCAGGGATTCTACTTCGGTCAATAAAGAGATCGGCTCGGAGGGAGCTTTTTGCATCCGGCCGTCGTCGGGCGGCGGGCCGACGATCAATACAATCTCTCCCTTGATCGCCCGCCCGTCGAGAGCGGAGAGCAATCCCGAAAGCCTGTCCCGCATGAACTGTTCGTGCAGCTTGGTCAGCTCGCGCGCGATCACCGATTCCCGGTCGCCGAGCAGCTCAAGAGCGTCCCTGATCGTCTCTTTTATTCTGTGAGGAGATTCGTAGAAGACCAGGGTCGATTGAAAGCGCGCGAGCTCGGACAGGCGGGCGCGGCGAGCGGCGCTGCGGGAAGGCAAAAAGCCCGCGAAGACGAAATCCGAAGTCGCAAGCCCCGACGCGGCGAGCGCCGTCACGAGCGCGGATGCTCCCGGCAGAGGCACGACCGCGATTCCCCGGTCGATCGATTCTCTGACGATCCGGTACCCCGGGTCGGATATGAGCGGGGTTCCCGCGTCCGAGACCAGGGCGATATTTGCGCCCGCGAGGAGCTTTTCGACCAGCTCTTCGGCTCGCTCGCGCTCGTTGTGTTCGTGATAGCTGACCGTGGGCCTGTTGATCTGAAAATGGGTGAGGAGCTTTCTCGTGTGCCGCGTGTCTTCGCACGCCACCAGATCGACCTCCCCGAGCACGCGCAGAGCCCTGAGTGTGATGTCTTCGAGATTGCCTATCGGCGTCGCGATCAGGTAGAGAGTGCCTGGCATATTGGGGCGCTCCGATGAGGTGACAGGCGCCGCCGCGTTGCATCGGGCGGATCGTCAGACCGCTGCTATTTCGGAAGTGCATTGCGGGCAGCGCGTGGCTTGAGCCGGGATACTCGAGTAGCAGTACGCGCAGGCCTTCACCGCGGGCGGCAGGTCTTCGGGCCGGCGCTTCATCCGGTTGATCGCCTTCACGATCAGGAAGACTACTATAGCGATTATGAGGAACTCGATCGCGACCTGAATGAACTGCCCGTAGTTTATGGTCGGAAGACTGGCCGCCTTCGCCTCCGCGAGAGTCGCGGGATTGCCCCGGAGCGGGACGAAGAGGCTCGCGAAATCGAGACCGCCCGTGAGCAGCCCGACCGGCGGCATCAATATGTCGTTGACCAGGGACGTGACGATCTTTCCGAACGCCGCCCCTATGATGACCGCGACGGCCAGATCCATCACGTTCCCTCTTGCGATGAACTCCTTGAATTCCTTCAGCATTGCGGTCTCTCCTTTCGAATCGAAGTTCGTGGATCGAGCTTGTTGCTTGAAGAGGCGCCCCCGAGAGAAGGCGACACCGTGACGTGATTTACCTGCCTCGGCCGTCGGGTCCGTCCACGGTACGGATTCTAGCCGATAGCGAAGCCAGGTAGAAAGCGTAGGCGTCGATTCTCTCCACGAGGGACTGCCTGTTAAGCGGCGGGAGATCGAGGTGGCGGGCTGAAATCGCAAGCCCGTACCGCCGGCCGATTTATACACCGACGCGCGGAAACATGGGTACGGGTTAAAGTCTGGCGGAGCTCCAGGGTTATGTAAACAAGAATGGCCGGGGTCTCATCACGGCCGCCGATCTCTGCAATCTCACGTCTCTGCCTGTGAATAGAGATCAGGTTTGACGGACCCACGCGGGTATTTAAACATATTTTGAATCCTGCCCTGCCGATCTCTCTCGGCGCATATCCGATCTTCAAGTAACACGGTGCCCGGTATTAAGTTGCGGTGCGGAGATGAGACGGGCTAAAATTACAGGCTCAACTGGCTGGCCGGGTTAACTATAATACATATATCTTCAGTAAATCAGCCTGGATAAAAGTTTGACTAGAGCCACGGAGCTACTTTATAGTGTGCCAGATTTTAAGCAACGCTCTATAAGTTGTGGTTTTGACCGGCAACGGCTTTTGCCACGAGGTACCGAATGTTTAGATTGGAAAAATTAGAGATCAGCGGCTTTAAATCTTTCGCCGATCGCACCTCGCTCGTCTTCGGAGAAGGGATAACCGGTGTCGTGGGTCCGAACGGCTGCGGAAAGAGCAACATCGCGGAGGCCATCTCCTGGGTGCTCGGCGAACAGTCGGCCAAGAACCTGCGGGGCGGGAAGATGGAGGACGTCATCTTCAACGGTACGCGCGACCGCAAACCTCTGGGCCTGTCGGAAGTTACGCTCACGCTGGTCGCGATTGAAGACATAGTCGCGCGCGACTCCGACGACGGGCCGAAAGACGCCGAAAGCGAATACGACGACGTGGTCGAAAAAGCCGCGCACGCCGCCAACGCCGCCCGCACTCTCGTTCAGGAGATCACGCGCGAAGGCGAGAAGAGTGACGAGGCGGAGCCCGCGGCCTCAGCCGGAGTCGGGTCCGATCAAACGGCCTCGCTTGCGCTAGAGCCCGTCGCGGAGCCGGCCCAACCAGAGATCAAAGCGGCGGAGATTAAAGCCCCGGAGATTAAAGCCGAAGACCTTGAGCCGACGGCTCCCGCCGAGGGGCCGGAGCCGCAGGCCGGTGCCTCGGGGCAGAATCGCGCGAAGCTGACCCGCAGGCGAAGGACGGTGGCGGTCTCTGCCGGAGAGCGCATCACCGTGGGCCGCAGGCTCTATCGCACGGGAGACAGCGATTACCTGATGAACGGCCGCCCGTGCCTCCTGCGCGACATTCAGGACCTCTTCGCGGGCACGGGGCTGGGCGGGTCTCATTACGCGATCATCGAGCAGGGCCGCATCGGCCAGATCCTTTCATCGAAGCCGCTCGACCGCCGCGCGCTCATCGAGGAGGCGGCGGGCATAACCAAGTTCAAGACTAGAAAGCGCTCCGCCGAACTGAAGCTCGAATCCGCGAAGCAGAACCTCTCGCGCCTCAACGACATCATCTCGGAAGTGGAGCGGCAGGTGAACAGCCTCAAGCGCCAGGCGCAGAAGGCGCGCCGCTACAGGCGGCTGCGCGAAGAGATGCGGAACCTGCAAAAGCTCACGTTCACGGCCGACTACCACCGGCTCAACGCGGCGATCGAGCGCGTGGCCGCGGACTTCGAATCGGCGGGAGCAAGTCAACGGGATCTCGACGCGCGGCTCGTCGAGCGGGAGAGCGAATACCGGGCCGTCTCCGCCGAGGCCCGCGGCGCCGAGGACGGTCTTTCGAGCCTTCGCGGGCAGGCCGCCGCCGTCGAGCTTGAGGCCGACCGCGCGCGCAATCGCAGGGCTTTTGAAGAACAGCAGCTTAAAGAGCTGTCCGCTCGCATCGAAGAGCTCGAGCGCGACCAGCAGGCCCTCACCGAACGGCTCTCCATACTCGAGTCGGAAGCGGAGCGCCGGGCGGCGGATTTGAAGTCGCTTGAGACCGAGGTCTCTTTCGAGCAGATCGACCTGCTCGATCGGGAGAGCGAATACCAGGGCGAGCTCGCCCGCCTCAGAGAGGCCGAGAGCGCGATCGAACAGCTGCGCCAGCGTCTCGTCTCCGAGATCGGCCAGACCGAGCGGCTGCGAAACACGAGCGCGAGCCTTGAAGATACCTTGCGCCGCGTAGACCTCAAGCAGTCGAACCTCCACTCCGAGATGGAACGCGCCGAGGCCAGGCAGTCCGAGGCTTCGAGCGAATACGCGCGCGCGGGCTCCGAGGTCGAAGGCAATCGCGCCGTGCTGGCCGATCTGACCGCGCGCCTTTCCGAGCGTTCGACGCGGCTATCGGCGCTCAGAGAACAGAACTCGGATTACCGGTCCCGGCTCTCGGCCATTCACGGCGAGCGCACGTCGGCCGAGCACCGGCTCCTGTCTCTTGAAGAAGTGGACGCGCACCGGTCCTACTACTCCGACGCGGTCCAGCAGGTCCTTTCGCCCGAGCACTCGGCCCTCATAAACGGCCTCGGGACCCTCGCGGACTTCGTGGAAGTAGAGGCGCAGTACGAGTGCCTGATCGAGAGCCTCTTCGGGCGCGAGCTTCAATGCGTGCTCGTGCCGACCATAGACGACGCGCTCGCGGGCGTGGAGTACATCAAGGCCTCGGAGCTCGGGCGGGGCGCGTTCCTGGTCGTCGGCCTCCACGGGGGCGAAGGCGAGCCCTCCGATTTTCTCGTCGAATCTCCCGGCGACGGCGCGGCTACGGAGATGATCTCGATCGACCGCCAGCTGCCGCCCGCGAGAAGCCTCGACGCCGACGCGGAGACGGAGCTTTACTCGGACAATCGCAGCTTTGCCGAAGAGATCTTCGACGAAAAGAGGCTCGACGGGGCGCCCGGCGTCTCCTACGGGGACGCGGCGGCGCGCGCGGAAGAGAGCGTGGCGGAAGAGAACCTGGCGAAAGATCGCGCCCGGCGCGAGCAATTCGACCGCGAGGCGACGGTGAGCGCGGGAAGGTTTCAGCTCGACGTGCTGCGCGCCATAGACCTGCTGAGGCTCCGGCCCGAGATTAAAACGGTGGTCGAGCGCGCTTTTCCTGAAAAGTGCGCCGCCTCGGTCGTTCCTGATATCGAAGCGGCGCTCCAGCTCTCTATCGAAAATGCTTCCCGCGTCTATGTCACCTACGAAGGGGAGCAGGTCGTCAACGGCCGTTTGATAGTGACCGGCGCGCGGGCGGGCCAGAAGGGAACTTCCCTGCTCGGGCTCAAGCGCGAGATCAAAGAGCTGCGAGTGAAGACCGGGTCGCTCCGCGCGGAGGAACAGGAGCTCTCCGATCATCTGGCGGAGGCGCAGAGGCAGTTCGAAGAGGTCGAAGGCGAAGCCTCTTCGCTCGATCTCGAATTGCGCCAGCATGAGAAGGCCGTGGCCGCGCGCGATTCCCAGCTCGAAGGGCTCGCCCGCGACCTGGAGCGCGCCCGGCAGCACGTGCGCGTGATCGAGGCCGAGCTTGAGCAGACGGCCGACGAGCGCCTAGAGCTGGAATCGCGAATCCTCGAAATCGGCGGAGAGCTGATGGCCGCCGAAGCCTCTCGCGATATCGTGCAAGAGTCGCTCACCTCCGCCCAGTCCGCGTTCATAGAGATGCGCGGCCGGTTGGAGCAGATGTCGGAGCACCTCTCAAGCGCGCGCGCTTCCGTCGCCGCTCGCGTCGAGCGGTTGCAGGCCGCGCGGTCTGAGATGCGGAGGATAGATAATGAATCGGAAGAGCTGCGCGGGCGAATCAACCGCAACCGGCTCGAGCTGTATGAGAGCCACGGGCGCGCGGAGCAGTTGACCGCGTCGCGGTCGGAGGCCGAAGCGGCAGCGGCCCGTTTCGAGGCCGAGCGGGCGGGGCTCGCCGATGAGATCGCCGTCGCCGGGGAGGCTCTGGCAGGCGCCCGCGCCCGCGCCGACGATCTCGAAAAGATGCTCACGGAACTGAGACAGGCGGCAAGCGCGGCCCACGAGCGGCGCGGGCAGATCGAGGTCGAGCGCGCGCGCATCGAGTCGGAGGCCGAGCACCTGACACGCTCCTGCTTTTCCGAGCTCGCCATGTCGCTCGAAGATGTGGTCACGAGCGTCGAGCTGGGACAGGCCGCCCGCCTCTTCTCCACCGGCGACGAGCCGCCTCTCGACGAGACGGAGACGGCCGGGCGCGAGGCCGAGCCTCAAACCTCCGACTGGCGCTCCGGCGTCGATATCGACGCGGCGAAGGCGCGGCTCGACGAGCTGAGAGTGAAGCTCGACGAGATGGGGCCGGTGAATATGATGGCGCTCGAAGAGCTCGAGGAATCGGAGCAGCGCTTCACTTTTCTCTCCGAGCAGCGCCGCGACATACTCGATTCGATCAAGCTGACGGAGGAGGCCCTGGCCGAGATCAAGCGGCGGTCGCGCGAGCGGTTCCGCCACGCCTTCACGCACGTGAACCGGAACTTCCAGCAGATGTTCGTGGAGCTTTTCGGCGGCGGGCGAGGCGAGATGATCCTCATCGACGAGGAAGACGTTCTCGAATCGGGCATAGACCTGATCGCGCAGCCGCCCGGAAAGAGGCTGCAGAACGTGCTGCTGCTCAGCGGCGGAGAGAAAGCGATGGCGGCAATCGCCCTGGTGCTTTCGATATTCCAGTATCGCCCGTCTCCCTTCTGTATACTCGACGAGGTCGACGCGCCGCTCGACGAGATGAACGTGGGCCGCTTCTCGAATAAGGTTCTGGAGATGAGCGCGGGTACGCAGTTCCTCGTCATCACGCACAACAAGCGGACGATGGAAGCGGCGCGCGCCCTCTACGGCGTCACCATGGAGGAGCTCGGCGTCTCAAAGCTGGTCTCTGTGAAGTTCGAATAGCGGAACACCGGGGAATTGTCATTTATGGGTCGATACTCCAAAGCGCAAACGTCGCGCAGGCTGCTCGCGGTCTCGGTCTTGATAGCGTGTTCGTTCTCTTTGCCGCCCGGCCCGTTCGCGCTCGCCCAGGGCTCGGTTCATGTCTTTACCCAGAGCAGCGCGGCCGAAGCTCCCCGGCCTGCCGAATCGAGCTTCAGCTACAAATTCGAGAACCCGCGCTTCATCATCCCTCTGCTTGAGGTGGACGTCTCCGCCGACGGCAGCGGGCAGGTCCGCTTCAAGCGCGGCGAATCCGACGAAGTGATCGATTTCGATCTCAAGCTGATGCCCGCCACCCTGGCTCACATCCGCAGGCTCCTGGACAGCTCGCACTTTTTCGGGTCGAGCGAAGAGTATCAGAGCAAGAAGGACTTCTCTTATCTCGGCTGGATGACCATATCGGCCCGCCAGGGCGAGCGCGAGCGCACGGTCCGTTTCAATCACACGACCAATCTGGAGATGAAGGAGCTGGCCGATCTCTTCCGCGCAATAGCCACTCAGGGAATGCACCTGTTCAACATCGAGACGAGCCAGCAGTACCAGCCGCTCGATCTGCCGGGCCAGCTTCAGGCGCTCGAAGACGACCTGAGGCTTCAGAGGGTCGCCGAGCCCGAGCGGATGCTCGCCGTGCTGCGCGAGATAGCCGGAAACGATACCGCGCCCCTGATCGCCCGCAACCACGCGAGCCGCATAGTCTCCGCGATTGAAAAAAAGAAGTACAAATCGATGCAGGACAAATAAGCTCGCGGAGCAGCTTGCGACCGCGCGACACGTTTCATCGGGCGATTCCCGCGGCGATCGCCCTCACATCCGCCACCGGTTTCATTATGTTCATCCCACGCGGCAAGGCCGTACATGAAAATCTTGCGACGAGCTTCGTGCTGGTCGAGGCGCTGGTCGATGATCTGTGCGAAGGGGGCTTTTCCGGAGCGGTCGAAATCACCCTGCGCGATACCGACGGCCACATCATAATAGATCGCGGAAAGCTGGCCGCCGTGATGGAGAAAGGTGAAGGCGGCGGCTACTCGCCGACGGCCGTGGCCGACCTTGCGTCGAGGTCGCGCCGCGAGCGAGGCCGCGTATCGGTCTACGGATTTTCGGAAGGCGTGGCCTCCGCCATCGCTAATCGCTTTCTGGCTCAACCTCTCTACACGCAGCTGAGCACCGATTTCGCCGATCTCGGCAAGATGCTGTTGAAGCTGAGCCGCGAGCGGGACCGCCAGTGGTTCATCGAAGTCGCGGCCGGCGGCGAAGTCACCCTGATCCACCTCCTCGATGATCGCTGCCTGATCGTAAACGAGAAAGCGGAAGCGTCGAACCCCGAGAGCGGCGACCTCGATCCGTCGAAAAACGGCGCGCTCCGAGAGCTGCTCTCGGAAGTCGATCGCGAGGGCGGCATGTTCGACGTCTATTTCGCGCGGCCCGGCGCGGCGGCCGAATTATTCGGCCCGCACGCGGGAGAGGAAAATCCCGAGCTACGGGCCGGCGAGCCCGAGCCCGCGCTTATTGAACCGGGCGCGAAAGAGCCGCCGGGAGGAGCTATCGGCGCGCCTGCCCCTGACGGGGGGCTTCCGGCGTCTGCCCAAAAGCCCGCGCCCGTTTCCAACGCGAAAGAGCGGAACGGCCGGGGGGCGGGGGAGACCGCGGGAGCCCCTCCCGATCTGACTCATCTCCCGAGCCCTGAAGCGCACCCGTCGGGGCGCGGGGCGTCCGGCGCGCTCAAAGACGCGGAAGCTATGGTCGAGATCAAGCGGCTGATGGGAGAGATCGCCCGCGCCATCGAGGTGTCCACGCAGTCTGTCGAGCAGCGCGACAGCTTCTCCATGTACCTTCGCACCGGACAACTGAAGATAGCGGACCGCTACCCGTTCCTCGATCCGTTCGGAGCCGAGTTCGAGTATCTCGGGGGCGAGATCGCGTTCGTGGGGCGTGTAAAGCCCGAAGAGTTTATCGCGGGCCTCACGGAAGCTCTCAAGCTCGCGCTCGTCGGCGTGGCCGAATCGAGCGTCCAGACTTCGCGGCTCCGCGCGCGCGTCGCGGAAGACCTGCGCGGCCTCCTCGATCGCAACCGGGCGGAGATGGAACGCTACGGCCTGGATCATTCCATCGAGCGGATCATAGAAGGCTAAATCCCGGGGTCATCCGCTCAAATACTCCCGCGCTTCCTCGAAGGCCTCGGGCTCGTTCCCGAATCGGTAAATCCACTTCACGCCGGGCCAGGCCCGCCACCAGCTCAACTGGCGCTTGGCATAGTGCCGCGTGTCGAGCCTCATCTGGTTGAGCGCGTCTTCGCGCGTGCGCGCGCCGCGCAGATGCTCTACCACGCGGCGATAGCCGTGGGCCTGAAAGGCCTTGGCGTCCCACGGGACTCCCGACCTGATTAGCGACTCGACCTCTTCGACCAGCCCCGCTTCAAACATCAGCCCGGCCCTCTCGTTTATGCGCGAGTAGAGCAGGTCTCGCGGAGGGTTGAGCGCGATCACGCGGATGCGCCGCGCGAATTCCGGAGGGTCGGGCGTGACGGGCTGCGCTTCCGACAATCGCCCGCCCGTTTGAAAATAGACCTCGATCGCGCGCATGGTGCGGGACCAGTCGCGCGGGCTCAGGCGCCCGGCCGATTGAGGATCTATGCGGCGAAGCAGGTCGTGCAGGTGCGCCGGGCCGCGCCGGTCGCGCAGTAGAATCAATCGATCTCGCAGGCGCGGGTCGGTCTTCGGCCCTTCGAAGAGAGGCTGCGTTATCGCGCGCAGGTAGAAGCCCGTGCCGCCCGCGAGCAAAGGCGTGCGCCCGCGCGATTCGATCTCGCCTACGAGCCTCGCCGCCTCGCGCGCGTAATCGCCGGCCGTGAAATTCTCATGCGGCTCGACGACGTCGATCAGGTGGTGAGGGACTCCCATCCGCTCCGAAAGGGGAACTTTCGCCGTGGCGATCTCTATGCGGCGGTAGACCTGTACCGAGTCGAGATTGATGATCTCGCCGTCGAAGGCGAGCGCGAGCTTTATGGCGAGCTCGCTCTTGCCGGAAGCCGTAGGGCCTACTATGACCGGGATCCGCCCGGCCCCGCCCCCGACATGATTT
>DATLMR010000286.1:0-5362 GCA_035537555.1 Blastocatellia bacterium
AGCAGAAACAGAGGACGCGCAAGATAATCAGGCTGCTCAGGAAGCAATACCCCGAGGCGCATTGCAGCCTCAACCATTCCTCGCCTCTGGAGTTGCTCATCGCGACCATACTCTCCGCCCAGTGCACGGACGAGCGCGTAAACATCGTGACCTCGGACCTCTTCCGAAAATACCGCTCGGCCCCGGACTACCTGAACGCTCCGCTGGAAGAGCTCGAGCAGGATATTCGCTCGACGGGCTTCTTTCATAACAAGGCGAAGTCGATCCAGGGAACATGCCGCATGATAATCGAGCGCTTCGAAGGCCGCGTGCCCGATCGATTCGAAGACCTGCTCGGACTGCCGGGGGTCGCGCGAAAGACGGCGAACGTCGTCATGGGCAATGCCTTCGGAGTCGCTTCGGGAGTAGTGGTGGACACGCACGTTTCCCGTTTGAGTCAGCGGCTGGGACTATCGGGGCACGAGAACCCCGAAAAGATCGAGCGCGACCTGATCGAGCTCGTGCCGAAGAAGGACTGGGTGGATTTCTCGCACCTGTTGATATATCACGGGCGAAATGTGTGCAAGGCCCGCTTGCCGCAATGCTCCGAATGCGTGCTCGAACGTCTCTGCCCGTCGTCTCTGCTGAAGACGCCGGCCGCCTGAGTCTCAAAGCGCAGAGGCCTTCAAAGCTCTTCTTCGAGCCAGTCGCGAGTCATGTCGCACCAGAGCGCGAGCCCGCGCCAGGAGCCGAAGCGCGAATAATAATTCTCGATCTCGCGGTCCGTCGCCACCTCCCCGCCGTTGCGCGCGCGGGCGAACTTCGCCCTCACCCAGGAATCGAGGGCGAGCCCCTCGTAGCGCCCGACGAGCCTCAGAAGATTTTCCGCCGCGTAATCGCCCGCGCCTTTGACCTTCTTCATCTCCCGCTTGAGCGAATCCGAATCCATCTCGCTCGCGAGCCAGCCCTCGACGTCGATCTGCCGCGAAGCCGCCCGCGCGGCCAGCTCTTTCAGGTAAGGCGCGCGATAGCCGGCCCGCACCACGTCGCGGTAAAACTCCTCCGGCGCGCCCGCCATAAGCTCGGGGGTCGGAAAGGCGCGCCGCCCGTCGCCCGCCGGGCGTCCGAGACCGCTCACGAGTCCTTCGATCATCTTCTTCGTCAAGGCCCACGAGCAGTTCGTCGTGCAGATGGTCTTGACCAGGTCTTCGAAGACCGTGGGAGAGCGGAGCAGGCGGCCCGCGCCCGCCCGCGCAATCCATTTGAAATCCGGCTCGCGCCTCACGGCCGAATAAAATTCCGACATGTCGTCGTCGAGCCTGAGCATGTGCCGAACGTCTCGCGTGATCTTCCGAACGTCGCGCTTGCCCGGCCTGGCCGCGACGCGCGCGGCGACGCCGCCCTTAGCGCCGGTAATCTCTACCGTGACGGCCCGATCTTCGTCGAGCGCGACGACCCGCGTGAGGGCCCACCTGCTCGCGTCGAATCCGAACGGAGGGAGGTCGTACCACCCGTGGCTCAGGGCCGTCCGCCTGAAGCTGAAATTGCGCGGAGCCTCAATCGTTATCTCCATACTCGAAATCCGGGGTCACATCTCCTCGTCGAGGTCCACGAACTCATCGACCGGCTCAAGCCCGAAATAGTGGTCGAAGGCTTCGGAGGAACGCGGGAGGTCGATGTCGCTCGAATAGAACAGGTACTCGATGAACCGCTCCTTTACCTGCCGCTCGTCGTCGACTATGTCCTGCCCGAATCCGCCCTGCGTGATCGCGAGGACGACTCGCTCGAACGCGGGCTCGTCGGAATCGGGCGACCCCGCCCGCGTGGCTCGCCCGCGCACGAGCTCCAGATAAGCGGGCTTGTAGACGACGACGTAGTAAGACTTCTCCATCTCCATGGCGCGCGCCTCTATATCTCAAGACCGAAAGCTATTCCTGCCGGCCCCTTCTGTACGAGGCGCGGACCACGGTCTTGATGTTGCCGCGAACGTTGAAATCGCCTTCTATCTCGACTCTCTCGGGATCGCACGCGCGGACGAAGTCGTCGATGAGGCGGTTGACCACGTGCTCGTGAAATATCTTCACGTTCCTGAACGAATTGATGTAGAGCTTGAGTGATTTCAGCTCTACGCATAGCTCGTTCGGCACGTACTCGATCTTTATGGTGGCGAAATCAGGGAAGTCGGAAAACGGGCAGACGGCCGTGAATTCCGGGCAGGTGAAGGAGACCACCGTCTCTTTCCCCTTGTACTTGTACTCGAAGGTGTCGAGCGGGTGGAGGTTCATCGCGTCGGGCGGCGTCTCTTCGATCGCGAGCCCGGAATATTCCAATGCTTCCGTCGTCATCTCTCTCTCCTTTTTCCCCTCCAATATAATGGAGAGGTTTTAACTGGCCGCGAGGGGCCAGGTTTCAGGAACGCGGCGTCGAACCGGCATCGCATGGGTAGAATTCGGGCCGCGCGGACAAAACGAAAGTTTAGCAGCCCGGCGCGGCGCGCTTCAACCGCCCTCTTCTGATCCGTCCTGGGGCTTCAAAGGCCCGGCCTCCCCGTTGATCCTGGTCAGGATCGAATGGATGAGAGGCGCGGCGACGGCAATGATGAGGACGAAGCTCCAGTAGGGACGGTACCCCTTCAGGCTCGCGATCTGCAATCCCGTGATGACGGAGAGGCCGGCAAAAGAGGAGAGGAAGATAGAAAGATTGCGCGCCGACTGCTGGCCCTTCTGGTATTTGCGCGAGAGCGGGAGCACCTCGCGAAAAGTGAACGGGACGAGCAGCACGGCCGGCATTATGATGATCCAGGGGGCCAGGACCAGGAGCGCGTGGAAGGGGTTGCGCCAGATGAAGCCGAACAGCAGGAGCAGCGCCAGAAAGCTCGGCAGGGCGATGTTGACGAAGATGGCTTTTCGTATCCCTCCGTGTATATCTCCGCGCCTGGCTATGGGCGTGACGTGGAATATGTAAGAGGCGCGATAATGGGCCGAAAAGACGAGCACTTCGACCGCGGAGAGGCCGCTGAAGCAGACCATCGCGGCCCCGAGCAATCCGTAAAAGCTCACCTGGGCGCTCAAGAACGGGTTGGGCAGCCCTTCGCTTATGAGCGCGAGGATGGGGAAGACCACGGCGTAAGTGAGCGAAGGGTAGAGGCGCACTTTTATCTCGCGGTCCCGCCTCAGGTAGAGCGAGACCAGGTCGAAGACCGCTCGCTCCGCCGGGCGGCGCAGGAACGCGGCCTTTATCCCTTCGAGCACTCGGTCGTTTCGCGCTTTCGCCCTTTTGGCCCCACGCCCCTTGCCTTGTTCAGAACCGGCCCTCGCTTTAGTGGTTCCGTGAGAGAGCTTCGAGAGAAAAGAGCTGTACCCGCCCGCGATCTTTCGAAAAGCGAGCGTGCCCAGGATTGCGAGCGAGGCCAGGGCGAGCGAGGCCAGCGCCAGGGCCTTCAGGCTGCCGCGCCCGATCATGAGCATCGTGAGCCCCGAAAACCAGGCGGGCGGGTATAGAAAGTGATACCAGCGGGCCGCCGAAGAGGTCAGTATTTCATGGCTTCCCGCGATGCGCGGCACGATCTGGTACCCGAGCATGAAGAAGAGCGCGAGCGCCCCCTGGCTGTAAGCGATTATGTTGTCGAAGCGCTCCCTGCTCACGAATCGCATGAGCAGCCCGTAGCTGATTACGACCAGGGCCGTCGCGAGCAGGGCCATAAGAGTGGCGGAGACGGCGTGGGCGACGGCGAAGAGCAGGTTCGAGCGCACGGCCCAGATGCCGAAGACCGCGGGAAAGAAGCTGGCGGAAAGGGCGATGAGCAGCGTGAAGAGGAAGAGGTTCAGCACCTTCGCCGTGAAGTAAGTGCGCGAGCTGATGGGCAGATGGCCTATGACGTCCGCTTCCGTCTCGTCGAAGATGACGTTGCCCGACTCGGCCAGTATTCCGAGCAGGGCTATGAAGAAAGTGAAGCTCAGGGCGAGCATGGAGTAGGCGAACACGTCCGCCTCCGTGAGCGCGGTGACAGCCACGGTCAGGCCGAATATGGTGTAGAGCACGGCGATCAGGAGCAGCGACCAGTTCGATTTTATGTAGTCGCCCTTGTGCGTGCTGACGAGGCTCTTGCCTCCGCGAAGGTCCTGCTTCAGGTAGACGATCAGCAGGGCTTTCAGCTGGCGGGTGCTTATCCCCCGCTTCGAGAGCCATCGCGCCATCTTTTCTGGCATATGCATCGGTTTACCGCCCGGGGCCGCCCGCGTCAGAAAGTGAAGGTCTTCGAGAACTCTTCCGCGCGCTCCTCCAGATTGGTATGCGACGTGAGCTTGTTGAATATGCGTTCGAGAGACCCTTCTCCGCTGGCCGCCTGGAGCTGAGTGAGCGTGCCGTCGGCGACGACGTGGCCGTGGTCTATGATGACTATGCGGTCGCAGGTCCGCTCGACCACGTCGAGTATGTGCGAGCAATAAAAGATCGTCTTTCCTTCCGCGGCGAGGTTCTTGATCAGGGTCTTGAACATCAGCTGCGTGCTGGCGTCCAGGCCGTTGAGCGGCTCGTCGAAGAAGATCACGCGCGGGTTGTGTATGAGCGCGGCGGAGATGACCACCTTCTGCCGCATGCCTTTCGAGTAGGCGGATAGCAGCTTGCGGCTGAGAGTATCCTCGTCGATCTCGAAAAAATCTCCGAACTTCTCGATGCGGTCGCGGATGACCTTATCGTCGAGGCTGTAGAGCCGCCCGACCATTTCGAGATATTCACGCGCGGAGAGCGTCTCGTAGACCGCGCCCGATTCGGGCACATACCCTATCATGCGCTTGATTTCGAGGTTGTCTCCCCCGATCTCATGCCCGTAGATCTCCGCGCGCCCCGAAGTCGGCGCGATCATCCCCGTGAGCATCTTTACCGTGGTCGATTTGCCCGCGCCGTTCGGGCCGAGGTAGCCGACCAGCTGCCCCGAAGGTATCGTCAGGCTGACCCCCTCTACGGCTACTTTATCGCCGTATATCTTCGTCAGATTGTCTAGCACTATCATAAGACTTCCAGAGGCTTCAAGACCCGGAGCGGCCGGGATCATCGCTCCCAGTAATTCTTCGGAGCGACCCGGCGGCGGAAAATAAAAGTAAGGATCACTCCGGTCGCGAACCCTCCGATGTGCGCCATGTAAGCCACGCCCCCTCCCTGCGCCATATTGGTGTTGGAGAAGGCGGTGTACTGGCTGATGATCTGGAGGACTATCCAGAAGCCCAGGACCGCCATGGCCGGCAGCTCGACCGTGGTCCAGATAAAGCCGAGGGGCAGGATCGACCTGACGCGATTGCGCGGGAAGAGGATGAGGTACGCGCCGAGCACTCCGGCGATCGCGCCCGACGCGCCGACGGACGGGATGACCGAGGTCGGATCTATC
>DATLMR010000287.1:0-4447 GCA_035537555.1 Blastocatellia bacterium
GACAACGGTTTCAGGGCCGACGCCTAATTTGATCAGGTAATGGGCCAGCCGGTTCGCCTTCTCGTTCAGCTCACGATAAGTCAGGCTTTGCGATTCGAAGATCACAGCCGGATGCGAAGGATTGGCTTCCGCCCGTTCCTCGAAGAGCCGGTGCAGGAGCCTTCCCGTTGGAAAGCCCGTCTTCGTATCGTTGAACTCGAAGATGAGCTGGCGCATCTCGGCCTCGTCGAGGATTTCGAGCTCGGAGACGATCGCCGACGGATTCCGGACCACGCTCCCCAGCAGCACCATAAACCGATTGGCGAGGCGGACCACCTCACTCTCCTCGAGCGCCATCGAGTCGTAGTGGAATTCCGCCCCGTGGTCAGCGCCAAGAGTGATTTGAAGCTTCAGCTTGAACCTGTCGAAATAGACCGTTTGGTTTCGGATGGAGAACCTGAGCCCGCCCGCGGCCGGTTGCGCGGAGATCCTCCGCTCGAAGCCGAAGCAGAACGGAAAGAACCGCGTCTCGCCGGACTCGTCCCCGCCTTCATCCCATACGAAACATTCCTGCCATTCCGAGACCTCCTCGGTCAATCTCTCGACCTTGTTCGCTATGTCTTTGATGAGCGAGTCAGGCTCGATGCGGCATCCGACCGGCAGGCACCGGGCGAGCAATCCAACGGCCTCACGCAGCTCCTGGTCGGTGCGGCCATCGAAATCGACGCCCACCATGATTTCGCTCCGGCCGGTCATTTTGAATAACAATACGTGCCAGCAGGCAAGCATCAGGGCTTCAGTCGACGCGCCAAGCCGCCGGGCTAACGACTCCACGCCCGAGGCCAGCTCCGGGTCGATTCTTCGCGACACGGTTAAAGGCCTGAACCCATCAGGTCCCGAGAGGCGCTTCTCGAAAGGCAGTCTCAAGTCAAAGGCGGGCGACATGTCCTTCCCTCGCCAGTATTCCCTTCCCGCTCTCGCCTGCTCCGAGTCGAGCAGCTCGTTGAACCACTCCGACGCGAGGGCATATTGCAGAGGCTGGGACTCCGGGTCATCATCAGGGGAGCCGCTCGCGTAAAGGCGCGAAAGGTCGGCCACGACGTTTCCGAGCCCGGCGGAATCGATCGAAAGGGCCGGCATGCTCAGTTGCAACAGGTGGCTGTCCGCGTCCAGCTCGATCAGGCGCGCGGAGACGAGCTGGCCGTGCTGCAGATTCACGGCCGCGTGGCTCGACTCTTCGTAGAGCTTCAGGACCTCTGCATCCTGTTCCTCCCGCCCGAGGGCGCGAAGGTCGAGGTCTTCGCCCCAATTTACCTGGCATCTCGCGGCCGACTGTAGAGGGATCTTTACGAGAGCGAGCGATGCGAACGCGGTTCGGAGACTTTCGTGGCGCTCGACGACGGATTCGAGGGTCGCTTTCAAGATCGCCTTGTCCAGGCGCCCTTCGATCAGGATAGCGCAACGCGCGCGATAAGGGCGGGCGACGTCCGTTTCTTGCAGCAGCCAGAGATGCTTCTGTTGAGGTGAAAGGCGGAACCCCTCTATGACCTCTTGCATGTCTTCCCTCCGAAGAATTTCAAATAGCGGTTGTCACGCGGGCTGAGCCGAACAGGGCGCGGCCTGAAGCCTCACAAGGTGATGTAGCGATAATCCTGGCCGTTGAATGGCTCGCCCATCGAGGTCAGGATCTTTCTCTCACCCGTAAACGGGTTGCGGCCGTGGGCCACGAGCATGTTGTCGAGCAATAGCAGGTCGCCCTTTTGCCAGGCGAAGGCGACCGTCTCGTCCCGGTATGCCGCGCGGATCTCTTGCGCGACCTCGTCTTCGATCGTCGACCCGTCTCCGTAGTAGGCGTTGTAAGGAAGGTCGTCCTGCTCGAATTCGGAGAGGAACATCTTTCGCACTTCCGGGCGCAGGCTCGATATGTGCCAGAAGGCGACGTGGTTGAACCAGACCGGCTCTCCGGTCTTCGGGTGATTTCGGATCGCAGGGCGAACCTGCCTCGTCCTGAGGCGGTCGCCTTCCTTCCACTGGCACTCGATGAAGGAGGCGCGGCAGTACTCTTCCAGCTCCTCTCTCGTCTGCTTTCGGAAGGCAGTCTGCCAGGGGAGGCTCATCCCGCCTCCAAAATTACGCACGAGCATCCAGCCTTTTTCCCGAAACCGCTCGGCGGTCTCCGGAGAGATCCTCCTCAATACGTTGCGCACGTCCGCGATGGGAGTCTCGCCTCCCGTGGCCGCCGGCGTGACGCAGTAAAAGATTATCTTCATGGGCCACGTGATCACGTAATTCAGCTCGTTGTGCAGGGCGATGGATTCCTGTGAGGGATATTCGGTCGAGGTATAGATCTTATCGCCAAGCTCCGTGCGAGGAGTCGCGCCCTCCATGTAAAACATTTTGCGCAGGGCGATGGACTCAAGGAACGCGGCGAGGTCCTCCTGGCCTTTGAGGCCGAAGCCGCGAAATAGTATTCCCCCGTTGGCTAGAAGCGCGCCTTCGATGAAATCGAGGTTCTGCCTGGCCCACGCGGCGAGGGCCACTCCTTCGAGGGCCGGTTCGACCAGAAGCGGGAGAGGCCCGCCGCCCGGCAGGCTGCCGGTCCTGATCAGACTTTCAGGGGTCACGCTTATCACCTTCGGGCTCAGGTTCTTTCGCCTCGACGCCCAGGGGCTTTTCTCTGCCTGCCCATCAATACGCAAGTCTTTCATAACCCCACCTCTCCCTTCGCCCGGGGCGCTTTCACGGCCCTCGATTTAAGGTCTTTCAACATCCTCCGGCGCGCATCTTTGAATTCTTCCCGCTCCGTCATCTGTTGCTGCCTCTCGGCATCGGCCAGTATCTCCATAAGAGCGCTTAGCCTGCTCTCGGGTTGAGCCACGGCGGCCAGGAGGATCGTGTCGTACTGTGCGAGCATTCGCTCGACCCTGCCCTTATCAAAGAGGTCCTTGTTATAAAAGAGGGTGTTGATCAGACCCTCTTCGCCCTCTATCACATTCAAGAGCAAGTCGAATTTCGCCACGTCCACGTCGGATTCGAATCGCGCGGTCTTGAGGCTCGAGATCGAGAGTTCCGATTTGCGGGAGTTCTGATGCACGAGCTTAACCTGGAACAGAGGCGAGCGGCCGGGGATGCGGACCGGTTTTAGCACCTCGATCAGCTTGTCGAAAGACACGTCCTGGTTCGCATAAGCCCCGAGGGCAGTCTCCCTCGCGCGTTTCTGAATGTCGGTGAAAGCAGGGTCGCCGGAAAGGTCCACGCGCAGGGCCAGTTGATTCGCGAAGAAGCCGATGAGGTCTTCAACTTCCACGCGGCCGCGATTCGCTATATCGACGCCCACGATGATATCCGTGCGCCCCGTGTGATAGTGCAGGAGGGCGTCGAAGGCCGCGAGCAATGTCATAAAGAGCGTCACCCCGTTCCTTCGGCTTACCTCGCGCAGAGCGTCGAGGGACGGCCTCGGAAGATGCCTCGATATGCTTGCGCCGTTGAATGTCTGCGTCGCGGGCCGAGGCCTATCGGTCGGAAGATCGAGGACCGGGGGCGCTCCGGAGAGTCTGGCTTTCCAGTAGGAGAGCTGCGCCTCCAGTACTTCACCCTGAAGCCACAGGCGCTCCCACACGGCGTAATCGGGGTACTGGATGACAGGGTCTTTGAGAGGCGAAGGCAGCCCCGCGGCGAATGCCTCGTAAAGGATGACGATCTCGCGATGAAGGACGCCGATTGACCAGCCGTCGCTGATGATGTGGTGCATGTTCACAAGCGCGACGTGCTCAAGCTCGGAGAGGCGCACGATACAAACGCGAATGAGCGGGCCTTTGATAAGGTCGAAGGGCCGGTGATTGTGACGCGCGGCGATCCTGCGCGCCTCCGCCGTCTGCTCAGGCTGGAGCAGGCCGGAGAGGTCCACGAGGGGGATGCCCATCTCCAGGCGTTCGGCGACGATTTGAACAGGGCGGCCGCCTTCGGTCGCGAAGGTGGTTCGGAGGGATTCGTGGCGGCGTATCACTTCGTTAAAGGTGCGCTCGAACGCGTCTACATCGAGAGATCCCGAGAGGCGAACGGCGAACGGGACATTGTATACGTCGCTTCCGGGGACCAGCTGATCGAATACCCACATGCGTTGTTGTGCGAAGGATAGCGGCAACTGGCCATCGCGAGGCGCGGGCTCAATCGGCGGCCGCTGAACCGCCGGGCCAAGACTCATCTCCGCTTCGACCGCTCCGGCAAGCTCGGAGACCGTGGGGAGATCGAATAGGGCTCGCAGCGGGAGGGTTATATTGAAAGCCTCGTTTATCCTCGAGATAACCTGCGTAGCCATAAGCGAGTGCCCGCCGAGTATAAAAAAGTCGTCGTGAATCCCCGCCTGATCTAATCCAAGCACTTCAGCCCAGATGCCGGCGAGCAGCTCTTCGACAGGCGTCCTCGCACGCTCCTCCTCCCGCTCCCCTTCTTCTCCTCCTCTCCTCCT
>DATLMR010000288.1:0-34240 GCA_035537555.1 Blastocatellia bacterium
GGCCCCGTGGTCTGCGGGCTGCCCGGAGAGGCTCGCCGTCTGTCTGTCTTCGGCAGAGCCGGAGGTGATTTCTGGAAGGCTCTTTCTGAGCTCTTCGGCCGACACCTTGTCGAACTGGCGAGAAGTCTCGCGCGCGAGGCGGGCAAGGTCGTCGTCGGTGAGAAGGGCCAGCAGCAGGTGGCCGGACCGCACCTTTTCAGCGGCGTAATCGACTGAGGCGAGAAGCCATGCCCGCTCGATGAGCCTGGGCAGGCGCGGCGAGAGCGCGGGAGTCCGCGCGTTTCCGGTCTTGAGCCGGTCGAGCGCGCGGATGAAGTCCTTGTTCAACTGGGTGGAGTCCATTTCAAAATGGCGCCCGATCCGCTCCAGGTCCGAGTCCGCGGACTCGAACAGCTTGATAAAATAGTGCTCGATATCGACATCGTAATTCGTCCGCGCCAGGCACAGCCCGGCCGCCCCTTCGAGGGCGCTGCGGCTCGTGTCGTCGAGTCTGCCTATCAATGATTTCAGATTTACGCTCATCGTCTCATTCCTCCTGCCCGAGATTGATTCTTCGGCTGATAGGGTGAGCCCCGTTTACGGAGCTGAGCTTTAATAGATGCCGGCTGTCCTCAAGGGCTCAGCCGAGCCGACCTTTTCTCATCTCTTTTCGCGACCCGGCTCAATTTGCGACCGGCAGGACGACCTGCTCGTCGTCCTCCTCGAAGTCCCGCGTCTTGAGCCACGTCGTCCATCCGAGCATGGGCCGCCGCTTGGCGCGCGTCGTCAGTATGCAGGCGGGCACCTCTTCCGCCTTGAGCACCGGCTGAAGGTCGAAGTCGAACTCCATCCCCGCGAGGAACCTGACGAGCTCCGACGAGGGCTTGAATGCATTCCCGGTCGGCAGGAAAGCCGTGAACTCGTCGAACTTGAGCGGCCCGACCCTCAATCGAAACTTCGACTGGCTGTCCCATACGCGCGAGCCCGCGACCGTATTCAGCCCGAGCTCGCTGTTGGCGGTCCCGAGCCGCGACAGGCTCTCGTCGTCGAGCTTGAGCCACTGGCCCGAGAACTGGACGACGCGCGCGGAGACCCCGAAGAAATCCCCGATTATGGCCTCGATCGAGCTTGAAGAATGGGGCCTCTGCGCGACCAGGCCGCTGTAAAAAATAAGGGCCTGATCGGGAAAGCTCATGCGCCCGCGCAGCCCGCGAGTCCCCATGCCGACCATGTGGAAGAGGAACTCGGTGAATTGATCCTCTCCCCGCTCGTAGGACATGGCGAACCTGTACTTCTCCCATGCCCTGTGGAAGAGCGAGATCATTCGGTGGTTGAAGAGGTCCAGGAACTCCCAGAGGGCGGTGTCTTTGTAGCGCGTCCTCTCCAGGAGCAACTCCGTGTAGTGATTCGGAAGCACGCCGAGCGGGCCGGTCAGCCCCATGAAAGCGACCATCATCTGAGGCGGAGACTCGTCTTCGCCCTCGGGCCCGGCGATCTGGTGGATCTGGCTCGCGGGGAAATCGAGCGACACGCGCGTGCGGAACCGGACGACTTCGCGCGAAGGGGTATCGCTTCGCCCGACGGGCTTGCGCTCGGGCGATATCATTCCGAGTAAGCGCACCGCCTGAAAGAACTCGAAGCGGTAAGGCTCATCGAGCAACAACCTGACTAGAGGAGTATCTGGTCTCCTGCTATTGGCGGCCATCGTTTTAGAACCTCTTCGCGTTGTTTCGTCCTCGCCACGAGCTGGCTGAACGAATTTACCGACGCATAAAGCCCGAAGAATCTCTCAAGCACCGAAGCGAACAGAAATATGCTGCTGCCGACGTACTGCTCTTCGTCAAACTCGACGGTCGTCTCTACTCCGCGGACGAAGCCCGTGCCGATGCGCGAGCCCGTCTGCCGCACGACGCGGCGGCTGGAGATGTCGCTGATGCCGGAAATCTGTTTGCGCGTGGCCGACGAGTCCATGAAATCGTAGAGCAGCAGTATCTCTCTGATCGCGTCGGGCCTGGCCTCGCCGCCGCTCGATACTATCGAGATGGGGTTGAGCGAAAGGTGCGAGATCAAGCGCCAGTGCGCGCCCCTTCTGAGCGGCGGCCGCAGCGTTCCCGTGGGCTTCTTCAGGCACAAGACGTTCGAGAGCGGCGCGGTCCCTTCGACCTCGAAGTCCCCCTCCCGCCCCCCGAAAGGGAGCCTGGCGGGGAGGTCCCTGTTGGTGCAGGTCGTGTGCAAGGTCAGGGTCTCGACCGGCGGCACGAAGGGGTTGAACTTGAGATCGACGAGCGACACGTAGACCTCGCTGCCGGAGTCATTCGCTTTCTGAGACTGGCGGCGCGTCATATACCAGAAGGTGCGCTCCTGCTCGCGCCCGTACGCGTGGCGATAGGAATAGAAGGGCTGAAACTGCCGCGATTGCTGAAGGTACGGGTCGGCGGTCGTCACCGAATCGATGGAATAGACCTCGGTCGCCATCTGGCGATGAACGTCGGGGATGACGTGGTACTCGCTCTGCTGATGGCTGAGATGGATGGGCTCCGCGACCTTGCTAAAGAGGTTCACGATGGGCGCGCATCCGAGCTGGAACGTCTCGCGGTCTACGACCGAGCGCGGGGGGAGCACGTCGCGCAGGTAGATGATTATGTCGAACTGGTCGCCGAAGTTCGCCTGCGCCGCCCTCTCCAGTCCCGTAACGTCGAAGAAGAGAAACTTCTCCGGGAAAGAGAAGTATTCGGTCAGCAGCCTGTAGCCCAGGAAAGAGCGCGCGTCGTAGGGGAGCATCCCCTCGTCGGACGCGAAGCCCACCGGCTTCAAGCTGCCCGGGGGCAGGATGACGGGCGAGGCGGAGCGAAGGGGCCGGCCCTCCCCGCGCTTTGCGCCTGCCGGGCGCAGCTCCACCTGAGTCACGTTGTTGAAGATCATCTCGTACAGGGGGTAGACGAGCTGTGACTCGCCGTTCAAGTAGAAGCGCATACTGTCGATGGGCTTCGACTTCTCTTCGCCGTAGGTAATCCTGGAGAGCTGCGTATCGTTCAGGCAGCGGAGGCTGATCTTGATCGCCGCCTGGCCCCACTTGCCCCGGGTATCGACCGGGTCGAGCGATTCGAGCGAGGCCTTGACGACCTCGACCGGCCACAGGGTCACGGGGTAGCAGGTGCGAAACCTGCACGGCGTGCCCTGTATCGGCTGCGAATAGAGCACGGTCTCGCGGTTAAGAGTGTAGCCGCTCGTGAGCTTCCCCTGCTCCGGGTCGAGCGAAAACTTCGCGATCGACATGGACGGGACGGGCGCGAGGTAGTGCGGGTAGAGGACGTTGAGCAGGGACTCGGTGATTTCCGGAAACTCGTCGTCGAGCTTGAGGTGAATGCGGCTCGCCAGGAAGGCGACCCCTTCAATCATTCTCTCCACGTGCGGGTCTTCGCACTTATCGGGTTCTAGCAGGAGCCGCGCCGCGATTTTGGGATACTTCCGAGCGAACTCCGCGCCCATCTGCCGCAGGTAGACAAGCTCCCGCTCGTAGTACCCTAAGAGGTCATCACGCATTATTCTTCCTTGACGACGTAGACGCCGTTGTTTAATTGCAGGGCGGTATCGAACGTAATGGGCTCGGGCGCGGGCTCGATCCTCAAACGCGCATCGACCCGAAAATGGACCATACGCTGGCTGTCGGACGCGGGCAAAAGCGTCACGACCACGTCTTCGAGTCGAGGCTCGAAAGTGGCGATGGCGGTCTCAAGGACCCTCCGCATGTAAGTCTGGTCCGACGGGTTGCCGATGTTTATGTTCGTAAAATCCGGCAGCCCGAAGGCCGCCAGAGAGATGTTGAGCTGTTCGAGATCGGGCGGCAGCTCTTCGGCGAGCTGTCGCGTATTGAGCAGCCATTCGAGGTCGCGCTTGACCGCCTGTTTCAACTGCCGCAGGCTCTTCGAGCGCGAGGCCACGGGCTCTCTCGAAATCTCGGGCTCGTAATCGAGCAGCCGGTCGAGCACCGAAGGGGTTATGCGTATCTCGTTATCGGTTCGCATCTTTGTAGCCGCGATAGAGCGCGCGGCAACTCACGTCTCCGCGCTTGAGCGACCTAGTGAGTTGCCGCGCTCTTCGTTTCGACCGCCGCGCCCATGCGCGACAGGGCTCTAGACTTTCTGCATCTTCTTCAGGTCGTAACCCGCCTTGATCGGACCTCCGAGCTGTCCCTTGGCGTCTTGTTCCTTGTACTCGATCTCGACTTTTGCGAAGTTGAACGAGATGGAGTCCATAGGAATATCATCGCTGTGGGACTGCCCGCCGGTCTGGTATGAAGAGATCAGCAGATCCGAAAAAGTCCACTTCACGAAGTCCTGCTGGTCCGTTCCGGCCTTCCGGGCGGTCAGGATGGCTTCGCCTATGTGCTCTCCGGTCGCGCAGGCCTGGAAGAGTTTCGGAGAGGCCTTGTTCGACTTCATCACGAAGTGAAAGTCCTGCATCTGGACCTTGCCCGCGCCGCCTCCTCCTCCATACGAGAAGCTGCCGGTCTGGGTCTCTCCGAACGACCACGATTCGAGCTGGATCTCTTTCGGATGCTTATTGTCCTGGCTCTCCCCCTCAATCCCCTTGATCTTCAGGAAATAGTCAACAGCCATATCAAATCTCCTTTCTCTACTCTTAACAGCGAGGGAACAGACCGTTCATGCTGGTCCGTTCCACAATTCCGAAAACGAAAATGGGCGGGCGCGGCGCAGTCTGAGCGATTTGAGAGTATGAACTTTTGCCGCTTCCCGAAAACCTTTTATTGCCTCGCCGACTGAGGCAGCTCAGCCACCAGGCGAAGAGAGACTGTAAGCTCGTCAAGCTGGAAGTGAGGCCGCAAGAATGCGACGGCCTTGTAGACTCCGGGCTTGCCCGGCACCTCCGCCACGTCCACGCGGGCTTCTCTGAGCGGGTACTGCGCCTTCGTGGCGGCCGAGGCCGAATCGTCCGGAGTGACGTAATTCTGAATCCAGCGATTGAGGAACATCTCGCAATCCTTCCTCGACATGAAGCTCCCGATCTTGTCCCGCATCATGGTCTTCAGATAGTGGGCGAACCGCGACACGGCGAAGATGTACTGCAACTGCGTCGAGAGCCTCGCGTTCGCGTTGGCCGAGTCGAGGTCGTACTTCTTCGGCTTCTGGCACGACTGCGCCCCGAAGAACGCCGCATAGTCGGTGCCTTTACAATGAACGAGCGGAATGAAGCCGAGGTCGGAGAACTCTTTCTCTCGCCGGTCGGTGACGGCGATCTCGGTCGGGCACTTGAGGGCCACTTCGCCCTCGTCCGTCTTGAAGGTATGGAACGGGAGCCCCTGCACGAGCCCTCCGCCCTCGACCCCGCGGATGGCCACGCACCAGTTGTACATCGCGAAGGCCTCCGTCAGCCTCGTCCCGAACGAGTATGCGGCGTTGCCCCACAGGTACTTCTTGTGGTCGGTCCCGTCCACGTCCTCTTCGAAGTCGAACGTCTCGGTCGGACAGGTCTCCTTCCCGAAGGGCAGGCGCATCAGGGTATGAGGAAGGCAGAGCCCGACGTAGCGCGAGTCTTCCGACTCGCGGAAGGAGCGCCACTTGAGGTACTCGGTGCGGTCGAATATCTTGGCGAGGTCCCTGACCTCGGTCAGCTCCGAGTAGGTGTCCCACCCGAAGAGCTGGGGCGAGGCGGCCGAGATGAACGGCGCGTGCGCGGCGGCTGCGACGCTCGCCACTCTTTCCAGCATCGCCATGTCCTGCGGGTGATTGCTGAACTCGTAATCGCCGATCAATGCCCCGAAGGGCGCGCCGCCGAAGGTGCCGAACTCTTCCTCGTAGATCTTCTTGAAGAGCGCCGACTGGTCGAACTCGATGGCCTTCTCCAGGTCTTTCGCGAGGTCCTTCTTCGCGACGTTCATGACCTTGATCTTGAGCATCGTACTCGTCTCGCTCTCGAAGACGAGGTGATGGAGCCCGCGCCACGAGCCTTCGAGCCTCTGGAACTCCTCGTCGTGCATGATCTCGTTGAGCTGCGCCGTGAGCAGGCGGTCGATCTCGCCGATGCGGGCGACGATCGATGCCTCCATGTCGCGGCCCATGACGAGCTGGCCCTTCATGACTTCCTGGACGAACTGGCCGATCATGTCCCGCGCGCGCTCTACTTGAAGCTCATCGCGACCGAGCCGGCCTTCGGTGAGTATCTTGCTGAGAAGCTCATCCCCGTCCCGCATCTCTTCGGTCGCGACCGAAGAGGCATTAATTGTTTGTTGCCTTCTGGTCATTTCTCTCCTCCCTGGTCCGCGGACCCTTCCGCGCAACCGGATGCGGCGGCTTCGAGGCCGAGCGTCCGGCTCAACTGCTTCTGCGCGCCGGTGTTTGCGACGATCTCATGGAGCAGCTCCTCCAGCCGGTCGTTGCCGTCCATCTTCGACAGCAGGTCGGAGAGGCGCTTTCTCGCCTCGACCAGCTTGCGCAGCGGATCGACCTGCTGGGCGAGGTTGTCAGGCTCAAAATCTTCCAGGCTGTTGAATCGGAGCTCCACGCGCATCTTGCTCTCGTCGTCGCTCAGCTTGTTATCGACGCGCAAGGCGAGGCGCGGCTTCATGCCGGACAGCACCTGGTTGAAATTGTCGCGGTCGATCTCGACGAACTTCCGGTCCCTGACGCGCCCCAGGGGCTCCAGGGGCTTGCCGGAGAAGTCGCCCAGCACGCCGACCACGAAAGGCAATTCTTTCAGCTCGATTGCGCCGCCGATCTCCACGTCGTAGGTGATATGGACGCGAGGCGGGCGCACCCGGTCGAGCTTGTGTTGTAAACTCTCTTTCTTGGGCATATTAAATATCTCCTTTTAAACTTATCGCGGTCGGGCGCTTACGAGTCATACTCTTCGCTGCTCAATGCCTGCTTGAGCCCGAGGGTCTCGCGCAGGCTGCCCAGCACCAGGCCGTCTTTGACCACGTCTTCAAGCCACGTCTCCAGGGGCATCTGGCCCCATTTGATGGCACGCTGCACGAGGTAGCTTACGGGGCTGTGCGGCTCATTTATTCGGAAGTAATTGGCCACTTCCGCGAGCCGCCTGAAGGCATCCTGGCGAGCCCTGATGGAGCCGCCGGCTGAAAGGCCGGACCCCGCTCCGCCCTCTTCGCCCTCGCCCGCTCCGGTCTCTTCCAGCTCGCCCGCGTAGGGTTCGGCTAATCGCTTCTCCTTGACGATATTCCCGACGAGCGAGCGAATGGCGTCGAGCGTCTTTCTCAGGTCGCCGAGG
This sequence comes from Blastocatellia bacterium, assembly GCA_035537555.1. Classification (GTDB taxonomy): domain Bacteria; phylum Acidobacteriota; class Blastocatellia; order UBA7656; family UBA7656; genus DATLMR01. Next base: position 7,225 of record DATLMR010000288.1, read on the forward strand.
CCCGGCGTCTGGCGGCCGAACTTCTCGTCCATCACGAGGTCGAGGGCTCGATACTCCGCCCAGCACTCATCGAGCAGGGCGTGCAGCTCTTCGTAGAAGGCGCGGCTGCTCGCCGTCTTCGCCTTCGACCAGTCCTCGGTCGTGAGCTTGTGCTCGTCGGCAATGCGCTCCTTCAACGCCTCGATGCGCTCGCGCTGTTCCGCTTCAAGGGCGCTGAGATCCTCCGGGATATCGAACTGCTTCGACTCTTCATACTGCATATAGGAGAAGCTCGGGCCGCCGGCGGCGGCGGTGATCCGCACCTCTTTAATGGCGAGAGCGGTCTGCCGATCCATCCAGGCCAGGGCATTCGCCCGCGCGTCCATATCGCCTTCGTCTATTTCCGGGTAGAGGCAGTCCCAGAACTGCTCGTGCAGGCCGCGCATGAGTTTGAGTCCGTCGCGCAGCCCCGCCAGCCCGTGCAGCTTCACGAGCGCTTCCGCGAGCCACGCGCAGATCTGCAGGTCTTTGCTCTTTTCCGTCAGCGCCTCCGTCGAGAGGCCCAGGACCTGCCACCAGTCCGCCACCTTCAAGTCATGTTTCCAATCGCCCTGCTCGATGTCGTCATCCGCGCGCCGCGCCTCGCGTATCTCGTCGCGCAGCCCGGAGTACTGAAGATTCTCGCCCGCGAGATTCTCGCCGGGGATCGGCGCGAGCAGCGCCTCGAAGTCTAGTACTTCGTCTGCCCTCGCCGTTACGGACTCTGCTACAGATGACATTGGACCTTACCTCTCTATTCGATATTCCGGCTCACCGATTCACAGTGAGCGTCCACACTCATATAAATACTGTAGACCGCCTCTTCGGGTCACCACCCGCATGGGTGGCAACGTATGGGTTATCTCGGGCGAAGATTTTTTTCCGGCGCGCACGTCGAAGCGCGCGTCGAACCGCGCGCAGATCGGGTAACAGACCGAGCCCCCGACGGCGATAGGTGAAAAGCAAAATCCACCTATCGCCGTCGGGGGCTCGGAGTCCGATCTTAAAACCGGAAAGTGTTCTCGCCGCGCTTATAGAGTTTTCAGGAATGCGATGAGCGCCTTCTTATCTTCCGCCGATAACGCGAGGCCGAACTCGTGCCCCCTGACAGCTCGCGCCTTGACGCCGTAGCCCCTGAACCCCGCGGGCAGGTAGTCGTCGCGCAGCCGCTTCGGGTCGAGCCATTCTTCGAGCGTCATCACCGAGCCGTTGTGCTCGAACGGCCCCCGGTACCAGACCCCTCTGAGCGACGGCACTTTGTAATAGCCCGTGCCCCTTCTGGTCCTGAGGGCGAGCGCCGGGTCGGTACCGACCGACACGGGCAGGATGTCGTACTTCTTCAGGTGGTCCGCCGGTATGTCGAAGCCGTCCACGGGGGTCAGCTTGTTATTTGTATAGAGCGGGGGCGTATGACACGCGGCGCAGCCCTGTCGCTTGAAGACCTTCCGCCCGCGCGCCGCCAGGTCGTCGAACCTGTTAGGGTTCGCCGGGGGCCTGAGAGAATAGAGGTAGAGCGACAGCGCGTAGAGCTGTTCGTCGCTGTAGCGGCGCTGCGTGGATGGGTCGGGCAAGGTCCGGAAGTCCTTCGCCGCCGGGATAAACCCGCCGAAGCTCGACAGGTCGCCGGCCCCCTGGTTCAATGCGGAATATCGCATCAGGTCCGCGATCGAGCGATGGATGAGAAGGCCGGAATGATCGAGATACTTTCGGTCTTTGACTCCTATCAGGTCCGGCACCTGCGCCGGGCAGAGCGGGCTCGTGCCCTGGCGCGCGATCACGCCGGGCGGAATCGCGGAGTGCCATTCGGCGAAATTATCGACCGTCATCTTATCGATCCCGGCCTGCGGGTCCGGCTTTATCCAGGGAGCGCCGAAAAAGGAGCGCTCAAAGAATTGCGCCTGCTGCTGAGTAAAGCGCTGCTTCGCGCTCAATACCCCCGCTTGCTCGAAGGGAAAGTTCCCCTGCGCGCCCTTGATCACCATCCCGTCGGGCATCACCCGAGTGTGGCACATCGCGCAGGAGACCGACCCCAGCTCGACCTTGCCTTTCTCTTTGACGACGTAGTGGAAGAAAGGCACCGTCCCGTCTTTCGCCACGGGCGTCCCGGTCTTTTCGTACCAGGCCGGGTCCCTGACCTGGGAAGCCTGCACCACCGCTCCGTAGAAGATGGGCGCGTCGAATACCAGCTCGCCCGCTTTTATCCAATCTTCTTCCGTCTTGAGCGCGGAGGCGTCGAATGCAATCTCCGGCTCGCGCTGCTTGAGCCATTCCTGGTACCCCGGCGGCTCCTTGCCCGGCGCATAAACCGGGTAGCTCTTATAAAGAGGCCGCTCGGGAGTGCGGTAGTAATATTCCGAGGAGACGTGGACCGGCGACCTGGCGGGGTCCGCGAGGGGAAGCTCCACCGATTCCATCGCCTCATCGTCCCACGTCTTCGGGATCGCGGCGGTGAAAGTCCCGTTCGTTTTATCGGCCCGCCCGACGCCGATATGAGCGACGAGGCCGACCAGGGAGAGCAGAACCAGCGTGTAAAATCTCACTCTTCTTATGTTCATCTTCAAGCCTTCCTGCCTTAGAGCGGACGCGGGCTCGCGCCGCAATCAGTCGTCAGAGCGCGTTCATTCGTGAACGCGCCGCGCCTGTTCAATTTCGCGCGGTCAAGGGGTGTTCGATCCCAGGACCTTCTCGACGACGAGCGTCACCTCATGGTCGGGAAATCCGGGGCCGCCCGCCGCCACCTTCCGGCCCGAGCCGGGGATGCCTATCGAGTGGGCCAGCTTGTCGTGATGGGCTATGGCGTTCGCGTTGGATTGTTTGCCCACGAGCCGGAACTCTTTTTGCCCGTTCAGCTTGGCCCTCTCGGCGGCTGCGACTATCAATGACCGGTGCGCGGCCTTGACCTTGCCGCCGTCGGCCCCGAGGGCGCTCATATCGGTGACCTGGTAGTAAATCTCGAATTTGGGCGCTTCTCCCGCCTTTGATACCTGCTTGGCCCGAACGGCGGAGACGAGGAGGTCCGGGTCACCCGGCCTGCCGATATTGGCGGTGGGCAGGTCCTCGGTAATCTTCAGGAAATCCCGGGTTCCGGCGGCGCTCCCTCTCGGCACGACCTTCCAGACCTTCCTCCTTATGCGGCTGAGCTCGGCGGGCGAGGGAGCCCCGCCTTTCGTGGCGCGGCCCAGGCCGCCCAGCCCGGCCTTGCCGAATCCGTTGAAGCTTATCAGGTCGAACATGAACGGCACGGTCTTCACCAGTAGCTCCGCGTCGACCCGCGCCTCCTCGGTCTCCATCACCATGGCGGTGATATTCGGCGCAGAGTTGGCGTCGAAGATTTTCGGATAGATCTTCCCGTTCTGCTTGTTGCGCACGTAAACGTAAATAGTGTTCGCGGCGCTGGCCCGCGACTGCATGAGCTGGATGACGAGGGTCCTGTAGTCTATCTCGATGGTGCTGCCGTCCTCGTGATCGACGGTGAACTTGCCCGTGAATACGTCGTAGTGGCCGGCCTTGACGTTGTCTATATAAGCGGGGTCGCCGCTATAAGCGTCCTTGCCGATCCCGTCGAGTATCTCTTCGTTGGAACTGCCCACGCCGTCGCCTTTGTCCGTCGTGATCTCGAGCAGCAGCGGCGAAGAATACGTGAGACGCCAGGGATCGACGCCTTCCGGGATGATGTAAAATTTCATCCCCGTGGTGACCCCCTTGATGTTCCACCTCTTGTTCACTACGTCGACGGAACTGATCTCGTAGATGCCCGCCTTGAGGTTGGTACTGGCATGGCCGTCGTACGCGGTCCCGAACTTGTTTTGCAGATAAACCTTCCCCTCTTCCTTCCCGTCGCCCAATACGATTCGTATCCTGCTGATATTCATGACGAACTCCTTTATTGCCGATCAATGATTATTCGAGAACGGGGGCGAGCCGCGCCTCGGCGGGGACCGCATCGAACTCGATGCTCCGCACCTCAAGGGCCGCCCAGTCTTCTCCATCCACCAGGAACAGGCGTGAGCCGGAGCCCAGGTATATGCCTTCGCCCGCCTCCTTCCAATCGGTCATCCTGCCCAGCCTGACCATATCTTCCGGGTGCCTGCCCGAGCCTTCATACAGGGCCGGAATATAGATATCTCCGGCGGCCCCGGCGGCCGATTCGATGCGCGCCGGAAGCCATACGAGATCGCGCAGCTGCTTCGGGGCGTCGATCTCTATCCGGCTGATCTGCTCGAAAGGAATCCAGGCGTACCGGTCCTGCACGATCGCCTCAAGCACGGGGCCGATCAGGTCGTTGTAATCCTTGAAGTCGGAAAACTCTTGCCCGTTGAGCGCGCCCTTAAAGGCGGGCCGCTCCTCTTCGGCCCGGTCGAGTATCTCTCTCGCCTCGGAGGAATTTTCTTCGCGCATGCGGTTGATCGCCTTCAGGTGCAGGTCAACATAAGAGGGCGTCTCGCCGATGAAATGCGGGCGGAGCCCGTCGGAGAAGAGCCGGGAGCGGTCGCGCTCGGCTTTGATATTGTTGCGGTAAACCTGAACGCCGAGCCCGGCTTCAATGCTCTGATGCGCGATTACGTCTATCTGCCCTTCGGCCCGATCCCAGTCACCGGCGAACAACAGCAGCTCGAACAGAGAGATGCGAAGGCGCGTGTCGGCCGGATTGGCCTTCACCCTGCTCGTCAACTCGTCTATCGCCGCCTGAAGATCTCCGGCATCGAACATCTCTTTCGCTGTACTCATAAATCCTCCTTAAAATCTGTCATGGCCTTCCATCCCCGACGCCTCTTCGTCTCATTCGTTCGGCCCCTGAGGAGCTCGCATCTGCGTGAACATCCTTCGCTCGAACGGGCTCGCCGCGCTGGATGGTTGAAGCGTTGCCCTCACCGTCACCGAGCCCACGCTCCAGGACAACTGAAACTGGTTATCTGCCGGCCCGGACGGGTTGCCCGCCGCGAACATCCTGAAGAGCCCCCACTCACCCGGGAAAGAGGCTTCCGCCTGCTGCCCGTTTTTGAGGACGATGATCCTCGCCCCCGACGCGCCCGACCGGGCGGGCCAGGTGAACCTCGCCGCCTGCACCGACGCGCCCCTCGTCTCGACGCTATTGCCGTCTACCTCTATCCTCACGTCGGTCCCGGTCACAGGCTGGAGCTTCAGCTCGTAGCCGACTTCCGGCTGCGCGCCGCCGCTTGCGAACAGCGCCTCCTGTAGCTCGCGCGCGCTGTTCAGGTAGTTGACGAATCCCTCCGAGAGCTTGACCGCTCCCGCTTCCTTAAGCTTCCACTTCCCTTGCGCGTCTTCGAAAGAACTCGCCAGGCGCTCGTTGAAGAAGGCCGCGAGCTGCCCGCCGGCCGGATTGAGAAACCTGGCCATGTCGGCGACCGGAGCTTCGGAAGACGAGTCCGTAAACGGGAAGGCTGATTCGAGCGCGCGGGCTTTGGGATAAAGCTGCTCGCGCCAGGCCTTATCTATCTGCTCATAGCCGCCGCCGTAGAGCATTGCGCGGAGATTATCGAGCGGCTGGGCGAGCAGCCTTGCCGCGTCGCGCGAGGCGGCGGTCTTAAACGGGTCGAGCGCCCTGGAGATCTCCTGCTCGGCCTTCTGCAACCCCACCTCGTCCTTGCCCGTCAACAAAGACTTCGCGGCCTGCGCAAGCTGGTCGTCCGACCTCGCTTCGAGCGACCTGAGCAACTGATCGAGCGCCGCGCGGTATTCGGAAACCGGAGCCCTCGACGTCTTATCTTCGGCGGAGACGAACGAGAAGAGGGGGCGGAACTCTTTTTCGACCTCCGAGGCCCCGGCCTGGCCTTTCGAGTCGCTCGAAAAGAGCCCCCTGATCCATCCCCATATTCCGCCGCTTTCCGGCGCGGCGGAAAGGTCCGTATTCCGCTTCACCTCGACCATTAACAGCTCCAGGGCCGAGTCGCTCGCCGACAGAGCTTTGAGCGTATCCACCGCATCCGCTTTCGTCTTGAACGGCCTCACGTTTACGCCCTTCAAGAACTTCTGCCACTGCGTGGTGTACTCGCGAAAGTAGACGGATTGCAGACGGCCGATGTCGCCGCCCTGGCTCCCGGTGGCCGTCGCCTCCGGCCCCATTACCCAGTCATCCTTGCTGATCTCCTCGCCCGCCGATTCGACCGCTTTTAGCCAGTGGTCGCGGTAGCCGTCGATGGTGAAACTGCCGGGCACGGCGTATGAGCCCGCGAGCACCCCGCGCCCGCGGTCGCGCACGACGCCTTCGAGCGTGACCGGCTGCACCTCCGCGTCGATGCCGGAAATGATCTGTTTGAACAGGCGGTCCGCCGCCGGGTAAGACTGGAGCTTGCGGCGCGCATCGGCGACCAGTTTATCGTCCGGCTTGTAGTGCGAAGTGTCGTCACGGTTCGCCTGCCCGGCAAAGAACTTGAGCTGTTCCTCGCCGAGCAGTTCGAGGTCCGGGCCGGGTGAGGCGCTTCTCCAATAATCGGCCAGTTGATTCTGCAAGAATGACGGCTCGGCTTTCTCGACATTCGAGAGCATCAAGTAGGTCTTGAGCAGGTCGTAGTAGCGGCCGAGGTCGGCGGCGGACTCCCCGCTCCCCGTAAGCTTCGTTTGAGCGGCGACGGCCGAGCCCGGCGCGGGAGCGCCGCTCCCCGCGCCGGAGCCCGAGGTGAAGGCCCGCAGGTCGCGTTCGAGCGCGGCGACCACCGGCTTATAAAATCGCCTGTCGATGGCGTCGAAATAGATTACGCGCAGGTACCTGTTGATCTCATCGCCGGAGTAGAGCCCGAACCTCAAATATATCGGCGGCGAGTCCTTCTCGTATTCGTCAAGCTCCGCCAGGACCTCGCGCAGCTCCTCGACGGCGCTCAGCTCGACCGCCGCTTCCACGGAGGTCTTTCCGGCCGGTTCTTTGCCGGTATCGATCCGGTTGATCTCCTGCAAGCGAAGCCCGCGCGCGCGCGCCTCTTCTACGAGTTTCCTGTTGCCGAAGTATGACGTTATGACGCCCGCGCCCAGCAAAAGCAGTATCGCGCCCGCCGCTCCGGCAAGAATTAAGCGAACAGGGAGGGGCTTTTTCCGATTCAAAAGAAAAGACTGTGCCAGGTCTTTATCCCGGAGCAGCACGTCTTTGAAAAGGCGCTCGGTAAAATAACTTTGACCCGCGACCTTCACCTCTTCAGCTTTCTGCTCGGCGGTTGCCGTTGGATTTACCAGGGGCATCGTAATGACGCCGGCCTTCGCGGCGGCGCTCCGGGGCCTGGCTTCGGAGCTTGCGTCGGAGCTTGCGCCCGACGCGCTGCTGGTGAAATAGAAGCCGCGCAGCAGAGGGTTTTCGCTGAACGGGCTCGGCCTGAAGAGGACCGACGCGAAGAGGCCCAGCTTTCTGCGCGCCTGCCCGAAGGAGAGCGGGAAGTTGAAGACGCGCAACTGCTTTGCAGCGGGCGCGGGCGCGGCGAGCCTCACGAGCCTGCGGCGCATCAACGCATCGTAAAGGTAGTCGAATTCCACATCGAACAGGGCGTGGGCGTTTCGCGCCTGTTCGAGCGGAATGGTCGCGCCCCATACCTGTGATCTTTCGGCCGCGTCGAAAGGCTCGAAGAAAGGCTCGAAGCCTTCGATTGAATCCAGGTGCGTGAAGACCAGATAGACCGGGAATCGGGCTTGCGCTCGCTGCATGGAGTCGTCGAGCCGCGCGCGAAGTATCTTCGCCTGCTGCTCGGCCTCCGTGTCGCTACAGGCGAGCAGGCGCGAGGCGTCAACGGCTATCACCAGCCCGTCGAGCGGGCGATTCCGCCTATGCTTCTTCAGCGTTTCGATCAGCGCCGACCACTCCGCGCCGTCCGGGCCTTCGATCTGGTACCGCCCCGCCGTATCGACGTTGACGGCCGAATCCGTAACCCGCCACACGCAATCGCGCGTCGGGCGAATGACATTCAGGTCCGCGCGCCGCTGACTCGGCAGCGCCTGAAAATCGAGCCCGGAAGAGAGCAGCATCGAGGTTTTGCCGCTCTTTGACGGCCCCGCGATCAGGAACCAGGGGAGCGTATAAATCGGGTCGCCCGATTTCGCCGCGCCGAGCCTGGTCCCGCGCAGCCATTGAACCGCCTCCTCCGCGCCTCGCGTCAGCTCTGCATAGGCGCGCGCGGGAGAAGGCGATCCCGGGCGATCGCCCGCTCGGGGCTCGGGGGCGTCTCCGACCCGTCGCCGCTCTCGCCTTTTGCGGTAGCTATCGACCGCGATTGCGAAAGGCCAGGTCAGGAGGATAAGCGCGACGAGCGCGACCTGATAAGGCAAGGCGAGCCCGGTCCAGGAGCCGAGAAAAAAGATGAAGAGGCACGCAATGGAATAAAGCGACACATACATCGCGATGTTCAGAGCATATTTGAGCTGGTCTTTGTGCGACGACATTGCTTACTCCATCCGCCATTCAAGCTTCTATCTGAGCAACTGCTCCTTTGCCCCGTTCAGCTCGCCGATGAGCAGAGAATTGAAGAGTATGTAGATGAGGATCACCACGCCGATGCCGACGCTGCCGCCGATCTTCATCCATCGCGGCAAGCCCGGATCTCCGGCGGGCTCGGGCTGGTCGGTCACCTTCCAGTGAGGCGATAGCGCGCCCGCTCGCAGGCGGCCTGTCCGCCGCAGAAAGTCCGCGACCGCGTCGATGAAGTGCTTCAGCTGCTCTTCGTAGTAGATGTTGTACTTGCCCTTGTAGCCGAGCAGCAGGCACAGGTAACAGACCTCTATCACGTCGATGTCGGCTTCGCCGCCGGGATTCTTCATCATCGCTTCGAGCTGCTCGAAGAAGGTCAGCCCGGCCAGGTGCTCGCCCACGTATTCGAGCTGTAGCGGGTACTTCTCCCACTCTTCACGCAGAGGAAAGTCGGCAATGAGCACCGTCTCATCCATGAACGCGGCGAGGGCGAATTTGATGGTCTGCAGCTGCCGCTCCCGGTATCCGGTCGCCTCTCCCCGCTGCTCCAACTGCTTGAGCATCGCGTCGATGCTCTGCCTGAGCTCGATCGACGGCGACGTGACGCCGGCTCTGATCTCCATTATCTCTTGCAGAACGGGCGTGGCCAGGTCCACCAGGCCGTTGCCCGCGCGCGTCCGGCTGTGCGCTACCACCGGTATTTCTGCTGTGACGCTCGCCATCTCTTTCTCCATCGGCCGCCGCCGCACCTCCTCGGCAGCCAGTGCAATATCGTGCGCGAAGCTCGGGCAGCCTCTTCGCAAAAGGGCGCGGGCTCAAGCGCCGCGCTCTCTTTGCGCGAGATTCCGGATAAGCAGCCTTGCGTATCTCCGAGCTTCGCTCACGTACTATAAATACCGGAGGCGGCGGCCGGCGGTCGCCACCCGTTCGGGTGGAAAAGTGGCCGGGGCGGCTCATTCTAAACCCGCTCTAAGGCTTCACCGCGTACATTTCGAGCTTCACGTCGGGGAACTCATCAGGGACGTAAACGGCCAGCACCCTGGAGCCCCGGATCGTATCCCAGTACGGCCCGATGCCGTCGAGGGCGAAGTAGTGGAACCCCACGCGCGCGGGGATGGGCGCGGGCGGCGGCGAGGCGTGCTTGAGCGCCACGCCCGGCAGCGCCGAGCCGACCACCGCGTCGATCACGTCGCGCGCGGCGATCTTGACTATGCGCGGCACGATCTCGATCAACCGGCTCTCCGGCATCTGCGCCCGAACCGCGAGATAAAAAGCCGATTCCTTGAGCAGTTGCTCGTCGTGCACGCGGCCGACGTAAAGAGACTTGCGCACGTTTTCGAGCGGGATCGGGACGCAGCGGGTCGGGATGACCGTCTCTAATAACTCGCGAATGTCGGCGAAGAGCCGGCTGAAGGTCGAATGAAGGTCCGAGTGATCGTAGCGCACGATCTCTTTCGGATGGCGGTCGGTGACAAAGGTCATCAGCTCTCCGGCGAGCCGGGCCATCGACAGGTATAACCGCTCCGGGTGCACGGGCCGCGTGCGGAAGAAGTGCGCGAGGCCCGGCAGCGATGAATTTACCGTGTGCAGGAGCCAGAAGATGGCGACCTCGGATGTCGTGAAGTCCGCAAGCCCCGCCGCGCGCTGCCGGCGCTGTTCGCTGAGCGTGCTGCTTTTGGAGATCAGGACCTCTACGAGCTGGCGCAGCATGTTGGCCAGCCACGGCGAAGCCGACGCGCTCAAAGCGGGCGGAATCCAATCTTCCGACAGCGCGAGCTGGCCCGTGGCGGTGCGCTGAAGCTCGGCTATCTTGATCGAGCTGTAGCCTTCGCGCAGCTCGTCGGCGAACAGCAATCGAATATTGCCGCGAGCGAAGGCTACCTGTCGCTCGTTCTCGCCCGTCGTGTCGTCGGGCACGACGCTCTGGTCCTGAAGGTAGCGAACCATCTGCCCCGAGTCCGCGCCGAAGGCCTGAAAATTGACCCCGCCCGCCCGCCTGGCCGGAACCGCCAGGTAGACATCGAGGCGCTCGCCGGCCATTTCAAAATGGCCGTCGACGGGGCGCGGCGGCGGGGCCTGTTCGGTCTCCGGTATGTTGATCGTCAACCCGTCGGGCATCACGGCCCGGCACCGGACGAGGTCGAAATAGCCGTTGGCTATCGACTCCCTGCTCACCTGCAGGTCGAGGACGCCCCAGTCGTACGGGGCGAGCGCGGCGAGCCGGGAATTGAGCAGCTCCTCATGGTAGTTGTCGAGCTGCTGAAAATGGTGAGGGGCGAGCAGCATTCCTTCGGTCCAGACTACTTTTCGGTATCGGCTCATGTTCTGGCGTCTCCATTCGGATGGCTTTAAGCGTGCAGAGCGGAGCTGACCGGGCGGGGTCATCCGCCTCGCCCGGTCAATGCCGGTCTAGTCTTCGCGCTCGACGCGAAGGTTGTTAGTAACGGAGAACGCGTCCGGAACCTGCCTGGCCGCTATGTTGGCGAGCCGGCTGTCCGCCCTGTTTGACACGACGCCCTCAAGGGTCAGGTGGCCGCGATTGACGACGATGTGGATCGAAGGGTTCGCGCCCTGAAAGTAGCGAAATAGCGACCCGGCGCGAGATATGGCCCGGAAAGCGCGCACGCGAATCCTGTCGTCAAACGGAGAAAGCGGCAAGACCTCGATATCGTTGATCACGCGCTCGACCCCCTCTATCTTCTCCACCCGCCGCTCCGCGTCCTTGCGGGTAGACGGGCGCACGACCTGGCCGTAGAGCGTCACGGTGCCGCCTTCCATCGAGTAAGCCAGGTTGTCGAACACGCCGTAGAAGGGCAGCGTCACAAGCTTCTTGCGTATCTGCTTCATGGTGGCTATGTCATTGTTTTGCCGCCCGGGTCCAGGAGGGGCGGCGACCGCGACCGCCCCCGCGAGGGCGAATCCCATTACAAGCGCGGTCAATCTCTTTTTAATCATTCCCATATTTACTCCTCCTTGAGTCTCTGCATTCACATTCTCAAAACGCTGGTCACGTTCTATAGATACTGCGGCGGGGGGCATGGGGTCACCACCCACATGGACGGCAACCTGCGAGTGGAGGGATGGAAGGCACAGAAAGAGCCGGGCGATTAAGGACAGCCTGATCGACCCGGCCCGGCCCCGCGGGGGCGCTCCGCTCTACCGGGAAGGCGGCCCCTGATTGCCCGCCTCCGACCGGCGCAGCTCGATCATAAGCTGCCGAGTGTCGCGATCGAGCTCGACCTCGCGTATGAAGATCTGATAGCCGAATGTTTTTGCCTGAAGCGTGTAACGGCCCGGAGGCACGAGCTTGTTCAACTGGAACCGGCCGTCGGGGTCGGTATAGCCCCAGGTGAGTATATTCTTTGCCGACACCTCTTGAGTGCCGACCGGCACGAGGCCCACCGCGGCCCCGGCGATGGGTTTGCCGTCGAGCGCGGATCTCACGATTCCGCTTATGGCCAACTGCGGAGCCGCCGCCGGGCCGTTGCGAGGGTGCGCCTCGCCGTCTCCGATTTGAGCGAGCATCGCGGCGATGACGTGAGACGGTCGAAGGAAGCCGACGGCGCCTATTATATAAGACCCGTCAGGGAAGCCGTCTCCATCCTTATCGGTCGGCTGGCGATCGACGACAACCCTGGTGGGAATGCCGATCAGCTTGCCTTCGCTATCGACGGCCGCGCCGCCGCTATTGCCGTGGATGAGCCGGGCATCGGTCTTTATCCAGTTTTCGAGGATGTCTTTGCCTTCGATAGTGCCCGGGTTTACCGTCACGGTGGACCCGCCCTTCTCCGGGTAGCCTATGATGACCAGCTCATCCAGCTCCCGAACCGCCCGCGAATCGCCCATCTCGATCGTCGGCAGGACCAGGGAGGGGCGGGCGCTGTTGTCGGCGTCTTCGTTCGCCACTCTCAACAGCGCGAGGTCCAGGCTCCTGTTTATGAGCACGGTCTTCAGCCGGTAGAGCTGCGCCGGGGCGGCTGTTATGACTCCGTCGCGAGGCAGGGCGAAATATATCTCGTCATACAGCTCGGTCGATCTGTCGCGGGCGACGACGTGGAAATTGGTCACGATCACGCCGTCTTTTCGGACGACGACGGCGGACCCTCTCGGGCGCGGGCCTCGGTCTGCCGGGTCTTCGTTATCGCGAACGAGGATGAGCCCGACCGAGGAGATCGCCTGGCGGATGTGCGATCGCGCCTCGGATGAAAGGCCTTGACCCCTCCTGCTCGCCTGCCCGGGCGGGGCGGCGGGGGCTGCAAGCGGACAGAAGACCGCCTGCAGCCAGAGTGAGAGGGTTACGGCGAGCGCCGGCGTGAGCTTGAGCTTGACGTTGTCGAGACTGTTCATCCTTTTGCGCATTAGACGGCCTCTCGTAGGCGGGAGGCGGGAGCCCGGGCGGTAACGAATCGGGCTCCCGCCTTAACATTGTTTCGAAGGTGATCAATTATGCTGCAGGCGGATTTCGAACGAGGCGACCTCGCCCGGCTTCAGCCTCCCGTCAGAACGCTTCTCGTCGGCTATCGCGACGACCGACCCCGTCTTGTCCTGGTCTTTGCCTTCGGCGAGAAATATCCCGCGGGCGCGGATGCCCGAGCCCTGCGATAAGACCGTGGCGGCGTCGCCGGAGACGATGCCGCGTTGCGCGCTTGCGGACAGCTCGCCCGCGGCGCTCGACGCCGACTGAAGCTCGCCCTTCGAGTCCCTTACGGCCGCGTCGAGGACCGCGATGGGATCGCGAGACATAATGACCTGCAGGATTTCGGTGCCCGTCTCTTTATCGAAGATGAACGAAGTCGGCGGCAGCTCGATGCGCCGGCGGGCGCGTATTAGATTATCGCCGCTTGCGAGCTGGCTGCCGGGAAAGATGACTCGCTTTTTGCCGACCGGCGAGACGTTGATGACGTAGACGTAGCCGTCGAAGTTGCTCTCGAACGACACCCGCATTTCGTCGCCGTGCCTGAAGATTTGCCCGGGGGCGACGGGCGTGAAGCTGCCGCCCTCGGACTTGAGAACCAGGACTCGCATCCCGTCCACCTTCCCCGCCTCGTAGTCTTCCTTCAGTTGAATTTCGCGATGGCGCAGGCCCGTTTGATTCTGGGCCGCCGCGCTTAACACCTGGCCGCTTATAAGAAATAAAGCGACCGCCAGTTTGATCTGAGCTCTCATTTTCTTGCTGCTCCTTTCCTGTTTACCTCTTTCAATTACTCTGCTCGGCCCTGTGGCTGAGACCTATGGTGTGAATCAGTTCTTCGTTGTCCTTCTTATTTTTGTTCTTGATCCAGATTACGTAGTTGCCTTCGCCTATCCCTTTGCGCAGGCTCGTCTCTTCTATGTCCTGGCTCGACTGGCTCCTGATCTCCCTGATGACGTCGTGTTTGACGACTCCGCCATTCCCGATGGCCAGGTTGGGCAGGCTCGAAATCGCATCGCGGCTGAAGATCACGGTGAACTCTTCGCGCCCGGCGACCGCGTCCATCTCGTACCAGCAGTCCTTCGGGTTCAGGAACTTCGGGCAGGAGCCGGGCACGACGTACTCGGTGTTTTTCCTCACGAAATTCGTGCCGTCGTTGATGCGCGAGTCGGGGAATACGACCTGCCCGTCGCGGCCCTGCGCGTTGTGAATTATGTAGAGATAGCCGTCCTGGTTGGGAGTGACAGCTATCTTCACCTGGTCGCCCGTGTAGAAGACGGTCGAGGGGCTGGTGTCGATGAAGCGCCCTCCCTCCCCGCGCTTGATGAGACGGTATTGAACCGTCAGCAGCGGGGCCTGCATAACGGGCCGCCTGCGCGGCGCGGGCTTTCGGCCCGGCTTGACGACGCGCTTGACCACCCCGACGTCCTTATCCCAGACGAGCTTATTGGTTTGCGCCTGTGACGGCCCGACGAATATCGCGGGCGCAAGAAGTCCGCAGGTCACGAGCGCCGAACAAAAAGACAGTAATCGAATTCGCATAGCTCTCCCTCTCGTCCGTGTCACTTGCCGGAAGCGCGAGCGCGCAGAGACTCGCGCAGCTTCGGATCATCCGCCGATACGGCGCACCGAAATCCGGTCAGCCAGCTTCTCAGCTTCTTCTCGGCCGATTCAAACTCCGGCCCGTGATAATAGCGGGCCGTCGTCCTCACGTCGTTGAGGTCGAGTCTGAAATGGCCGCCGCGCACCACCCGATTCTTTCCGTCATAGTTCTGGTCCGGCCCCTGGTTTCCGGGATAAGGCTGGTAGAGCGAATCGACCCACTCCGCCACGCTCCCGGCCATGTCCTGCACTCCGTAGGAGCTCGCGCCGCCGGGCCGGCCGCCCACGGCGTCGGGATTATCCGAGCCCAGGTTGATCCGGCCCGGCTCGGGGTCGTTGCCCCACGGCCACCGCCGCTTCTGCTGCGGGCCGGGGTTCCACGATGCAGCCTTTTCCCACTCCTCTTCGGAGGGCAATCGCTTGCCGGCCCACCTGGCGTACGCCGCCGCGTCGTTCCAGTTGACCCCTACCACGGGCGAGTCGGGGTTATTGTCGAAGTACTGGTTATTCCAGTGAGGGTTTGTGGGATAGGGCCGCCCGGTGTCGTCGCAAAACTTCCTGTACCGGGCGTTGGTCACCTCGAATTTATCTATGTAATAGTCGCTTAACGTGACCTTGTGCGCGGGCTTCTCGTTCTGCTCGTGGCTATCGTCGCCCATAATGAAGTCGCCGGCTTTAATCAATATCATCGCGCCGCCGTAGTCGATCTCGGCTCCTCCCCCCGGCGCTTCAGGCGTAATGGATTTCGCGGAGTAGATCACGGCTTTCGTTTCGCCGTCTTTACCGGCCACGGAAGTATTGAAGTCCTCGAAGTCCGGGTGCGAGACGCGGATGACTCGCTTGCCCGATTCGAGAGACGCCACCCCGATGGACCCATCCGCGCGCGCGATCCCGAGGGGCTTGTTATCGACATAGACATCGCTGCCGGGCGGCACTCCCCTGACGACCAGAGTAAACCCCGGGTCTTGCGACAGCAGGAAGAAGAAGACCGAGCCGAGCGACAGGATCAAGGCGGAACCGCCGACCCACCAGCCCCAGAGAGGGAGGAGCCTCCACTTATCGCGCGGCACGCGGCGGGCCTCGGCAGGCTGACCGGATTGCGGCGCTCGCGAAGCGGAGTGCCGCGGCACGGCCACTTTCGCCGTGTCGGCGCCCGCCCCCCGGCCCTGAGCGACCGGCCCGCCCGGGCCGTCGAACCGCGAATCCGTTCGACGGCCCCGCGCGGCGGGCGTCTCCATAAGAGACGCCGCGAGGGCTCGCCTTACCCCTGAGGCGGTCCCGTACTTTTCGCTGTCGTCCTTTGTCTGCGTTCGCTCCATAAAATCCATGCGGCGTCTTCTAATCTCTCGCTCCGCCGTCCACGCTCAAAGGATATTGATTTGCGAGCGGGGAATCGCCACCCGTTCGGGTGGGAACGTGATCCGGGGCATTGCGAGCCGGTTCCGCCGGCTCGATTCCTTGACTTGCGCCCGCGCGCTCAATAGCATTCTTCAAGTAGGTCGGCCTTGATCCCTCACGCACTCGTCGCATCTCGAAGGAGCCTGAATGAGCCTGGCTGAAACGAAGCAAAGCGGCAGCGTTATTCTCGCGGTTTTTTTGCTCGCCCTGCTTCCTGGCGTGACCCGCGACGCGGCGGCCGAGCGGTTGCCGATCAGGACATACACGACGGCCGACGGCCTCACGCGCGACCACATCAACCGCATCGCGCAAGACTCTCGCGGGTTTCTCTGGTTCTGTACTTCCGAAGGTCTCTCTCGATTCGACGGGTACGAGTTCATCAATTATGGTAAGGAGCAGGGCCTGCCCGGCCGCCAGGTAACCGATTTCTTAGAGACGCGCGGCGGAGCCTGCTGGCTGGGGACCAATGAAGGCTTATGCCGGTTCAACACGGATCCGTCACTCGGGGCGGGAGGGACCGGCAAGCCGGACCCATCGAGGTTCGTCGTTTACTATCCGGACGACGACCCTATTAAAAGATACATCAGCGCGATCTATGAAGACCGGGCGGGTACGATATGGTGCGGCACGGGCGACGGGCTGTACCGGCTCGATCAGGTGGACGATCAGTGGGTCTTCTCTTCCGTCGAGATTACGCGAGATGGACGGAAGGTCGAGGGACTGTCGGTGCAGGCTCTCGTCGGAGACCGGAAAGGCGCGCTTTGGATCAGCACTCCATCGGCGCTATACAGGCGATTACCCGACGGCGTGACGGAGGTGTATGCCGGGAAAGAGGGTCTGCCCATCCCCAGGATTACAGCCGCCTTGCTCGAAGACCGCGACGGGCGTATGTGGGTCGGGACGACCGAGGGGGTTTATCAGCTCTCGCCTGACGCCCGGCCCGGGCGGGCGGCCGTCGCCCGCGTGTACGCGATGAAGGATGGGCTGACGAGTAACCGTATCACTTCGGTATTTCAGGCCTCGCAAGGAGACGTGTGGGTCGGCACCGAAAAAGGGCTGAATAAATTGGAGGGGGCCGACGACGGCGGCGTGAGGGTTAAGAGCTATACCTCGTCCAACAGCCTTAGCGATGCGTTCGTGCTCAGCATGGCCGAAGATCACGACGGCAATCTGTGGATCGGCACGGATACGGGCGGGGTTATGAAGCTCGTCTTCAACGGCTTCACGACGTATGGGGAGGCCGAAGGCCTCGGCGAGACTCGAATCGCCTCGATCTTCGAAGACCGCGCGGGCACGCTCCGCATGATCAGCAGTAACGGGTCGATCAACAGCTTCGACGGCAGGAAGTTTTCGGCCGCTCCGCTCACTCTGCCCAAAGGCATCAAGTACCGGGGCTGGGGCTGGTACCAGACCATGCTTCAGGACCGCGCGGGAGACTGGTGGGTGAGCACGGGGGAAGGGGTCGTGCGCTACCCGAAAGTGAGCCGCCCGGAAGAACTCGCGCACACGCGCCCGAAAGCGATCTATACGACGCGGGACGGGCTGCCCACGAATGAGATATTCCGCCTGTTTGAAGACTCGCGGGGCGACATCTGGATCAGCACTATCCAGCATGCCGACGCGATGCTTACCCGGTGGGAGCGGGCGACCGGGAGCTTTCATCAGTACCGGCCGTCGAGCGGGGTCTTCGATTCCGCTCCGAGCGCTTTTTGCGAAGACGCCGCGGGCAACCTCTGGATAGGATTTTTTACCGGCGGCCTCTCTCGTTACAGGGATGGGCGCTTCACATCTTTCTCGCAACCCGACGGCCTGCCCCCGGGGCTCGTGAGGGCGCTTTATGTCGACCGCGCGGGCCGGCTGTGGGTCGGAACCGCTGACGGAGGCGTGGCGCGCATAGACGATCCGAGCGCGCAGCGCCCTACCTTCATCACGTACACGACCGCCCACGGGATGTCGAGCAATCAGGTTACGTGCGTGACCGAGGATCAGCAGGGAAATATATACGTCGGCACCGGCCGGGGCGTGAACCGCCTCGATCCCGAGACCGGCTACATCAAGCAGTACACGACGGCCGACGGGCTGGCAAACAACTTCATCAATGTTTCGTTCCGCGACCGGGAGGGCGCTCTATGGTTCGGCACGCTTCAGGGCTCGTCGCGGCTCGTGCCCCAGACCGCGCGCCCGACGCCGCCGCCGCCCGTTTTTATAAGCGGCCTGCAGATCGCCGGCGTCGCGCAAGACATCTCCGAGCTGGGGGCTACCGAGATAACGGGGCCGGAATTGGAAGCGAGCCGTAACCACATTCAAATAGATTTCGTCGGACTCGGCCTGGCTGTGGGAGAGTCGCTCCGTTACAAATACAAGCTGGAGGGTTCGGGCCAGGACTGGAGCGAGGCCACGGATCAGCGCACGGTGAATTATCCGAACCTTCCGCCTGGGGCGTACCGCTTCCTCGTGCTCGCCATCAGCTCCGACGGCACGTCGAGCCAGTCGCCCGCGACATTCACCTTCAAGATACTCCCGCCTTTCTGGCAGCGCGGGTGGTTTATTACGCTCGCCGTGCTCGCGGTCGCGTCGGGGGCCTTCGCCTTCGACCGCTATCGCGTCGCGCGCCTGAAGGAGCTCGACGCCGCGCTCACCGAATCTCAAGAGCTGACGCTGCAATTGACGGAGCAGAGGGCCGAGCTTCGGAAGGCTAACCGGTCTCTCGCGCTTGAAGCCGCCGTGACCGGCATCATTTCCGAGTCCGCCACGCTGAACGACGCCGCGCCGAAAATTCTTCAGGCCGTCTGCGAGCTGGCCGAGTGGGATGCCGGAAAGCTGTGGGAGCTCGAGCCGCAGACGCGCACGCTGCGCTGCCTGGTCGTCTGGAACCGCGAGATGAACGCCGCCCCCGTTCAGGATAAGGATACTACGCCCGCGCCCCCTGCCGGTCTTCCGGGCGCCGAGCCCGAGAGCGGCGAGTCCGAGAGCGGCGAGCCCGTGCCGGTCGCCGGACCGGATGATCCGGTCAACTCTCCGCCGCCCGCCACGGCCGGAGCCGGATCGAGGAGCGCCTTCGGATTCCCGATCCTCCTCGGCCAGGAGGTCCTCGGCATACTCGAATTGTTCAGTCGGACCACGCGGGAGCACGACACGGAGCTGCTCGAAATGATGTCGACCATCGTAAGCCACATAGGCCAGTTGATCGGCCGTAAGCGCGCGGAAGAAGGGCTCAGGAAGAGCCGCGAGGATAGACTGGCCGAGCTCGAGCGGGTGCGCAGGCGAATAGCCACGGACCTGCACGACGACATCGGATCGGGCCTGACGCAGATCACGATATTGAGCGAGGTCGCGCACCAGCAGGCGGACCGGGGCGATAAGCAGGGCCTGGACCCGCTCGCGAGGATCATCAAGGTCTCTAACGAGCTGGTCGATTCCATGAGCGACATCGTCTGGGCGATCAATCCGAAGAAAGACCACCTGAGCGACCTCTCGCAGCGCATGCGGCGGTTCGCAAGCGACATCTTCACGGCCAGAAATATCGCCTTTCATTTCCACGCGCCCAATTCGGAGAACGATATCGAGCTCGGCGCAAATTTGCGCCGCGAGGTCTTCCTCATCTTCAAGGAGACCGTCAATAACGTGGTCAAACACTCCTCCTGCTCCCGCGCCGATATCGAGTTCAAGATCGACCGCGACTGGCTCACGCTCAGGATCAGCGATGACGGCAAAGGCTTCGACGCGGCCCTGGCGGCCGACTCCGGCTCGGACCGCCTGGCGCAGGGGCGAGGCGGCAACGGCATCGCCAGCATGCGCCGGCGAACGGCCGAGATGGGCGGCGAGTTCGAGATCGTCTCTTCCATAGGCAAGGGCACCGAATCCAGATTCAGAGTCCCCGTCAATCGATGAGCCGCCCGGCGCCGGGTCAGCCTGCCGCCTGAACGGGTGGTGACACGCCCTGGCGGATCGAAGTAAGCTTTGCACACCTCGGCCCGAGGAGTGAGGAATGAACGGATGGTAGAGCTTGATAAAGATGAGCCTGTTAAATAAATCGACCATAAAGACCGCGGTCGTGGAGGACCAGAGAGAAATCCGCGAAGGCCTGGGAATGCTGATCGACGCAACGGAAGGGTACCAGTGCGCGGGCGCTTACGGCTCGATGGAAGAGGCGCTCGAAGGTATCGATCTCAATGTGCCGGACATCGTGCTGTGCGACATAGGGCTGCCCGGCATGAGCGGCATCGAAGGCATTCGCATTCTTAAAGAGCGTTATCCCGGCTTGCTGTTGCTGACACTCTCCATCTATGACGATGACGAGCGCATCTTCGACGCCCTCTGCGCGGGCGCGTGCGGCTACCTGTTGAAGAGGACATCGCGCGCCCGTCTCCTCGACGGCATCAACGAAGCGGTCACGGGCGGCACTCCCATATCGCCGGAGGTGGCAAGCCGAGTGCTGGCTTTGTTTAGAGATGTTTGCCCGCCCGGGCGCGGCGTCCACGAGCTGACGCCGGAAGCGATGCGGTTATTGGAGCTGCTGGTCGAAGGCCATAATTATCCCACCGCGGCGGAGGAGTTGAACATAACTCACGAAACGGTCAAGCTTCACATGCGCGAGATCTACCACAAGCTTCAAGCCCTCTGTAAATCCGAAGCCGTCGCCCCCGGCCCGCGCGAGCGCCTCTTCAGCTAACATCGACTTACCTGACCGGATGAGAGAGTAGAGGCCGAGCGGGTGGGGAACGGCTCCCGCGATCAAGCTCGACCCCGAGGGCCGTGCGTAGAGAAGCCCTCGTCACATCTCGTCACATATCGCCGCTCTGCGGGGCTCACAGGCTCTTCGCCCTCCCATTCTGTTTTGCATATTGAGACAACCCCTGCCTCGGACCGCTCAATCCCGATCCGAAAACAGTCGAATATATCTACCCAAACGGGCGGTGATCTCGCCCCCGGCTTGAAGTATCTTCAGCACGTGGTTAACGAACGAGGCGGGCCAGGGCCGCGAAGGGTCAAGGGACTGTCGGGCAGAACCGCCGAATATCAAAGCGCGAGAGCGCGGAAAGAAGGTGCCAGGATGATTGCCGCAAGAAGTTCAAAGTTGGTGGCGCTCGACTCGGAGTTGAGAAGCCCGCTCGTAGATGAGTTTGAATCGAGGCTCAAGGCGCGCATCATCGGACAGGAGCGCGCGGTAAGCTCTCTTTCATCCCTTTACCAGGTCTTCCAGGCAGGGCTCGCCAGCCCGAACCGGCCTATAGGGACGATGCTGTTTCTGGGGCCCACCGGCTCAGGCAAGACCCGCGTGGTAGAAGCGGCGGCCGAAATACTCTTCGGCTCGCCCAACGCCTTGATCAAGATAGATTGCGCGGAGTTCCAGCACTCGCACGAGATCGCCAAGCTGGTCGGCTCCCCTCCGGGCTACCTCGGCCACCGCGAGACATCGCCCCTGGTGAGCGAAAAGATCCTCAGCCAGTACCACACCGAACGCGACCCGTTCACGCTCGTGCTGTTCGACGAGATCGAGAAAGCCTCCGACGCGCTCTGGAAGCTGATGCTCGGCATTCTCGACAAGGCGACGCTCACGCTCGGCGATAACAGGAAAGTGGACTTTTCCCAGACCATAGTCTTTATGACTTCGAACCTGGGCGCGAAACAGATGGGCGACCTTCTCACCGGCTCCATCGGATTCGCCTCGCCGCGAGCGAAGGGCCTTCAAGAAGGCGAGGTCGATCAGAAGATATACTCCACGGCGCTCGAAGCGGCCCGCCGCCATTTCAGCCCCGAGTTCATGAACCGCATTGACAAAGTGGTCGCCTTCCGAAGCCTCAAGCAACAGGACCTCAACGGCATACTCGACCTGGAGCTTGGCGCGGTCGAGCGCCGCCTGGCGGAGAGCTTGAGCGGGCAATTCAGCTTCAAAGTGACGGATGACGCGCGCGAGTTCCTGCTGGCCGAGGGGACCGACTACCAGTACGGCGCGCGCCATCTCAAGCGCAGCATCGATCGCTTTCTCGTCCACCCGTTTGCCGCTCTGCTCGCCAGCAAACAGGTGCGGACCGGAGACGTGATCGTCGTTGACAGGAGAGAAGACGCGCGCGGTCTGGCCTTCCTGCGCGATGAGGAAGTGGCGAGCGTGGCCCAGGCCGCGATGGAGTGGAGCCAGGCCATGCAGGCCGGCAGCGAGCACAACCGGCTGGTCGCTTGATGCGGCCGCCTGCCCCGAGCCCGGGCCTCTCAGGCCGGGCTCTGATCGCTTTAAAAGGACGCTCTTATGGAACAGCTAATCAAGAAACCGGTCATCGCAAGGCTCTACGAGTCGCCTCTCGTTTCCAGGCTCAGGCGCGGCGGCCGCGAGCGCCCCGCGCCCGGAAGCCAGGCGGAGATCGACCGGCTGTCGAAGGGATGGGAACGCGAAAGCGATAGCACGCGCGCGAAGATGGCGCGCATCGGGATATGAGTTGCCAGACAGCCCGGGCGCGCCACGCGCCGGGGCCGGGCGCAAAACGATGCGCGATCCCGTTTTTTAGTCAACAAATTCAATCTATGGAGGAAACAGATATGACCACCGGTAGATCAGCCTCGGTCGGCGCGGCCATACAAAGTCGCGGAAGAAGCCAGGGCGGATTCAGTCCCGATAGAGGTATGGATATAAAACTTGGCGTCGCCATCGTCGTCGTAGCGATTGTGCTCATGATGATTTTGCCCGAAGACTTTTATCAGTTTCGGGCGGCGGCGCAGAATGCCGCCGAGACCGCGAAAGGCTTCCCTTACTCGACGCCCATCACCCTCAACAACGCGGGGACCGAGCTCTGGGTCACCAATCCCGACCCCGACAACAACTCCGTCACGGTCGTCGATGTGACGAATGACGCGGGGGCGGTGCTCGAAGAGATCCCCGTCGGCAAAGAGCCCTCGTCCATCGCCCTGAACGCCGACGGCTCGCGCGCCTACGTCGCCAATGCGGGCGACGGCACCGTGTCGATCATCAACACTCAGAGGCTGAAAGTCATAGGCACGATAAAGGTCGGCGTCGAGCCGCGAGCCCTCTGCTTTACGCCGAACTTCACCAAGCTGTACGTGGCGAGCTTCTCCTCGAACTCGGTCCACGTCATCAACCCGGAGACCGACACGGTCACGAAGGTGATCGAGAACCCGAGCTTCAGCAACCTCTTCGCCATGACGGTCACTAACGACGGCGACGCGGACGACGCGGACGAGGTGATCTACGTGGCGAACCTGCTCGCCGAGTATGTGCCCGGTTCCGCGCCCAGGCCCGCCGACGACCTGAGCAAGGAAGGCATAGTAAACGTCATCAGCGTCGGCACCGACACCTTCATCGATCGCGTCAGCCTCGGGACGGTCAAGACGGCCTTCAAGTCGAACGGCCGGGGCCGAAACGCGTCGGGCGACGGCATCGCTCCGAACGCAAACCCGAATGTCTTCGAGGTCGATACATTCGCCTTCCCCAGCCAGCTGACCTCCATCGCCGGGGTCCGCGTCAACGGCACCAACCGCATCTACACCTTCGCTACGGGCGCGTCGCCCACCGGCCCGGTCCGTTTCAACGTCACGGTACAGAGCCTGGTGTCGCTCATACAGGGCCTGGACGACGCGGGTCAGACGGCGAATATAAACGACGAGATCCGCCTTGAGCCTAACACTCCCTTCCCCGACGGCGTGCCGAAGCACCGGTTTGCGGCCATGCCGTGGGGGCTCGCTTTCTATCACAATTCGGTCAAGGCGATAGGGGTTGCCTCGGCGGCCGATTACGTCGTAGTGATGGACTTCAACCAGAACGGCAAAGCGGTCATCGACCGCGACCCGGCAGCCGACAAGACGAACATCGGCCGCATCCTCACCGGCACGCGCCGCGATCCTAACCCCGACAACAGCATCTTTCTCGACGGGAAAGCGCCGCGCGGCATAGTCATCAATCAGAACGACACGCGCGCCTACACCTTCAATTACGTGTCGCGCGATGTCACCATCATCGATCTGGTCAACGAGCGGCCCATCGGCACCGTCGCCACGACGCAGTCGAAGGGCGACCCGGTGATTCAGTACGGCAAAGAGCTGTTCAACACCGGCGTCGGGCCTCTGGACACTTCAAACAAGAACGTCAACGGATCGGTGAACCCTATCGAGGGCCGCATGTCGGACTCGGCGTGGATGGGGTGCGTGAGCTGCCATGTCAACGGGCTGACCGACGGAGTCGCGTGGCACTTCGGGTCGGGGCCGCGCGTCAGCGTCTCGCTTGGCACCTCGTTCGCGCCGAAGACCGGTCAGCAGCAGCAGCGGGCGCTTAACTGGTCGGCGGTCTTTGACGAAGTTGCCGACTTCGAAGACAACACCCGAAACACGGCCGGCGGAGCGGGCCTGTTCCAGCTCGCCAACGGAAATCAGGACCCCGTGCTCAACGCTTTCAATCCGCCGAGCGCGGGGCGGGACGCCCGCCGCGACGCGATCACCGAGTACGTGAAGACGATACGGTCGCCTCTGGCGCCCGAGGACGCCGCCGACCCCGAGGTGCAGGCAGGCCGGAAATTCTTCAAGAAGGTGGGCTGCACCGACTGTCACGCGGGCCCGCTCTGGAGCAAGAGCCGGTTGCAGTTCACGCCGCCGCCCCCGGCCAGCGAAGTAGTAGACCAACAGCTCACGGGCCAGCTGATCGATGTCGGCACGTTCAATCCGAACAACCCTCATGAAGTGAGAGGGGCGCCGGGGAATCTGAACCAGGTCGCAAGAGGGGCTCTGGGCTTCAATCCCGCGTCCCTGCTGGGCGTGCACCAGCGCGAGAGGTTCCTTACGCACGACGGCACGGTAACCTCGTTCGAGCAGTTGTTTGAGAATCCCGCGCACGTCGGCAACAACCTGAAGCTCAAGAAAGCGGCTGTGCGGAGCAAGATAATCAAATTCCTGCGCTCCATAGACGACCGAACCCAGCCGTTTTAACCGGCGGATGTAACCTCTGGCACAGACCGGAATGGAGCGCGCGAATCCTGCTTCGCGCGCTCCATTCGCGTATGAACGCAACCTCGAACGGGCTCGGGTGATCCGGGCCACGGCCCGCGCTCACGGGCTCGGCTCGACTGCGATTACGATAGCTCATCGAGCAGCGCTCGTGCCTCTTTCAAATCCGGGAGGCCGGTCCCTTCGGTGAACCAGCCGCAGGTGTCCGCGAGTAACTGCCGGGCTTTTATTCGCTCGCCCTCGCGCGCGTAAAGGCGGGCCAGGCTCATCGTCGCCCTCAGTTCCCAGGATCGGGCTCGCTGCCGGCGGGCAACGGCGATGGCCTGTTCGAAGCAGGCTTTCGCCTCTGTCGCCTCCGGCGCTTCGACACCGGAGGCGGGGCCGGACGCGCCCTCCGCCCTCATCAGTAACTCGCCGCGAAGCCTGTAGAGTTCGGCCTCGTAGTAAGACGCGCCCGTGTCTTGAGTCGTGGCCAGGGCCTCGTCCAGCACGGAAAGCCCTTCCGCGAGGCGTCCTGCTTTCGCCGACGCTTCGGCTAACAGACCGAGGAAGTGAGTTCGCCAGAGCGCCGCTCCGGTAGACCGGTATGAAGCCAGCCCCGCGCGCATCCGTGCGATCCCGTCTTCCACTTCTCCCTGTTCGGCCTCTGCCCATCCGCCATAGGTCGCGCTTAACGCTCCCCAGAGCTCCAGCCCGTGCTCTTTGGCCAGGGCGACGGCGGTTCCCGCGCGCTGCCCGCATAGCGGCGCTTCGCGTCTTAGCTGGTGAAGCTGGGCGGCAAAGTACAGGGCGGCGACCATGCTCTGTGTATGAGAAATCTCTTGCGCCCGGGCCAGCGCCTCGTCCATCCTGGCCAGAGATCGATCGACGTGGCCGAGCGACCATAAGGCCCAGGCGGCGAAGCAGTGGCTGACCACTCTGGCATCATTTCCGGTGAGCAGGAAATAAGAATCCTGCGGGGCGGAATCATAAATAGAAGACGCGAGATCGAGGTGTTCGAGAGCGGCGGCGAACTCTCCGAGGCTGACGAGCGTTACTCCGAGCGCGAGATGGGCCTCTAATACAAGAGGCGGATCTTGCAGGCCGTGGGCCTGGCGCACGAGCTGCTCTGAAATCTCACGGGCCGTCCGCATCCGCGCCCGAAAGAGGTAACACAGCCCGAGCGACCAGAGCACCTTGAACATTTGAGGCGACGCGCCCTGTCGCTCGCACAGCTCCCGCGCAGGCTCGTATACTTTTTCCGCCTCCATGTCGGCGAAGCCCTTTATGGTCATCAGAGACGATCCCAGGATCAGGCGCAGGGCGATCTCTTGCTGCCCGCGCTCGGCGGCCTCCGGCAGGAGATTTACCAGCTCCAGCCCTCTGCGCGCGAGCGCCACCGCTTCATAATTGGCGAAGCGCCGCGAGGCGTTCTCGGCGGCGAGGAGGTGGTACTTGACGGCGCGGTTCCAGTCTCTCCCCTCGTCAAAATGGACGGCGAGTTCCGCGGCGATCTCCCCGACGCGGTCGCCGTAAATCTCCTCGCCGGACTTACTGATCCGCCGGTGCATCTGGGCGCGCTTCGACAACGCAATCCGGTTGTAGAGCACGTTCAAATAAAGTATGTGAATGAACTTGAATCTTGGCGTGATCGTGCCGTCGGGAAGCTCGACGAGCTGGGGCGGCAATAAGAATTGATCCCGCCGGGCGAGCCGCTCGCCGCACTCTTCGACTTCGACGACATCTCCATCCAGCGCCGCCGCGATAGCCACCGCCGAACACGACATCCCGACGACGCTCGCCGCTTCCAGCACGCGCTGCTCTTCCCGGCTGAGGCGATCGATCTGCTTTTCGATCAGGTGCCGGATATTTTCAGGCACGCCCAGCTCAACGTCGGCCAGGGCAACCCGCAACTGCCAGCCTCCATCACCCTCGACGATCATTCGCTCGTCCGTCAGGTAATCGACCATGTTGACCATGAAGAGAGGGTTGCCCTCCGTGTGCTGGTGAATGAGCCGCGCGAGCATTGCCGGGAACCGGTTGCCGGGAAACCTCACGGACAGGTACTCCGCGACGGCTTCTTCGGACAGGTATTCGATAGGCATCTCTTTACACAGGCCGTGAGACAGAAGCTCCTGCTTGACGCTCTTCAACGGGTGCTCGCTCAGTATCACCTCCACAGGCCTGTACGTCCCTATCACCATCAGCCTCGCCGCCTCCCTCCTCCGCGCCAGGTACGAGATCAGGTCCAGCGT
>DATLMR010000289.1:0-20074 GCA_035537555.1 Blastocatellia bacterium
CTGGGCGCAGCAGGTGCCGCCCGACGACAAACGCATCAAGGTGGGCTACGAAGTCGTGCAATCCCCTTCGGGGAACGGCTCGATTAAGGGGTATCTGGCTCGCCCGACAAAGGGGAAAAAGCAGGCGGTCGTGCTCGTCATTCACGAAAACCGTGGACTCAATCCCTACATCGTAGACGTCGCGCGTCGCCTCGCGCTCGCCAATTTCGTCGCCTTCGCGCCCGACGGGTTGACTTCGGTCGGCGGCTATCCGGGCAGCGATGAGAAAGGCGCCGCCGCCTTTCGCACGGTGGATGGAAAGAAGATGACCGAAGATTTCATGGCGGCGGCCAGGTGGCTCAAGGCGCGTTCCGACTCAACCGGCAAGCTGGGCGCGGTCGGCTTCTGCTTTGGCGGCGGGATGGTGAACCAGCTGGCCGTCAGGCTGGGCGCTGACTTGAATGCGGGGGTTGCCTTCTATGGCCGCCAGCCCAGCGCCGATGACGCCGCCAAAATCACCGCGCCGCTGTTGCTCCATTACGCGGGCAATGACCAGGGCGTCAACGCCGGCATCGCGGCCTACGAAGCGGCACTCAAGGCCAACAACAAGGTGTATACTCTGCACATGTACGAGGGCAAACAGCACGGCTTCCACAACGACACGACGCCGCGTTATGACGAAACCGCCGCCAAACTGGCATGGACGCGCACTCTCGAATTTTTCAACAAATACCTGCGGTAACGCCTGATCACGCAACGGCCATGAAGACAAGGGCGCGATGAATGCGTTGTGCCTTTTGTGAGCTCTCCGGCCGTGGAGCGAAGTTCGATTGCGGTTTTTCGACGGCCTGGGAATTCGTTGGTTTGTATTTGAGTGTGTCCTCGAACGTGTCCAGGCACGACGAAGGCCAGCTTGATGCTGGCCTTAAATCGTTGATTAATTTGGTGCCCCCGGCGCGATTCCAACGCGCGACCTTCCGCTTAGGAGGCGGACGCTCTATGCAGCTGAGCTACGGGAGCACATATAGAGGCCTTAAAAATAACAGATATGCTTTTTGGCTGTCCAGGGAGCCGCCTGCCTAGTTGTCATACTGCAACAGAGACGACACCTTGTGGCCGGAGAGTCGCTCGCGCCCGTTCAGGAAACTTAGCTCGACGACGAAAGCGAGCCCGGCGACGGTTCCCCCCAGTCGCTCGACGAGATCTACCACGGCCCGAGCGGTACCGCCCGTTGCAAGCAGGTCGTCCGCGATGAGGACACGGTTTCCTACTCCGATGGCGTCCTTGTGAATTTCAAGGGTGTCTTCGCCGTACTCCAGCGCGTAAGAGATCGATTCGGTCTCCGCCGGGAGCTTGCGAGGCTTGCGCACGGGCACGAATCCGGCTCCGAGGCGATAGGCGAGTGCGGGCGCAAAGATGAACCCGCGCGCCTCGATGCCTATCACGGTATCGATGGGAAGGTCGACCAGCTCCGTCAGGCGATCTATGGTCGTGCGCAATCCGTAAGGCTCTTTGAGCAGCGTCGTGATGTCATAGAACTGGATGCCCTTCTTCGGGAAGTCGGGAACGGTGCGTATCAGTTTTTTCAGATTGTCCAAGAATAATCTCCTCGCTCGCAAAATCAAGGCGGAAACATTTCGAGCCTAATAGACGACATCGAACCGCGTGTACGCGCGGCTCTCTTCGATCAGGCTCTCGTGAACCGAATCGACGTGGCCATAGGAAGGGCCGCGCTCAAGCTCGGCTTGAAATCCGGCAACAGCATCATCGGAGCCCTGGGCAATGGCTTCGACCGATCCGTCTGCCATATTGCGGACGGTGCCGGTAATCCCAAAGCGGCGGGCCGCATTCAGAGCGAAGTATCGGAACCCCACCCCCTGGACGCGCCCCCTGACTATAAACCGATGCGTTCCCATCCGTCGCCACCAGCCTCTAAACTTCGACCGATGAATCTAACACAGCAAGGCAAGAGATGGGAAGAATCGCCCGCCTGATTCAAAGAGGCCTGATTCAAAGCGCATTCCCGAGGCCATCATAATCTCCAGCCGGAGGGCTCAGCCCTCGGCGCTCCCGTTGCTCAGAGGAATGGTGATGGTAAAAGTGGCTCCAAGACCTTCGCCCGCGCTTTCGGCTTGCACGGAGCCGCCGTGCAGCTCGACGAGATCGCGCACTATGGCGAGGCCGAGGCCGAGCCCTCCCCTATCCCTTACGAAGTCACCCTGACGGAACTTATCGAATATGTGCGGAAGAAGGCTCGAGCTTATGCCGGTCCCGGTGTCTCTTACGGTGAACCGCGCGCTCGCCTCAAGGCGTCGAAGATGGATCGTAATCACGCCGTTTCGCGGAGTGAACTTGACGGCATTCGAAAGGAGGTTCTGCACCACCTGTCCCAGCCGGTCCGAGTCCCCGAGCACCGGGGAGGGTTCGAGCTCCGTTTCTATGGCGATATTTTTGTCCTCGGCCAAAGGGCGCGCCTGCTGCGTCGCGGTTTCGATGACCCGCGCGAGGTCCACCTCCGCGATATTGAGGTTGAGCTTACCCGAAGATATGCGCGAAATATCGAGCAGGTCGTTGATCAGCCTCGCCTGCATCCTGGCGTTATTTTCGATCGTTTCGATGGCCCGCGCGGACGTCGCCTCATCGAGCTTGCGTGAGCGCACGATATGCAGCCAGCCGATCATGGAATTGAGTGGAGTGCGCAGCTCGTGCGATACCATCGCGATGAACTCGTCCCTGGCGCGGTAGGCCCGCTCCGCCTCCCCGCGCGCCTGCTGCTCGCGAGCGAGGAGAAGTTCCCGCTCCCGCTCGATGCGCTTGCGCTCGGTGATATCGTAAACCGACGCGAGCCATCCGCTGATCTCGCCTTGCCAGTTCTTGAGAGGCGAGGCCAGGACTATCGCGTGAAACCGCTCTTCATTGCTCCGCCTCATCACCAGCTCGAAGCCGGAGGGATTAAGCTGCCCGTTCATCGTCGATCTGAACGCGTCCGTAATTTTATCGAGCTCTTCGGGCGGCCAGTAGAGATAAGGAGGCATGCCGCCGATCAGGTCTTCCTCGCTCCAGCCGACCATCTCAGAGAAAGCGTGATTCACGTAGGTCTGTCGCCCCTCGAGGTCGATGGCCGCCACGCCCGCAAGCATTGATTCCTCGATGGCCTCACGAAATCGGTTCTCGTCGGCGAGCTCCGATAAAAGCCCGGTCAGCCGCTCTTCTTCCCGCTTGCGCTCGGTTATATCGATTCCGGCCCCCAGGATCGAGCCCTTGTCGGCGACAGAGCCGAGAGAGGCATAGCGCCATTCGATCAGCCGCTCTTCGCCCGCCTTCGTAATCCACGGACTCTCGTGAGGCGCGCGAGTGTCGAGCTCGCCCGCCTCGCGCGCCCATGCCGACGGCACGAAGATATCTATCAAGCTCTTTCCGGCCACTTCATTTCGAGTATGGCCTGTTAACGCTTCGCAAGCCCGGTTGAATAAAGTTATACGGCCCTCCGAATCTATGACGGTCACCAGGCACGGGACGGTATCGACTATTACATCCAGCGATTTCTGCTTCTCGACGGCCGCCTGCTCCGCGCGCTTGCGGGCGATTTGCAGAGAGGTTATCAAGAGGGCGGCAAGGATGAAGACCGCCAATCTAATAATCTCGGCCAGGGGGTTGAGCGTCACGCGAGGGGACAGCAAGAACAGGTCGAGAGAGAGCGCGGCAAGGATTATAGCCAGGAGGCTCGGGCCCAGACCGCCATACCACGCGCAGACGGCGACGGCGGCGAAGAACAAGGGCGTGCGAGTTTCCTGCATCGCCGGCCCGAGCAAGGCGGTGACGAGCAGGGCGAGCGCATTAGCCAATAAGGGCAGCGAGTACCGCAGCAGAGCCGAAGGCTCGTCTTTCATAGCAGCCCCTCCGTGCGAGAAAACACTAATGCTTAACCGAGTATACAAGTTTCGAAATCGAGTATTGTGACCGTCTCGCTTCGGCTTCGCGAAACTATGCGCGCAATACTACACCAGGCTCATAGAGCTGACAATAAATAAATAGGAAAGATTCTTGCTCTATTCCTGCTATTTGAGAATGCCGGGAGCGGGCCCCGATTCCGGCCGAATTGCGCTCCACGCTCTTCCCGGTCCTCAAGGCGTTCCGGCCCGATTTAACACGGCAGGAACGTGAAAGCCGCGACTCCGAATACGAACCACAGCAGAGCGAAGATCAACCCGTAACCGAAAAAATCCCTGAAATCCATGCGCGCGATCTCCGCCCTGACAACGAACCAGAATGGAGAAACGAGGTTGCCCATCTGATCGCCCACGCCGAGGGCCAGCATTCCACGCTGCGCCGTCACTCCTACGGCCTCGGCAGCCTTGAGCGTCACGAAACCCTGGATCACCCATTGCCCCCCGCTCGACGGAACGAACACCGCGACGACGGTTCCCGCGAACGCGGTCAGGAGTGGAAAGGTCCACGCGTTCAAGACGGGGGCGGAGAGGCTGCCGAAAGCAGCGCCCAGGGTCGTGAACTGTATCAACCCGGCGATTCCGGCGTACAGGTGATAGAGCACGATGATCGGCCAGCAGGAGACTACCGCCCTTTGCACCGCGCGCGAAAAGTCGCGGATGTTTCCGTGCAAAAGGAGGCAGAGGAGTAGAAAAATAGTGTTGAGTGAATTCAGGTCGAGGCTCGCCTGCTTTACGCGAAAATGGTAGTACAGCCAGATCAGCAGCGCCGCGCCCAGAGTGATGGGCATCAAGAAGCTTCGCTCCATCCGGCCCGAGAAGCCGGCCTCACCCGCGCCCTGCCCTTCGTCGTCTTCAACCGGCTCGGCGAGTTTTCTTGCCGCCGGAAACTGCGAGAGGGGTTTCGGATTTCGCGGCATCAACAGGATCGCGGCTATTATTACAACTACCGGGAATCCGACCACTAGAAATATCGCCGCCGGAGACCAGATCGACGACCTGAGCGACATGGTGCCGGCATCGGCTTCCAGAAAATGTCCGGGCGTTGCCATTAAAAGAGGCGCGCTGGCCGAAAGCCCGTATTGCCAGACGGAGCCCGCCGCCCCATTGGCGGCCATAAGAAACGGGAAATCGAGCGCAATTCCTTTCCGCTCCGCCTCGTCCGCGAAATGGATGGCGATGAGCGGCCCCAGCGCCAGCGCGAATCCCCAGTTGAGATACGAGACCCCCGCTACGACTATCGTGGAATAGATGATTACCTGGGCGGCCGTGCGGGGCTTGCGCGAGACCGAGATGATGATCTTACGGAACAGGCCTGTCGCGGCCAGCACCGAGCCGAGGGCCAGGACCAGAGTCATCTGCATGGTGAACGGCAGCAGCATCCACAATCCCCGATACCAGGCGTCGACCGTTGCCGCGAGGCCATTGCCCATAGCCAAAGCCATTACGAAGAGGACGACCAGCATCATGACCGTGGTCGAGATGGCGTCAGGCACCATCCTCGCCATCAAGCGTGAATAGCGGGCGAGCGACCCTTCCCGCGCGGAGAAATCTTTTCCGTCTACCTTTGCCGGCGCGATCCCTTCTTTCATCTCTGTACCTTTGCACTCT
Organism: Blastocatellia bacterium; assembly: GCA_035537555.1. Taxonomy (GTDB): domain Bacteria; phylum Acidobacteriota; class Blastocatellia; order UBA7656; family UBA7656; genus DATLMR01. The sequence continues at coordinate 5,538 of DATLMR010000289.1, forward strand.
CCGCGGGCGGATGCGCGTAATTATACTTATGGCCCATCTCACTTCAAAGGAATAAAGATAATGCGATCACTCAGATTACGGGCATTCTTCTCTCTTTCACTATTTCTCGGCTCTCTAGTAGCGGCGCACGGCGCCGTATCACCGGCGCCGGGAAGCCAGGCGGGCGCGAATGGCGGCGCTTCCGGGTCGAGTAACGGATCGATCGTCGAGATCAAGCCCTATCCTTTCCCTCCTTATGACCAGGCGGAAAAAAATACGGACGTTGAAAATTACGCCTCCAGAGCCGAATATGAGAAGGCCGTGAGCGACCCCCGATTCGAGTTTCAGAAGGTGAAATATCTGAGCGACGGGTTGAAGGTCATAGCCTACCTCTATAAGCCCAGGACCACGGAAGGGCTGAAACTGCCGACCATTATATTTAACCGGGGCAGCGTCGTACGTTCCGACATCGCGCCCGAGCTCGTCACCTGCTTTCATCGCCTGGCATCGGAAGGCTTCGCGATCCTCGCTCCGATGTACCGCCAGAGCGACGGCGGAGAAGGCCGCGACGAGGTTGGGGGCGCGGACGTGAATGACCTGATGAATGTGCTGCCTCTTGCCCGGTCGCTTCAGTTCGTAGACGACAGGAACCTGTTTATGTATGGAGAGTCGAGGGGCGGGATAATGACTCTTCAGGCAATCAGGAATCACTTTCCAATCAATGCCGCGGCTGTATTCGGAACTATCACCGATGTCGAAGCCTACATCAAACAGCACAGCTCCGATCCCCCGCAATACCGGATCGTGCCGGAGAGAATCTGGCCGGATTACGAAAAGAAGAAAGAAGAGATCATCAGATTAAGATCGGCGATCTACTGGCCCGAACAGCTCGACGTACCGCTCTTCATAATGCACGGAGGAGCCGACCCGGCCGTGGCCCCTGACCATTCTCTTTCGCTTGCCCAGAAGCTACAGAAGCTTGGAAAGACCTACGAGCTCTTGATCTATGCGGGCGATAATCACATCTTATCTAACAACCGCCTGGACCGAGATAAAAGGGCGATAGCATGGTTCAAGAAGTTCATGAAACCCTGAGGCCGCTATAAGCCCGCGAATATTCTTCCCCGCTCACGAGACTGGTGAGTAGCTGAACCAATCGGTATCATTTCCGCATGGCAGGTGAGAAGTGGAAACCCTCTAAAGAGCAGGTTCTCGGAGCCTACGGGAAAAAGGTGCCGGACTTGATCGGCCCCGGATTGAAGGTCTTATTCTGCGGAATCAATCCAAGCCTCTACTCGGCGGCGGCAGGCCATCATTTCGCCCGGCCGGGAAACAGGTTTTGGCCGGCCCTGTACGCGGCGGGCTTCACCGACAGGCTATTCTCCCCGGTCGAGGGCCGCCTGCTGCTGGAGCGCGGGTATGGCATCACCAATGTTGTCGAGCGAGCAACCGCGACGGCCGCGGAGTTAGCGCAGGAAGAGTACGCGAAGGGCGGAAAGAGGCTCGAGGCAAAGGCGCGACGTTACGCTCCGCGAGTTGTGGCCGTGCTTGGAGTGAGCGCCTACCGAGCGGCATTCGGGATGAAAGGCGCTGTAGTAGGTAAGCAGGAAAAAGAGCTGGCGGGCGCGGCGGTCTGGGTGCTGCCGAATCCGAGCGGGCTGAACGCGCATTACAGGCTTGAGGACCTGGCCGGAGTCTACCGGGAACTGCGCCTGGCCGTGGAAGGGAGATAAAACAAGGCTGCAAAAGCGGGAGCTGACCGAGAGAACTCGCCCGAGCGGCGCGCAATCCGATCTTGCCTGATATATTTAAGGCTGCCCGCGTGCGAGGGAGCGAGATGAAAAACTCAAACAGCGTGGAGGCCTTCTGGAAGGAGTTCTGTCGGACCGGCTCCGGTCCCGGCCCGAGCGATCCCTACCAGGCCTGGTATTTCGGAGATAGCCGCGCGTTGGCTGACGAGCTATGCGATCTGGTCCTGCAAGGAAAGAAGAAGGCGACGGCCTGCCTGGTCTGGGAGGCGGAGCTCGATCCGGGAAGCGCGCCGGTATTGAACGGCTACAGCGTCGTAACCGATTTCGACGGCAACCCGAGATGTATCATCAGGACGAGAGAGATTCGCGTCGTGCCCTTTGATGAAGTTGACGAACGATTCGCCGCCGAAGAGGGCGAGGGCGACCAGAGTCTTGAATTCTGGCGGCGCGTTCATTGGGATTATTTTTCGAGGAAGTGCGAAGAGATGGGTAAGGAAGCAAGCCCTGCGATGGCCGTTATGTGTGAGAGATTCGAGGTGGTATACCAATGACGAGGAAGTTTTGAAGCCCCCGCTCCCGATGGTCGAAGGGGTCGGCCCAAGCTGCCTCCGGCTTCCGGCGGGTCCCTGGAAAACCGTCCTGGCTTTTTTGAAAGAGCGTTATCCCGGCGTAGAGACCGCGACCTGGATGTCGCGCATGGCAGAGGGTCGCGTGGTCGATGAAGCCGGGCTACGCCTCGATTCAGGAAGCTCTTACCGAGCCGGGGCCTGCATTTTTTACTATCGCGAGCTCGAATCGGAAACAAGAATCCCTTTCGTCGAGCGCATCCTCTATCAGGATGACGACATTCTGGCCGTGGATAAACCGCATTTTCTGCCCGTGGTTCCTTCCGGGAGATTTCTTCATGAAACCCTTCTCGTCCGCTTGAGGAAGGAAGGAAAACCGGAAGACCTCGCCCCGATCCATAGAATCGACCGGGAGACGGCCGGAGTCGTGCTGTTCTCTACCAACCCCAAAACAAGGGGTGATTACGCGGCCCTTTTTCATGACCGGAGAGTCGAGAAAGTGTATGAGGCGCTTGCCCCCACCATTCCCGGGCTCGGTTTTCCGGTGACGCGGCGCAGCCGAATCGTCACGGGAGAGCCGTTCTTTCGGATGAAGGAGACCGAGGGCGAGCCGAACTCAGAGACTCACATCGATGTGCTCAAGCGTATGCGCGACATGACTCTGTATCGACTGAGCCCCACGACGGGCAGGAAACATCAGGTGCGGCTCCATCTCTCGGCACTGGGTATCCCGATCCTTAACGACAAGCTCTATCCTGATCTGGGCTTCATAGACTACGATGACTTCTCAAGCCCTCTCAAGTTATTGGCGAAATCGGTTTCATTTCGGGACCCGTTGACCGGGCGAGAACGCCACTTTGAAAGCGAAAGAAGCCTTCAGCCTTGAAGAGACGTGGAGTAAAAAGATAGCGGAACCGGCTGACTCCGCTATGAGCAGCCGGGCCTCGTATCGGAATCGAGGCGCTCCTGCCAGACCAGATCCGGCACGAAACAGTAACAGTTAAAATCCTTCTGCAAGTCTGCCGTGTAATCATCTATGGCTTTCAGCCCCGACTCGCATAGCTCGATAAGCGCGTCATACGTGCTACGGTTAAGCACATATGCATGTGTCAGGTAAGTCATCCTTGCTTTCGCTACATTGTCGGAGACCTTGACCGGCTCTTCAAAGTGCCTTCCCCCGAGAAAAAGCAGATCCCAATCGCCCGGCAGCTGGTTGATGTAATGCGGAAATTTTTGATTGAACTCAGCATCGAATATGCAGTCGTCCTCAAAGATCAATATATTCGGAGCTTTATTCTCCCGGGCTGACCTGAGTACCGCCAGATGGCTTTGCAGGCACCCATAGTGGCCGGGGGTATAGGGCCAGGCACTGGGTATGTCCATTTTCTGGCCGTCCACGGCCGGGAACCGCACCACCGACTCGATTCCATGATGCGCAAGCCTCTCCTTCATTCTCTCCCATCGCTCGGGCCTTCTGTCCAGATTTATGCATACTTTGTAGGGAAAGAGTCTGTTGAAATCATCGACTCGATTGCTCTCGCCTATCATAGGGCTCCTTGAGATCTTGCTCCGCTTGAGCTGAGATAATACCGCAGTTTTTTAGTGATTTCCCGTACCAACTGTATTATACTGCGCGATCGGCGGAAGAACTGCCATCGCGAATACTTCTTAGCGGCTTCGTATGTCGAAGGGCGAGCACTATCAGGTTGTATTGGAGCTGGTCAACAAGTCACAAAAGCAATTCGAATATATGCGGGCACTTCAGAATTAAAGGCCCGGGACCGTAAACATCTCCCGAGATATGAAGAAGAAAGCCTTACTAGCCTCTTCCGCTAACCCTTATCCTGTCGTGACCAGTGGCTGTGAAAGGCTCATTATAGACTACCAATCGCACTTACTCTCCGATTACGATGTTTACTTTCTACTGACCCGGCCGGACGGCTGGGAGCCGGTAGGATTATACCATCGCGAAGAGCTGATTACGGATGACGTAACGATAGACAAGGTATTGGATCACGACTTCGAGTTCGCTTTATTCATCGGCTTCATAGAAAACGGCTTCACGAGGCAGCTCGTCGATCGAATTCCGTCCTTCTGCCTTACCGATATTCACCCGCGCGATGATTTGCCCGATAACTCGTTCAAAGGAATCATGGCGCATCTCAGTACCAGGCCCGGGAAAGACGTTCTGCTTTTGGGCGCTTGTTATAACTCGGAAATCTTCTCCAAAAAGAGGCGAGGGGAAGAGTTCATCCTATCCGTAGCAAGAATCCACCCCGATAAGAATCAACTGGAATTAGTCCGTGACTACAGAGAGAGGATATATGATAAGTACAAAATACCTCTGTACATGGTGGGCGGGGCGGGCGACCCGGATTATTTCGTACACGTGAGCGAGTACGTCGATAATGTCAGCGTCTTTTCCACGGTCGATCCCGCGAAGCCCCGGGCAACGGCCTGGAAGTCGTCCCAGGAAATAGCCGACCTCTGCAACCGGGCCAGAATGTTCGTGATGGCCTCGCCGAAAGAGAGTTTCTGTATCGCCCTGATAGAGGCTATGGCCTGTGGTACTACCTGTATAGTAGACGGCAACTACTGGGGCTTTAAAGAGTCGGACATAAGACCGAACGTTTATGGAAACACGACCGGGAAGAGAGGGTCTATCCTCGACCTGGTGGACGAGGCCTTGAGCCGCGGCATTCGAATCGACGGATCGGAATGGGTGAAGAAATTCTCCTTGATAGAGACGAAGAAGACGCTCTTGAAATTCATCGACGAGCGGCTATAGATGGCAATGGCACCTCTGATAGTCTTGATTTTCGCATCCGGAACCCTGGAATAACAGATGCCCAATCGTAGATAGTCGAGGAGTGAACGAGGGGCAGGCTTGTTTGGAATGTCTATCATATGCTCAGGAAATTGGTGACGACGCAGGTACATAGCAGCGCGGACATAAGAGATTTTTTTGACGGCTTCGCCCATGCGTACTCCGAGCGGCACGGCCATCCGGACCGCCTTCTCAATTACCGGATCGCCCTCATCAAACGTTATGCTAACCCCTCCAAGGATGAGGTGGTCCTTGATATCGGCTGCGGTAACGGGCATCATCTTCTGGCCCTGGCCGGCGACATAGGGCGCGGTGTAGGGGTCGATCTATCACCGGCTATGATCGAAGTGGCTCAAGAACGCCTGCGGGCTTCACCCCGGCAAGACAATCTCACTTTTCTCAGCGACGACGGAGAAAAGCTCGCCGCGCTGGCTGAGCGCTCGATCGATTTAGCCATATGCGTGGGCGCCCTTGAGCACATGCTTAACAAGTCAGGAGTCCTCGTAAACGCGTACCGGACGCTCAAGGCTCCGGGGCGGTTCTTCTGCCTCACCCTCAATGGAGGTTATTTCTGGTACGAGGCGCTTGCCCCGTTACTCGGGCTGGAGACGAAACACCTTTCCACCGATAAATTCTTGAGACGTGATGAGCTCGTGCGCCTGCTTACGGAAGCCGGATTTTGCCGCATAGAAGTCGGCTATTGGACCTTTATTCCAAGGGGCGACATGCCCCCGGTTCTCGGGCTTATCTGCCAGGGGCTCGACGCGCTCGGGAGAATCCTTCGGATAGACTCATTGCGCGGCGGCCTGTGGGTATGCGCCCGGAAAGAAGATTGACATTGAACCTCTCTCGAAAAATGCTGGAGGCTCCACGACGGCAAGGGGCGCCAATTCGCCAAGCCCGGAGGTATTGATTGCTATGCGCGAGGTGACAGTGACGCAAATGGCCTCCGCCCGTGTGCCTACAATGGCAGGCGAATCTCAGCTACGCCTTTATTCAAGCAACCTGGACGATAAGGAGCACCTCGCGTTACTCGTCGGTAATATAGCCCATCAAGAGGACGTGCTGGTGCGGGTCCACTCCGAGTGTTTCACCGGAGACGTGCTGGGCTCGCTTCGATGTGATTGCGGAGCGCAGTTGAGCCAGGCCATGAGACTGATCGCGGATGAAGGGGTAGGAATTCTCATCTACCTGCGCCAGGAAGGGCGAGGTATTGGATTGCTCAACAAGCTGCGCGCCTATAATCTTCAGGACCAGGGGTACGATACGGTCGAGGCCAACCTCATGCTCGGGCACGGAGCGGACGAGCGCGATTACACCATTGCCGCTCTCATACTCAAGCATATGGGCATTCGCTCGGTTCGCTTACTCACGAACAACCCCCTGAAGACCGAGGGGCTGCAAAATTCAGGCATTTCGGTCAAGGCTCGCGTGCCGCTACAGTCCGGCGTCACCTCCGAGAACGCCGCGTACATGTTGACCAAGGCTCAAAGAATGCGCCACCTCTTGAGCCTGGATTCATTCTCTTCCGCAGTGGCGGGACCGGGCAATGGGGCTGCGCGGGAGCGCCCGGACCTGCTCGATGTGACATCTCAGCTCCCCGACGATAATGATGGCAATGACGGCATCGAGGCATTGTTAAAGAGGGCCGCCGCCCACCGCGAGCGTACGGGCCGGCCGTTTGTGACGCTCAGTTACGCGCAGAGCGTGGATGGCTGCATTGCAGCCGGCGCGGGTAAGCCTCTGGCCTTGAGCGGTTCTCAGTCGCTCACTCTGACTCACAAACTTCGGGCGGCGCACGACGCCATTCTTGTAGGTATCGGAGCCGTTCTGGCCGATAACCCCCGGCTTACCGTGCGGCTGGTCAAAGGGAAAGACCCCCGGCCGGTGGTGGTAGATAGCAAGCTGCGCTTGCCCTTGAGCGCCAACCTGCTGCAAAATCGCGCCCTTCCTCCCTTGATCGCGACGACCGAGGCAGCCGACGCCCCGCGCCAGAAGTTGCTCGAAGCGGCCGGCGCGCGCGTCCTGCGCCTACCGGCCGATGCGAAGGGGCAGGTCGACCTGCGCGCTTTGCTGGAGCGACTGGGCGAATCCGGTATAGATCGCCTGATGGTGGAGGGGGGCGCCGGTATCATCACCAGCTTTCTCTCGGAGCGGTTGGTTGACCACCTCGTGGTGACGACGGCCCCCGTGGTGGTGGGCGGCCTGCCCGCCGTGAACAGGTCGAGACAAGGCGTCCCAAAATATTTCCCTCACCTTCGCAACCTGCGCCACCAGCGCCTCGGAGACGATCTGGTTTTTTGGGGCGATCCCGCATGGGAGGAATCGTGAAGCGATCGGCACTCTATTTCACCAATCCATATAAAGTATCCGTCAGGGAGGAGCCACGGCCATTGCCTGCCGCCGGACAGGTTCTGGTTCAGACTCTCGTATCCGCCATAAGCGCGGGCACCGAGCTGCTGGTCTATCGGGGCCAGATGCCGACCGGCATCTCGGTAGACGAGACCATAACCGCCTTTTCCGGCAATTTCGGTTTTCCGCTCAAGTACGGGTATGCCGCTGTCGGGCGCGTCGCCGCGCTCGGCGAAGGCGTCGATCGCGAATGGCAGGGAAAGACGGTTTTCGCCTTTCACCCGCATGAAAGCCACTTCCTGAGCTCCCCGTCCGAGCTGATGCCCGTGCCCTCGAGCCTTTCACCCGAAGAAGCTACGCTGTTGCCCAACATGGAAACAAGCGTCAACTTCCTTATGGATGGTCAGCCGCTAATCGGAGAGCAGGTGGCAGTCCTCGGGCAGGGAGTCGTCGGCCTGCTCACGACGGCGCTGCTGGCAAGGCTGCCTCTGTCCAGCCTCGTCACGCTGGACAGCTATTCCCTGCGTCGAAGAAAATCCCTGGCGCTCGGCGCTCATGCCAGCCTCGATCCCCGGGAGGCCGACGTGGCGGGTCGGTTGACCTCCTTGCTGCAAAAAGATAGCCCGTACGCGGGGGCGGATCTGACATACGAGCTTTCCGGTAATCCTGATGCTCTGGGAAAAGCCGTCGAGGTTACGGGCTTCAACGGGCGCGTCGTAATCGGCTCTTTCTATGGTCAGAAGCAGATAAGACCGAACATCGGGGGGCACTTTCATCGCAGCCGCATTCGCTTCATAAGCAGCCAGGTCAGCACCATCGCGCCGGAGTGGACGGGTCGCTGGACCAAGCCACGCCGTCTTCAAATCGCCTGGCAGATGCTCCAGAACTTAAAGCCCGGGCACCTCATCACTCACCGCTTCCCTCTGGCTCAGGCATCGCAGGCCTACGAGCTGCTCGACCAGCGCCCGGAGGAGGCCATACAGGTAATCCTGACGTATGAAAGTTGACCAAAAAAATTGAATCGCGGTATCTGAGCGCCGTCACCTTCAAGATGCCGGAAGGCAAAATCGCATGGGCGGCATACAGGCAGGAGCGTCGATGGACATCGGGCTGATCATCTATGGCGAGCTTGAGACCCTCACGGGCGGCTATCTTTATGACCGCAAGCTGGTCGATCACTTGAGAGCGCAGGGGGACCGGGTGGAAGTGATTTCCCTCCCCTGGCGCGGCTATGGCCGCCATCTTGCCGATAATCTGTCCGGCTCCCTACTTCGCCGTTTAGAGGAGGCGAAGTTCGACGTGCTTATTCAAGATGAGCTCAATCATCCGTCCTTGTTCCTGCTCAACCTGCGGCTGAAAAACCGGGCACGTTACCCGATCGTCACCCTCGTGCACCTCCTGCGTTGCAGCGAATCGCGTCCGGCCTGGCTGAATCGGATGTACGCGGCCGTGGAGCGGAGATACCTAAAGACCGTCGACGGCGCGGTCTTTAATTCCAATACCACTCGCGCCACTGTCAGGCAGCTCATAGGGCGAGATATTTCAGGCGTGGTGGCCTACCCCGGCCGCGACCACCTGGATTACGGATTGCCGATGGACGGGACCGCGCAGCAGGCGCGGCGCACCGGCCCTTTGCGGGTGATTTTTCTTGCGAACGTGCTCCCCGGCAAGGGATTGAATACCCTGATCGACGCGCTCAGTCAAATGCCCAGGAGCAGCTGGCGGCTGATGGCTGTGGGAAGCCTCACCATGGACCCCTCTTTTTCGCAGAGCATCCGTAATCAAATCGTCCGGGCCGGGCTATCGGATAACGTCGAGCTCGTGGGCGCCGTCCCTAACGATGAGATCCCCGGTTACCTCGTCAGAAACCACGTTCTCGTCGTGCCGTCGCGTTATGAGGCGTTGGGAATTGCCTACCTCGAGGCGATGGGGTTCGGCCTGCCCGTTATCGCGACTTCGGCGGGCGGCGCGCACGAGATTATCAGCCACGGCGAGGCAGGTTTCTTGACATCCCCCGGAGACGTGGACATGCTCGCGCGATACCTTCGGCAAATAAATCAAGACCGGGACCAATTGCTTAAGATGAGCCTGGCCGCTTATAAACGCGCCGGCTCACATCCGACATGGGATCAGAGCTTTGCGCGCGTCCGTGACTTTTTGCAGTCGTTGATCGGAAACTAGGGCCCTTCATTTCGCTCCGTCCTGCATGCGAGATGATAAATCTATACTGGAGGCTAAGCATTTTGATAACACATGACGAAATACCGGCTTATTACGACTGGCTCTCCCGCTATGTACAGCTCGCTAATTGGCTGGCCTATCGAGACAGGTTCGCGAGCTTCACCATGCATAAAACGCTTTCGGTTCCCCCGGCCATAGAAGGGGGGCGCGGAAGAACGGCGGGCCTTGAGCACGTCAACAACCGTCTGCTCGAAGCCGCCGGCTTACCCCCGAGCCCTCGCGTGCTAGACGCGGGCTGCGGTTTCGGTGGGACGATCTTCCACTGGCACAACCGCATCGGCGGCTCTTACGACGGCCTTACACTGAGCCGCGTGCAGCTTCGCGTCGCCCGGCGCGAAGCCCGGCGGCGCGGCATCGAAGCCCATTGCCGGTTCCACCTCCAGAGCTACGACGCGCCGGTAGCCGGGCCATACGATGCGGTCGTCGCCATCGAGTCGCTCATACACTCGCGCAACCTGGACACGACCATCCCGAACCTCGCGAAAGGCCTGCGGCCCGGGGGCGTGATGGTCATACTCGACGATATGGCCGAGGTCAACCTGGATAGCAAAGCGCCCGATGAAGCGACGGCCCTGCGAGTTCACTGGGGCTGCGCCCGCTATGCCATGCAGGAGGACTATCGGAAGGCCCTGGACAATGCCCGCCTGAGCGTGATTCACGAGGAGGACCTCACCCCGCAGGTCCAGCCTCGAAACGCATCGGTGCTCGACAGTCTGGAGGCGAAATACAATAATTTATACAGGTTGATTCCGCTCACTTCCGCCCGCACCGTGTTGTCGGCCTACATAGGCGGACTGGCTCTGGAACGGCTCTACCTCCAGGAAAACGTCTGCTACAGGTTGATCGTTGCTCGCAAGGCGGGCGAAAACCCGAGCGAGGGGGACGGCGGCCATGCATGAATTCAAGAGCCAGTACGAATCCTGCCCCGAGGTTTGCGGCAACATGGAGAGTCCGGGGCTGGCGCTCGATATGCCGCTCTGGGTGGATCACACAAAGGATGAGACGACCGTCGATCAGGCCAGAATAGAGGCCGAAATGGACGGGATGGACCTGAGCGGCAAGAACGTTCTGCACGTCGGAATCGGGAATTCGAGATTCGCCCGGCGGTTCACGACCAGGGTCAATCTCATAGACGGGCTGACCGTGAGCCATAACGAGAAAGCGGTCGCCGATTCGCTGGGGATCGGCAATTACACGGCGTACTTCCTCAATAAGTACAGCAGAGAATTCATTCTGACGATAAAAAACAGTTACGACTTTGTAGTCGATAACAACATGGCGAGCTTCGCCTGCTGCAAGTATCACTTCTACCTCATGCTGGATAACTACATCCGGTCGTTGAAGCCGGGCGGGCTGATTCTAACGGACCAGCAAGGCATGGACTGGGTAATCGAAGACCCGCGGTGGAAGCTGACTTACCAGGACCTGCTCGCCCTGGAGAACAAGTTCCCCGTGAGAGCCGGTCGGGTCACCGATACGGTCTTCTCGATTCAGTCGATCAAATGAGAGGTGCCCGTGAGCCATAATCCCTTTCTCAAGAAGCTTGGATTCCAAGCTACAGACCGTGTCGTCGTCATTCACGTGGATGACATTGGGATGTGCCAGGCCACTCTGCCCGCCTTCTTCGATCTCGTAGACTCAGGGCTCGTATCTTCCGGGTCCGTGATGGTCCCGTGCCCCTGGTTCCCCGACGCCGCCAGCTCTTGCCGCGAGCGGCCGCTTGTCGATATTGGCGTTCACCTGACTCTTACGAGTGAATGGAACGGCTATCGCTGGGCTCCGCTCTCCACTCGCGATCCGGCGTCCGGGCTGGTCGACGCCGAGGGATATTTTTACCGGAGCCAGTCCATGTGGAGGTGTCCCGACCCGCGAGTTATTCGTGTCGAGATGACGGCCCAGATCGAGCGAGCGCGAGAGGCAGGGATGGACCTGACCCACATCGACTGCCATATGTTCGCGACACTCGACACGCGGCTCGTGGGGGAATATGTCGGGCTGGGCTTCGAGCAGGGGCTTCCGGTCCTGATGGTGAGGCAGCCGCAGTGGGTCGAGATCCTGTCGCGGCGAGCAATAGATGAGTGGGAAGAGCAAGGGCTTCCGGTCTTCGATCACTTGAGAGAGATGTATCTGAACAGGCCCGCCGAAGGCCGGTTAGAACAGGCGAAAGACGTGTTTGACAACCTGCCGGCGGGCCTGACCTTCTTCATGCTCCATCCGGCGCGGGACACGCCTGAGCTGAGGGCTATAGCCGACGACTGGCAACAAAGGGTGGCCGACTACGAGACTTTCATGAGCTCGGAGCTGCGCGACCGCGTGCGAGAATCCGGCGTGCGGGTGATCGGCTGGAGGGCTCTGCGAGACGCGATGCGAGCGGGCCTTGGACCCGGCTCTACTCGGGCGTAGAGTCCGCGCTCGAACCCGCGCGGCGTCGGCTACGCGCCGTGTTTGCGCCCGTCCGCGTACACGATGGTGCCGACGTGTTGGCCCTCGAGCGCCGCCTCGACCCGGTCCGGGTGGCGGCCGTTGACGATCTGAAAAGATCGCAGGAGGCGCGCGCTATCGAGCAAGTCGAGCAGAATCTTCTCGAACGGCAGGGTCTCAAAGCCGCGCTTCCTGAGCTCGGAGCTGCCTATCTCTCGAATGAAATCCGCGCCGGGGTGCCGGTTGGGATCGCGGTCGTAAAGGCCGTCAACGTCTTTCACCAGAACGAGAGACTTGCACCCGAAACATTCCGCCAGCAGAAATGACCCCGCGTCCGTGCGATGCGGAGGAATGCGGCCGACCGAGGGCGGATGCTCCCACAGCGAGTAAGGGGGAACGCCGTTGAAGACGACTCCGGGCGCGCTCTTCATGAAGAGCGGCAGCAGGTGGCCCAGGAGGTCAGGCGGAATCGCGACCACTCCATACGGCGCCAGCAGGGTCCCGAGTATGTGCGCGTTGGCTAGAGCATCGGCCATTGCCAATTGCGCGAGCACTCCGGTCGGAAGCCCCAGGTCTATACCGATGGAGAAGACGTGGCGGCTCCTCACGCCCCCGCCCGTTCCGATGATCAGCTTTTTCGACTCCAGGCAGCGGGCCAGGGCCTCGACGAGCGGATAGACAACCGCTCGCCCCGTATCGATGATCGATCGCCCTCCTACCTTGATCACGTGCGCGTCGGGCAGCATGCGAAAGACGGGAGTCTCGGTCGCTCTCTGCACGACTTTGTCCATCAAGCTTTCCCGCATGAGCAGCGATTCGACGTGATGCCGGCCGTCGGGCTTATTGGGTGAATGGGCCAATTGAGTCTCTCCTCACTATCCGGTTGCGGACTGATTAAGAATTATGTCAGGCGTATCGCGTACCTATTCCTGGGCGCTCAATCGGCGGTGATGATCGTGCCGACGTGCTCCCCGTTCAGAGCCCTGGTCAGGTTACCGCGCTCCAGCCCGTTGATTACCTGGACTGACCGCCGGTAAGTGGCGTTTTGCATCATGTCGAGGACCGCGCGCTCTATGACTACATCCTGAAGATCGAGCTGTGCCATCTCGGCCACGGTGATTTTCGGGATGAACCTGGCGTTGCGGTCCTTCTTCGGATCTGACGTGTAGAGCCCTTTCTCGTCCTTGACGTAGATCATGGACCTTGCGCCGAAGACCTCGCTGACCAGGTAGCAGCCAGTGTCGGTCCGGTGCGGAGGTATGCGCCCGAGCGTCGGGTTCGTATGCCAGTAGATGTAGGGAGGCATGCCGAAAAAGATCACGGCCCCTCGCTCGGCCAGGTAGAGAGGAAGCTGCGCGAACTGCGCCGGTTCAATGAAAGGGATACCATGCTTGGCCAGGAGATGGTTCAGTATGCGGGCATTCTGCATGCTGACGAAGGTTCCGAGCACGCTCAGGACGCCCGTCGGGAGCCCGAGATCGAGCCCCACGCTGTAGGCATGCCTCGCCCTCGTACCCGCGCCCGTCCCTAATAGCATCTTGTGAGAGCCGAGGTTCTCAACGATCTCTTCGATCAGCGGAAATACCGCCGCCCCGCCCCTGTCGATGAGGCTCTGTCCCCCGATCTTGATTACGTTGGCCTCGGGCAATATGTGCATTGGCGGAGGCCCGCCCGTTTGCGCCATCAGGCTCTCTTCGTCGAGAGAGCCTATGAGCAGAGACTTGCCGAGTTCGGTAAGAAGGTCATCATTCATCTATTATTGCTCGCTATTATGAAGTTTTCAGGGCCTGCCTAAAGGATTTTCGTTCGCTCAATCCGAGACGGCGGTATGCTGAGCGGCCTGAGAACGTATGTCTCTGTGGATTCAAACTGCTCATTCAACCCGCCGAACTTCCCCTCCGCCCAGGTCGCGAGCCCGGCCAGGATCCGCTCTTTAATTTCAGACGGGACCGGGAGGCCGCCCAACCCTCCGGCGGCGCGCCACGAATCGAGTGATTGCAGCGGGCTCGCTACGACCTTCCAGGTCGCCACGGCCACGGGCTCCAGTATCCGAGCGCCGCGACGGCAACAGGATTCGAATAACTTCCGGTTACGCTGCTCGCCCCGGCGTCCCTCGTACCCATGCGCGCGCAACAGGCTATTCATCTCTCTCGACATTAGGGCTTTGACGCTTTCCGGGTCGCGCTCGACCCGGCCGATGACCAGCGTCGCGCCGTCGGGCGAGGCCACGCGAAATACTTCGGAAGCGGCATGCTCCTGATCGAGGTGGTGGATCGCCCGCGAGCTGAAGATCGCTCGCGCCACTCCGCCCGCAAGCGGCCAGCTTCGATTGGCATCCGTGAGCACTAGCGCGTGATTGCCCGCGCCGCCCTGCCTGTCCCGAAACTGCCTGAGCATTCC
>DATLMR010000290.1:0-3813 GCA_035537555.1 Blastocatellia bacterium
TGCTTTCTCAAAATTCCAAAAGCGACGAAGAGAGCGTTAGCCAGACGGGAGGCCCGTTTGCTCGCCCCCGGCACGAGAAGCGAGAGAGCGCCGGGTCGTCCGGCTTGAGTGTCAGGATCATTCCGGCAGACCGCCCTCTCGGTTATGATCCCAACGCGAATGAGCCCGCTCAGCGGACTAACGACGTTGCCGACCAGAGGGGCACGGACCAGAGGGCGCGGAACGGATCGCAGCCCGCCTATGACTGGCCTGTAGACGACCAGGATAGATCGGCAGGCCCGAGCCAACCCGCCGGGCCGCAGTATGGCGGCTCGACACAGGGCGGGCGGAGGGGCGACGCCCAGGATCGAGCCAGGGATGGTGAGGACCCGCTCGATCAAACTATAGCGAGGGCCAACAGGTCCGGCAGGCCCGTTCTCAGGACTCCCGATGAGATGAGACAGCCCGCGGATGCAGGCGTGGAGAGGGGCGGTGAAAACCGCGAGAGCGCCAATGAAGAGACCATAACGCTCGAAGCATCCCTCGTCAATTTAAACGTCATGGTCACAAACAGGTCCGGCCTGGCATTCCAGGATCTCAAGAAAGAAGACCTCTCGATCTCTGAGAACGGGGTCCGCCAGGAGGTCGATTTCTTCAAGCCCTCGACCGCGCCTTTCAACCTGGTCCTTGTGCTCGATCTGTCGGGTTCGATCATGGACAAGCTCGACGTGATCAAGTCGGGAGCTCTTAAATTCCTGGACGTGATCGGCCCGCAGGATAAGGTCGCGGTGGTCACATTCACGGACCAGGTGCGGATAGTCTCGCCCCTGACCTCGAACCGCGACGCCCTGCGCAAGCAGATCAAGGGCATCGAGAAGCCGGAAGGAGGGACCGCGTACTATGAAGCGATGTGGGTCTCTCTTAACGAAGCGCTCAGGGGGACCGAAGGCCAGAGAAACGCCATCGTGGTCATGACTGACGGGGTCGACAGCTCATTGAATCGATACGATCCGGTCCCGAGTCGCGTATCGTTCAATACTCTGGCCCGCAGGCTCGAAGAATCGGACGTGATCGTCTTTCCGATATACCTCGACACCGAATTCGACGAGGCATTCCGGGGCAACTTCTCGGGTGAAGCCTATCAGCTCGCTCGCCAGCAGCTCGAAGGCGTGGCGGAGCTGACCGGCGGAATGTTGTTCAAAGCCGAGGACGTTCGCGACCTGGTAGGAGTGTACCGGCAGGTGGCGGGCGCTTTGCGGACCGTCTATAGCGTCGGCTACTACTCTTCGAGCCCCGAGAGGGACGGGACGTTCAGGCGAATTCGCGTGAATGTAAACAAGCCCGACGCGGCGGTCCGGACTCGCAAGGGTTATTATGCGAAATAGCCGGCCCGATCGACCGGGTCCGGCAGAGGCATGATCGGTCGGCTTTCATCGCCGGAAGCTTGACGTTGAGGGGGCTGCGCGTATAATCAATCGTTTAATTGGCGCGCTTCCTCTCGGACATGCCGTGATGAGAGATTTCCGAATACTCTTAAAGAATGTAAGGCCCTATGCCGGCCTCTTCGCCCTGGCTTTCATCCTGATGGCGATGGTCGGCATATTTGAAGCGGGCCGGACCGCTCTTCTCAAATCTACGATCGACACGTTGTCGGCCAGCTCGCTATCGGGCCGCGTCGAGGCGCTTCCCAGGGAGCAGGCGCCTTCGCCCGCCGCTCTCTCTTCTAAGATCGACGTGCTTACTTATATTCCGGGCGGCACGAACGCTCTGCCGCTCATCGCCGGCCTGCTCGTCCTGTTCACGGTGATACGCGGAGCCTCGGAATACGTCTCCAATATATTGATGTGGCGCATTGGTGTCGGCGCGGTCGTGGATCTCAGGCAGAGGCTTTACGATCACATTCTGCAACAGTCGAACGAATTCTTCACCGACCACCCTACCAATGCCCTGACCACGCACATAATAAGCGACGCCGAGAAGGTCCAGAACTCTGTCTCGACCCTGCTCGCCGACCTCCTTCGAGAGAGCCTCACGTTTCTCGCTTTGTTCGCCCTCGTCTTCATGCTCAACTGGCGTCTGACCCTTGCCATCCTGTTTGTCGGGCCGTTCGTTTACCTGCTCACGGTCAAGTTCGGCCGCAAGCTGCGGCGTATCGCCCACACGACCCAGGAGGGGACCGAAGAGGTGCTCGACATCGCGCAGGAGACTATTTCAGGCCACCGCATCGTGAAGGCCTTCGGAATGGAGAGGTTCGAGCAGCGAAAGTTCCGCGAGGCCCTGATCCACCTGGCCGGGACGCAGGTCCGAGCCGCCCGCGTCGTCTTTCTCTCGTCGCCGATCCTGGAGCTGGTGGGAGTTATTATCGCCGCCGTTTTCCTCGTCTATGCTCAGCAGATGATCGCGGCGGGCGCTATGACAATAGGCACTTTCGCTGCATACATCGTCGCGATGCTCCAGATGTATGATCCGCTCAGAAAGCTTTCGCGCACCCAGAATTTCTTCCAGCAATCGTTTGCCGCAATCACGCGCATCTACGTCTTGCTCGATACGCATACCGAAAAGCGGGACAGGGCGGGCGCGGTAGAGCTCGGACCTCTCAAGGATCAGATCGAGTTTAACCGCGTCTTCTTCTCTTACGGCGACTCGTCGGAGCCCATTCTCAAGAATGTCAATCTGACGGTCGAGCGGGGCGAAGTCGTCGCGCTGGTCGGCCTCTCGGGGGCCGGAAAGACAACGCTCAGCAACCTGCTCCTGAGATTTTATGACCCGACGGAAGGAAGTATTCTGATTGATGGAGTCGATATTCGTGAGGCGAAGCTCGAAAGCTTGCGCGCGCAGATCGCCCTCGTCACTCAGGATGTCATCCTCTTCAACGACTCGATTATCAACAATATCGCTTACGGCCGGCCGGATTTCGACCGCGGCCGGATCGAAGATGCGGCCCGCGCCGCCTACGCGCATGATTTCATAATGGAGCGCGGAGGCTATGAGACCCTGATCGGCGAGCGCGGAGTGAAGCTTTCCGGCGGGGAGAGGCAGAGGCTGGCCATCGCAAGAGCCCTGTTGAAGGATGCGCCCATCCTGATCCTTGATGAAGCCACGTCGGCACTAGATACGCACTCTGAGCGGCTCGTCCAGGGGGCCCTTGCCAACTTGATGAAGGGAAGGACGACCGTCGTCATCGCCCACAGGCTCACGACCATTCATCGCGCGGATAAGATCGTCGTTCTCGACCGCGGCCGCATCGTCGATTCGGGAACGCACGCGGACTTGATGTCGCGGGGAGGCATTTACAGAGACCTCTATGAGCTCCAATTCTCCGACAGCATCGCGGACCCGGGCCTGGCAGTCGCAAACGATGATTGAAGCCTGCTTGAGATTCGACTGCTTCGGCTATGGGGCGCGCTCGGCGGACCCTGGAAAAATAGGGAGCAGGAGGAGACAATCGGGAAGGATTAAAGAGGACCCAAAATGATTAAGAGCATGACAGGTTTCGGACAGGGAAGCGCCGAGGGAGATACATTCAAGGTGCGGGTCGACATTCGATCCGTCAATAATCGGTTTCTCGACATTCACACGCGGCTGCCCCAGGAGCTGGCGGGCCTTGAGGTCACCCTGAAGAAGCAGGTCCAGGGGGCGCTCAAGAGAGGCCGCGTCGACGTGACGGTGATGGTGGACCAGACAAGGCAGGCGACCTTCGAGATCAACCGGCCTCTCGTCTCCGGCTATCTCGACGCCCTCAATAAACTGAAGTCGGATTTCAACCTGAACGGGGAGATGTCCCTTGAGCTGGTCGCGAAACTGCCCGGCGCCCTCCAGATTTCTCAGAACTTC
>DATLMR010000291.1:0-14023 GCA_035537555.1 Blastocatellia bacterium
CAGGAATCTCTCTTTCATCTTCTTGATAAGCTTCAGGCGTCAATTCGGGAAGAGCGACTTGCTGGCGGAAAGGCTCGACCCAGCGTTGCAATACGTCTCGATGATTCGGCAGCTTTCGCACAGCATTATTGGATAAAGAAGTCACAAGGAACGGATTGAGCTTCGCTACGCTATCGCGCGCTACGGCGAGCTTGCGGAAGAGGCCTTCACGGAGGGCGGTCTGGTGAAATTCAGTTTTCTCCTTGCTGCCGCCGAATATCGTTTCGGGTATCGATTCCCAGACGAGAGATACTTCTCGAATCGCAGTCTGATGCTCTTCGAGACGCTTTAAGAAAGTCCGGGTAATGGGTGCCTTGCTTTGGGAGCAACAATCAAGTGCGCCTTCGAGATCCGCGATTTTCGGAAGAGGCTTTGCATACAGAATTGATTCCAGGCTCTCGATGACTTTGCTATCGGCGAAAAGCTCTTCGAGTTCTGTAGAGGCCTCTGTTCTTACTTCGATTGAAAGCTCCACGTCGAGCAGGATGAGCATCAGATCCAGTGCAAGCGAACTGTTACAGGCCAGCTCCAATTCTTTCTTGACCTGGAGGGGATCGATGTTTTCGAGGAACTGTAAATCTGCGGAGTCGGCGAAGAGAAAGGGCACTTCCGACTGCCGCCTCGGCACAAGAGTATCCGGGTCGCCCACGTCGAGCGACTGTAGCAAATCCCCGTTTATCAATAGGGCCGTGCCGGCGCGACCCGATATTACAGCGTTCATTTAACCTGTCAACCTATACCGACTCCCAGCTTCGAGAGCTTTTCTTTAAGCGCCTTGATGATTGTAGCACTCTGTTTACGCTTCAGGTGAGGAGAAACAATCACGCGCTCTAAAGTGCGCGCGGTCATAGAACCACAAATGTGGACCTCGACGAAGTCATCGTCTTCCGTGTTATTGCCTTCGCGCAATAGCATGCCGGAGTATTTATCAGGTTGCGTGCTCGCGTCAATACTTCCATGAAGCTTGGCAACGCAGAGCTTGCCTCTCTCCGCCCATGTTGCCCTGTAACCTCGCGGCAAGTCCGCAAGCTCAAGAAACCCTTTAAGCTTATGACCCATAAACGTTACGGAGTTTTCTTCAAATACCGAAGCCCGATGCGCGATCATCTCTTCTTTGAGCACTAGCAGACACTCACCGTAGTTGAATAGCCCTGCTCCATCGAGAGAAAGGGCCGCGAATCTTATCTGCTCTTTATAATTCGGGAAGAGAGCGGCGTCCGCGGCTACTCTCAGGATATCCCATTTGCTACCCTCAGGCACCTTAACTCCCGCTCCGATCAACTGGTAATAAGTCGCATAAAGCTCGTGGTCGCTCGTCGCCAGCCTTTGAGTTTCGGTTACGGAACGAGCGATCACCGCCGATGAATTCGCCAGGGCCGATTCGAAATCCTTTAGAATGGAATCCACTCCACGCGCCGCGCCCTCTGCTTGAGCCGATTGATAACGGACTTCCAACGCCGCGCGCTCGTCATCGGCTTCCGCGGCCTCAACATTCGGAAACAGACTCGGCCTGCCACAGTGCGGACATACCGTGACAGATGGAGGGATTTTATTCTTGCAGTAATTACAAGAGCGTGGTCTGGACATGTTCACCTGCGCGGACAAAATAAAGCGATTTGGTAAGGATAAATTAATGCGGGTCTTCTCCCGCGTCAAGTCGATCCGCCCGAAAACCGAATCAGCTCCCTTGAATCGACTTTGGACAAATACGGAAGAAACCCGAGGGGCCGCGCGTCTAAGGTGTGCTTTTGGATTTAGAGAATCGAAAGCGATTCGCGGACTGGCGGTTCGCAAACGTGATGCGCGGAGGAATTTTCATGCCAAGGATTTTAAAGTGGACAGCTCTCGTAATAGCGGCGGTCTTCGCGCTCGCGCAGCTCGTCCGGCCCGCCCGCGTCAATCCGCCGACCGGCGACGCGCTCGCGCTCCCGGCCCGTTCTCGAATGACCCCGGAGGTCGAGGGCATACTCAGGCGGGCATGCCTGGATTGCCATTCAAACCAGACCCGGTGGCCCTGGTACAGCAACGTCGCCCCGGCGTCCTGGTTCGTGATCGATCACGTCAATCACGGCCGCAGGCACCTGAATTTCTCAACCTGGGCCGAGCGGGGCCGGCCGGAAAGAATCGAGCTACTCGAAGAGATCAATAAGACGGTCAGGTCCGGCTCCATGCCTCTGGATTCCTACACTCTTCTTCACCCGGAAGCCCGCCTCTCCGAGCAAGAGCGCGCCGCCATATGCGACTGGGCGTCCGCGGAGCGCGAGCGGTCGCTTGCGGAAGCGGGCGGAGATGACGGAAGAAAGAGAGAGGCCCGGCCGTCTAACAACTAAATTTGATTCAAAGGAGATTTCGCATGTTTTCAAAAGGTATAAAGAGTCTCGCTCCCTACTGGATGTCGATCCTGTTATCGCTTTCAACGTCGGCGGCGCTCGCCGGAGGGTTTCAGCTCTCTATCGAGAGCCCGTCTTCCCTCGATCCCGAGATGAAAGACGCGGTCCTCGTCGTCCGCACGTTCGGCTGCCAGGTCCCGGCGGACGCCAACCTCGAGGCCACGGCCGAAGGGGTCGTGAACGGAAAGCGCCGCTCGCAGCCGGTGCAGCTCACGCCCACTTCGACCGGCGTGTACACGATAAGACAGCAGTGGCCTTCGGAAGGAACATGGGCGCTCGCCATCTCCGGAACGTATCGCGGTATGACGAGCAGCGCGCTCGTCAGGTTAGGCCCGAACGGCGGCGCGAAGCTCGAAGCCTCGGAAAAAGAGAAGTGGCCCGTCGTTCGAGTAGTGCACCGTAAGCTCACGGCGGTCGAGATTGAAACCGCGCTCAAGTCTTCGACCGCTTCCCAGCCCGCCGGATTTCAGAGCTCGGCCGCCGGCCCTTACCTCCCTCATGGCTCGCTCGTAGTCGCGGGCCTCGGCGCGGCCTTCTCCGTGGCCGGAATACTCGGGTGGAGGAGGCGCTCGCGCTCGGGCCGTTAAGCCCGGCGGCGAGTATGCGTCGAGTCGTTCTTTAAAGTTGCCGAAACCCTTCACCGGCTCTTCATCGATAAGCGCAGAGGGGTGAAAGGCGCGCGGGAGGATGAGCCTCACAATAGAGTTACCGGGTCGCTCATCTTCCGAGGCGGCATTCTCCGAATGCCGCTTCCCGCGCGCCACTTACCCCTCTGCCCGAGCCGCCATCTCCCTCGCCCCGAAAGCTCAGCCCTCCATTGCAGCCTTTATACCGGGCGCGACCTTGAATACACCCTCGCGGTCCTCCTCTCTATGGCTTAAATGATTCGGGTTGCCCCGGCCCCGGGGCCGCTGTATCATTCGACTCTACCTGTCGGACTCAGCCCGTAATTGCTTGAAAGCCCGGCTTTAACAGGATGCAGGCGCGATTGCCGGGCCGCGCAAAATAAATGCACTCGCCCGAGAGCCTCCCTGCGTACTTATGATTGGTGGGGTGAGAAGGGGCCTTGTAGATTGGAAAAAGCGAGCATAGAACAAGCGGAGGAGTGGATAACACGATCCGCGAAGGGCGATCACCTGGCCTTCGCCGAGATAGTGCGCGAGCACCAGTCGATGGTTTTCAGCATGGCCTACCACTTCCTGCGCGACAGAGGCATCGCCGAAGAACTGGCGCAGGAGGTCTTCTTCCACCTTCACCAGAATATGGACTCGATCAAGTCGCCCGCTCACCTGACATTCTGGCTGCGAAAGGTGACGAGCCATCGATGTATCGACCAGACTCGGCGGCAGAAGGTGAGGCCCCAGGTGAGTCTGGATGACGTGCCGGAGCCGTCTTCGTTCTCTCCGCCCGCGGACCCGATGCTTTCACGCACGCTGGAGCGCATGGTCACGACCCTGCCGGAGAAGGCGCGGATGGTGATCCTGCTCCGTTACCAGGAAGACCTCGAACCGGCAGAAATCGCCGAATTGTTGGATATGCCGGTCAATACCGTTAAGAGCCATTTGCGGCGTTCGCTCGCCATCCTGCGCGATAAGCTAACCCGCTGTTTTGGAGAAGCACAAGTATGAGCCGCATTGATGATGAGCTTAAATTGATCTACGGGCGCAAAGAGCCCTCGCCGGATTTCACCGCCCGCGTCATGCAGCAGATAGCCGCGCGGCAGACAGTCGCGCCGCCCGTTTCAAGAAAGGGCCTCTGGCAGACGCTCCGTGAACTGATCGAGATCCCGCCGGGCCGCCCGAAGTTCCGACTCGCCGCGGCAGGCTTCGCCGCCTGCCTGCTCGTCGCGCTCTTCGCCGCACAGTACGCCAGGCGTGAAGCGCCCACGGCGGGCGGGCCGGAGGTGGCCGGGCAGGCGGGCGCGCCGTCCGGGCCCACGACCACGGGCGGGGCTGCCGGGAGTGAGAAAGTGATCGCCGGCGGCTATGTCCGGCCGACGGCGATCCCGGCGCGGCGAGTGGCCGTCCGGAAGCATGCTCATAATATCGCGCGCTCGAATGAGAGAGTCAGGGAAGAGCCCGTAGACGAGAAGACCCTGGCCGAAGGCAATGCTGCGAAAGAGAAGGTTATGCTTGCCCTTCAGATTGCGAGCTCTACGCTCAACGAAGCGCAGAGGATCGTGCAGGGGGACAGCAGGCGAGGAGACCGATGAAGACAGGTAATATTGGAGGACTTATGAAGCTAATAATGTTTTCGGCGAGAATGGCCGGCCTCGCGTTTGTGCTGGCCGTGCTCGCGGCCATCCCCGCTTACGGCCAGCAGGGCAGGATCCAGATCAGCCAGCTCGACAAGCTGGGCGACAGGTCGGTCGAGATGATAGACGTGACGGTCGACGAATCGCTGCTACAGCTCGCCGCGAAATTCTTGAACGACAAGGTGCCCGATCAGGCCAAGGCCAAAGAGCTGATCTCCAACTTGAAGGGCATCTACGTGAGGCGGTACGTCTTTGAGAACGAAGGGGAGTATTCCACCAGCGACTCCGATTCGATCCGCTCGCAGCTGACCACGCCGGGCTGGTCGCGGATCGTGGGCGTCCGCAGCAAGAAGCGCGACAAGAATATCAACGTCGACGTATTTCTTATGAGCGAAGGCGCGATCATACGCGGGCTCGCCGTGCTCGCCACCGAATCGAAAGCTTTTACCGTCGTAAATATAGTCGGACCCATAGACCTGGAAAAGCTGAGCCAGCTTGAGGGCAAGTTCGGCATCCCGTCGCTTCAACTGATCCAGACCGGAAGCGAGCCGCGCCCCGAACCGGAGCAGACCACGAAGCCACCCAAGGAGTGAGAAGCGATGACTACCGGAAAGAGCCTCTTTATCCGCCTCCTGATCGTGACAGCTCTGGTATCGCTCGCCCCCTCTGCGGCATCGGCCAGCGACCGCAGCTTCAGCTCTGTCGTCAAGCACCTGAAGTCTAACTACAGGGCCAGGGGAAAGAGCACCTTCGGCTTCGTCAACCTCGCGAGATTCGCCGTCAAGCTGGTGAGGCCGGCGGGGGTCAAGAATTTCAAGGTGGCGATGCTCAGCGATCTTCAGTACGAGAACCTCCCCGGCCCCGGCACGGCGGCGTTCCACTCTTACATTCGCAACACGGTCAACCCGCTCTGGAGGCCCCTCTTTCAATACAACGCCAAGCTGAAAGGCCAGTGGAACTACGTCTACATCACCGAGGAAGGCAAGGACGTGAAGATCCTCGCCGTCGCCTTGCAGCAACGCGAAGCCTTCGTCGTGCAGTTCAAGTTCAGCCCCGATAAGCTCGCGAAGTTCATCGACGATCCCAAAATAATGGGCATCTCCTTGAAGGGCGACCGAAACGAGGGCGAGGGCGACAGGCAGATCAAGACCGACGCGGATGCCGAAGCCGAGTCCGGAAAGAAGTCCGAAGAGCCTCCTCCCATAACCGATAAAGAACCGCCCCCTCCGAACGCCTAGAACCGGATTCGGAAGACTCGCCGGGGCAGCCGCATGCGAGCTGCCCCGGCCGGTTTGATCCGGAAACTATACGGGGTATTTCGGATTCCTATATGAGCACGTCGCGACGCGGCGATTTGCCGGCGGTATTATGACTTTATCTCGAATCGGGTATGAATCTTTATCAGGTCTTACGACAGGGAAGGGGCGAGGAAAAGACTGAAGGGGAGCGTCCACTTCCCCCTGGCCAGCCTTTCGTATCTATTCGGTAGAATCGATACCGCGTCAATATACAACAAAACCTTCGGCGATAATCATTGCAAAAAAATTACGGTTTCCGGCAGAGGCCGGGCCGCGTTCAGGAGGCCCGCCCGCCCGGCCCGTAGGCCGTCGAGTAGTCGATCTCCTGGAAGATCGAGTCGCGCGATTCGACCTCCGCGAGCCACGCCTCGTCTATCTCGTCGCGCGTGACCATGTCGTAGAGCTTCGTGAACCTGTGGATGTGATCGCGGAATCGCTTCTTGGCATATTGCACGGACGTGGCGGTCGTAATAATGAAAGCCCAGTCGGAGCTCTCGGCCAGAAGAAGCTCGCGCGCGGCCTGATTGAGCGCGCGGCGCTTTACTCCTTCCGAGGCGGGGTGGCTTCGGGCCATCTCTATCATTCGATCTTCGGCGACGTGCTGGTGCATGTACATCCATTCGGTCTCGTTGTTGATCCAGACGCGATAGTAGCCCTCCGCGCCCCACGACGAGGTGCATATATCCTGCGGCTGGTTGTCCGGGAACTCGCGGAGGTAATCGAGCGGGGTGGCGAGCCTGATCTCCGATTGATCGAAGTGAACGTTGCGGATCAGGTGATTCAAGAACTGCGGCCCTTCGAACCACCAGTGGCCGTACAGCTCGGCGTCGTAAGGCGAGACGATCATCGGCTTTCGGTGGACGACCGAGTTGAGGTGGCGCGCCTGCGCCTGCCGGTTGAGCAGGAAATGGCTGGCGTGGCTCGCCGCTTTGGCCGCCGCCCACGACGGCACGTACGGCAGCTTGAGCCCCAGATCGACCTTGCCCGTGACGCGGTAATACTTGATGCCGAGGTTGCGCCGCACGCCGTCGCTGTGGAGATACGGTTTTATATAATCGTAATCGGCGTCGAAGCCGAGGTCGCGGTAAAACTCTCTGTAGTCCGGGTCGCCGGGGTAGCCGATGTCGGAGCTCCAGACCTGCTCGCTCGTCTCCACGTCGCGCGCGAACGCCGCCACGCCCGAGGGCGTGACGGTGGGCGCGTAGATGCCCCGGCGCGGCTGCGGGCGGCCGAACATGATGGCGTGCGCGTCAACTATGAAGAACTTGATCCCCGCCTCTTCGAGCAGCTCGTCGATTCCCGGCGTATAGGCGCATTCGGGGAGCCAGATGCCGCGCGGCTCGCGCCCGAAGTGCTTGACGTAGTTCTGACGCCCCACTTCTATCTGAGCGCGCCGGGCCTCGCGCCTCGTGATCAGGGGCAGGAACCCGTGGGTAGCTCCGCACGTGATTATGTCTATGACCCCCTCGTCTTGAAGGGCCCGAAATCCGGTCAGCAGGTTTCGCTTGTAGCGATTCTCGAAGATGTCGAGCGCGGCGGAGAAGTGATTGAAATACATGCGCGCCGTCTCGTTCATCGCCTGGTGCTTGCTCGTGCGCTCGATCTCTTTCTCAGACAGCTCGATGAGGCGCGTTACGTGGCGCGCGTAACGCTCTTGCAGCAGGGGGTCCGATAGCATCTCGCAGAGGGGAGGGGTCAGCCCGATAGTCACGCGCGCGGGCACGCCGTCGGCCGCGAGCCCCTCGAACATGTTGAGCAAAGGTATGTACGTTTCGCTTATGGCTTCATAGAGCCACTCTTCTTCCAGAAATTCCGGGTATTCGGGATGGCGCACGAAAGGTAGGTGCGCGTGCAGTATGATGCCGAGCAGTCCTTGTTCCATAGGGTATTTCTGATTTCTGGCCCGGCTTGCATTCTCACGTCGCGGCCCGTGCTTGGGGCGGCGCGGTTCGGGCCGGTCTCTATTTTATCAAGTCCTGGCTGGATAGCAGGCGTGGCAGACCGGGCCGCGGTATACCGGGCCAGCGAAGCTCCTCGCCGGGCCAGCTCAGGTTTTCGCTTGCGCCCACGAAGAACCGCGGCGCGAGGTGCAGGGGATGGGTCTGATCGCTTATCCATTCGCGATCGTCTTCGATCACTTCCCGAAGAAGCTCGGGCAGGTAGTGAATCAGCCCGACCGACGCGATCGCGCCGTCGGCCGCCTCGAAAAGCTTCAGCAATTCGCTCCTGAGCGGCTCGGGCAGCAGTTCTATCATCTCGCGGGTCAGAGGGTGGCCCGCGCCCGCGAGCAGCAGCGCTTCGCGCACGGCGTCGGGCAGCCTCGAGAGGGTGGAGTTCATCTCGGCCTGCTCGGCGGAGGCCCCGGGCAGGGCCGCGACCGTGATGTTCAGGCTCTGCTGGGCGGCGAAGCCCGACGCCTCGATTATATCTACG
Source organism: Blastocatellia bacterium (assembly GCA_035537555.1). Taxonomy (GTDB): domain Bacteria; phylum Acidobacteriota; class Blastocatellia; order UBA7656; family UBA7656; genus DATLMR01. The sequence continues at coordinate 8,415 of DATLMR010000291.1, forward strand.
AAGTCGGGCGGGCTCAGCCTGTACTCGCTTTGCTCGGCCGTCTCGGGCGAGACGGTGCCGCGAGGCGAGCGCACTCGGTTAGAGCGAATGAGCGATATGAAGCCGTGCCTCGGCGAGCGCATACCTATCTCGAATTCGTACTCGCGGTCTGGGAAGACCATCATCCAGTAGCGCCCCATCTGCGATACTTCGAAGAAAGCCTCGTTGCGCCCTTCGGTTTCGGTAAGCTTCAAGGTGACGGCGAATTCCGACGCATCTTCGGGCGCGAAATAGCGCGTCAGCGCTCCCAGGCTCTCCGGGCGCACTTCCCAGTATATAAAGATGCGGAACGGGTCCTGAATCATCGCGCGAATGATGTCCGTATCGTAGGACTCGGGAATCGGCAATCCCTCATCGATGAAAGGCTCGTCGGCCGCAAGCACCGGTTCGGCCGCGGGGGCGTCCGCTCCGTCCTTACGCGCGGGCTCACCCGGCTTCGCGACCGCCTGTCGCATGTTGGATGAGGGTCTCAGTATGAACAATCGGAACTCTCCTTGTTGTACCGAAGATAGAATGTAGTTTGTATGTGATCCTTAGGCGTGTGTCAAGCAACGGCGCTGGGCACGAGCGCCCGCCGAGAAGACGGGTCGGGGTCCCCGGGCGCGCGCGGGCGCCGAGGCCTCTGCTTCCACTTTGCATTAGCGCGACGTGAACGGCGCAAACCCTTGCTCCGACAGGGTTAATTATGTTAGTTTCTATCACCCTAAAAAAACTTTTTAGCCTGGGGGAGTCACTACAAATGGAAAAACCAACACAACAAAATACAATACAAGACAGCTTTCTCAATAGTGCCCGCAAGGAGCGAAGCAACGTTACCATTTATTTGATGAGTGGCGTCAAGCTGACGGGGAGGATCAAGAGCTTCGACAAGTACTCGGTGATTCTGGAGGCAGGTTCGCAGGAGCAGCTAATCTTCAAGCACGCCATCTCTACGGTTTCCCTACCGCGCGGCGGAGGGCGCGATTTTCACCACTCCTCTCGACCTCCCATATCTGACCGCGAGCATCAGGCGGAACCGGGGCCGGGACCGCAGCCCGGTCCTCCCACGGGACCCGATAGATAGAGGCCGAATAGACGCCAGATGAGAAAACCATAGAACCCGCGCTTTTGCTCTGAGCTAAACTTGCGCACGTCCGGGCTGCCATTGAGTAACTGGCAGCCCGAAAAAATGGAGACCGCAGGGTATAAGCCGAGCAAAGCTCGCCCGAATAAAGGCCCGCTTGCTTAGCCGATCGACACTCTCTGGCAAGCCTGCTTTACCGATCGCGTACACGCGCGGGCCGTCGTGTAAGAGAGTCCACGTCCGGCAGCCCCGAGAGGCGGGGCGTCTTCAATCCTATGCGCGGATCGTTCATAACCCTGGAAGGCGTCGACGGCTGCGGCAAAAGCACGCAGCTCGCCATGCTCGCGCGCGAGCTGGAGCGGCATGGCTACGACCCGGTGGTCACTCGCGAGCCGGGCGGCACCCCTCTCGGCGAGAAGATTCGCGGCCTGCTGTTGTCGAGCGAGAGCGTGGGGATGGCCGCGATCACCGAGCTGTTTCTGATGTCCGCCGCGCGCGCCCAGCACGTAGAGCAAGTCATAAAGCCGGGCAAGGAAGCGGGCCGAATCGTGATCTCGGACCGGCATATAGATTCCACGGTGGCATTTCAGGGCTACGGGCGCGGCCTGGACCTGAAGATGGTAGAGGCCGTCAACGGCTTCGCCACGGGAGGGCTGCTGCCCGACCTTACGATCGTGCTGGACATAAAGCCCGAGCTCGCGCGCCTGAGACTGGGATTGAGGCCGGTCGGCGGCTGGCTCGGCGCGGTCGATGAAGAGCGAGCCGAATTTCACAGGCGCGTTCGCGAAGGATACCTGAAGCTTGCCGAAGCCTCTCCGGAAAGGGTCCGGGTAGTCGATGCCGGAGGGTCCGCCCAAAAAACGCACGAGCAGGTTCTCTCGCTCGTGCTGTCGCTCCTGGAAAGAGCCTGAGCCGCCATGCTTGACGATGAACTGATAATCGAGACCCCCGAGCGCGTCGAGCTCCATTACGTGCTCGCCAATATCGGCAACCGGTTTCTCGCGGCGGCCATCGACCACCTGATACAGGCGGGCGTGGGGCTCGCCGTCCTGCTCATCGCCGGCCTCGCCTCCAACTGGAACCTGTTCGAGGGGATGAGCACGTGGACCGCCGCGCTCCTGGTGCTCGTGATCTTCGGGATCTACTGGGGGTACTTCGTCTTCTTCGAAACTATCTGGAGCGGGCAGACTCCCGGAAAGCGAATCATGCGCCTGCGAGTCGTGCGCGAGGACGGGCGGCCCGTCAGGTTCTTCGAGGTCTTCGTTCGCAACCTCCTGCGCCTCGCGCTCGACGTTCAGCCCTTCTTCTCTTACGCGGGCGGTGTCATCTCGATCATCTTCAGCTCGCGCTCGAAGCGCATAGGAGACTTCGTCGCAGGCACGGTCGTAGTCAAAGAGCGCGCGACGGAAGCCCCCTCGCTCCAGGAGATAATAAAGATGTCCGAGATAGAGCAGGAGCGCATCTCGCGCGCCGCCCCGGCGCCCTTCACGGCCGACACCCGGTTGCTGACCGAGCGCGAATTGCGCGCCGTCGAGACTTTTCTAAAGCGCCGGTTCGAGCTGCAAGAGCCGAGCCGCACGGCCCTCGCGGCGCGCATCGCCCATCCGATATCGGCCAGGCTGGGAATCTCCCCGGGCCAGATCTCTCCGGAAGCCCTCCTCGAAGAGATCGAGCGACAACACCGCGCCCAGTCCCGGTACTTCGATTAGGTTTCATTCTTGTCGCAGGGCGATCATCGGGTCTACGTTCGTGGCTTTTCTCGCGGGGATGTAGCTTGCCAGCAGGGCCACGGCTCCGAACAGCAGAGAGATGCCCGCGAAGGTAAGGGGATCGGTCGCGCTCACTCCATAAAGCAGGCTCGAAAGCCAGCGGGTCAGGGCGAACGCTCCGAGAAGCCCGATCGCGACGCCGGCCGCCGCGAGCGCCATGCCCTGTCCGATCACGAGCTTGAGCACGTCGCTTTGTTGAGCGCCCATCGCCATGCGGATTCCAATCTCCTGCGTGCGTTGCGCCACCGAGAATGAGAGGACGCCGTAAATCCCCACCGCCGCCAGAATCATCGCGAGCGCCGCGAATATCCCGATCAACTGGAGGTTGAAGCGCTCCTGCCAGACCGCGTCCGATACCACCTGATCGAGGCTCGCGATGTCGGAGACGGGCAGGTTCCTGTCTATCGACCAGACGGTATTCCGCGCCGCCTCCGCCAACATCGTGGGGTCGATCGACGTGCGGACTATCATAGTCATGTAAGAGCTGAAGGGCTGCGTGCCTTCAAAGTAGGACCTGGCTTGCTGGAAGGGCAGGTACAGCTCGTTCTTCGGCTCGCCGGTCCACTCCCTTTGCTTCACGTCTCTCACGACTCCCGTGACGGTCAGCCATCTCGGGTCGCGGCGGGGGTCCATCAGCGTGATGCGCTTGCCGACCGGGTCTTCGCCGGGCCAGTGCCGCCGGGCCAGCGTCTCGTTGATGATTACCACGCCCGGCGCGTCCATCACGTCGCGGTCGGTGAAGTCGCGCCCCGCGATGAGAGAGATTCCCATCGTGGAGAAGTAGTGCGGCCTGCATACGCGATAGGTCGAGTTGATCTCTTCGCCGGGCACCGGAATCGGTCGGCCTTCGATGGAGAGGTCCGTCCCCCAAACGTCGCCCGCGAGCGGCAGGTGATTGACCGCGCTCACCGAGCGCGCCCCGGGCAGGGATTCGAGCCTCTCGGTCAGCTCCTTATAAAAAGCCTCCCGGCCTGGCCCGACACGATCTTTCGCGCCCGCGAGCGAGACCGTGAAGGTCAAGACATTATCGGCATTGAAGCCCGGGTCGATTGCCTGAAGGCCGATATAGCTTCGCATCATCAACCCCGCGCCGACCAGCAGGATGAACGCGATGGCTACTTCCGAGACGACAAGGGCATTGCGCAGGCGGCGCGCTCTTGCTCCCTCCGTTGCCGCGCGCCCGCCTTCCTTGAGCGTCTCGTTCAGGTTGGGTCTCGATAGCTGGAGCGCCGGCGCGAGCCCGAAGATGATTCCCGTGAGCTGCGAGAGCAGGAGGCCGAACCCGAGCGTGTGAAGATCGAGGCCGACCTCATTGAGCCGGGGCATTCTCACGCTGAAATCGCTGCTGCTTCCCTGAAGCAGGGCCCTGAGCATGTCGATGCCCCAGAAGGCGAGCAGCAGGCCGAGGAGGCCTCCGAGCATCGACAGCATGAGGCTTTCGGTTATCAACTGCCGTATGACGCGGGAGCGGCTCGCCCCAAGGGCGGACCTGATGACGATCTCTTTCTGCCTCACGGCCGAACGAGCGAGCAGGAGGTTGGCGACGTTCGCGCAGGCGATCAGCAGTACGAAGCCGACGACTGCCATCAGGACCAGCAGCGCGGGCCGCAGGTCTCCGACCACCTTCTCGTGCATCGACTCGACCTTCGCGGTCAGCCCGGCGTTCGCGTCGGGGTAGGCCCCGGCCAGGCGCTCCGAGACGGCGTCCATCTCCGCCTGCGCCTCCTCGCGAGTGACTCCGGGCTTCAGGCGCGCGAATACCCGGAGCGAGCTCGCTCTCCTATTATCTGCGCGGTCCGAGAGATTGAGCGGAGCCCACATCTCGGTCTTCGACGCCCAGAAAGGGGGGAACTGAAATTGAGGCGGCATGATGCCGATGACCGTGTAGCTCCGGCCGTCGAGAGTAAGCGTCTGACCCATAACCGCGGGGTCTGATCCGAAGCGCCGTTGCCAGAGCCCATAACTCAGGACCACCACCCGCTCGTGCCCCGGCGCGTAATCGCCTGCCTCGAAATATCGCCCGCGCAGAGGTTGGACTCCCAGGAGAGAGAAGAGGCCGTCGCCCATGCTGAGCGCGCGAATCTGCTCAGGAGTATCCCGCCCGGTCATTATAGGAGACCAGACTTCGGCTGCCGACATCCGCTCGAAGGAATGGCTCTGCTCGCGCCAGTCGAGAAAGTTAGCGGGCGATACGGGCCTGGACCCGCTTTGCAGCACCGTTACGATTCGGTCCGGCTCCGCGAACGCCAGAGGGCGAAGCAGGACGTTGTTGACGACGCTGAATGCCGCTGTATTCGCTCCTATGCCGAGCGCCACGGCCATCACCGCTACGATCGTGAAGCCCGGCTTCTTAAGCAGCAGCCGCGTGCCGTATCGAATGTCCTGCAATAGTGTTTCGATCATCCCTCTCATCCTTTCTCTAGAAGCGCCGATTCTTTGGAATCGCCATCTAAAGACGCGAGAGCGGACGCAAGCGTTAACAGGAGGGAGAGCGATTCGTATTCGGAAGGCTAACGGCGCGCGAGCCTTTTGACGCGGGCCGTGATCGCCCTGGTAGCGGTGTTCAGCTCCTCGACTTTGAGCAGGGAAGCGGTCAGATAAAAGATTCCCGCGCCTACGCCGACCGAGGCCAGCACGTTTATCATTCTCGCCGCGTGGCCGTCGCCCGCCGCCCTCTCCACGCCCGAGCTTGTGAGCCAGCAGACCGCGGCCATCGCCGTCGAAGCGACGAGGATCTT
>DATLMR010000292.1:0-10656 GCA_035537555.1 Blastocatellia bacterium
CAAACCATCAGGCGCGAGGCGCGGAGGTTCTTTTCCGGAAAGAAGTTCGCCTTCCCGCGCAGGCCTTGAGCCCAGTTGTTCACCTTTCCTTTTCGCCCGAAGTCCTGCGCGTTCCAGGCCCACAGCTCCTGGAAGCTCTTCTTGCTCGCGAGCGGCTGGCCGATTATGGCATCGGCCACCTTCGGCATAATCTTCATATCGAATGCCGCCAGCTCGCGCAGCTCGCCGTGCGGGTCCGTTTCGGGGTTCTCCCTCGCTCGAACAGCCTGCTCCGGATCAAGGCCGTAATCACGCAGCACGGCCGCCCCTATGCTCGCCTCGCGGCTCAGCCCGTCGGCGAGGCGGCCGAGCAAGGCGAGCCGCACCACGGGCGAAGGGTACCTCGTCTTTCTCTTCAGCATGGTTTGCTCGTCGGCTATCTCCAGCTCGGTCATCGCCCAGACGGCCCACTGCCCCATCATGCAGACCGAGAAAGCGTCGGCAAATATCTCCTGCGCCCAGCCGCCCCACTTCTGCGCCGCCTCATCGTCGAATCCCGGGTCGGGGAGAGTCGCGGCGGCCTGTTCAAGCCGTTCGCGGAACTTCTCCGGCGAGCCCAGTTCCTCCGCGAGATCGACCTGGATGTGATGACCGATCTCGTGGCCCAGGTAGATAAGCCACCACGGCGCGTCCACGCAGACGGGCGGGAGGCTCACGACCGGGATCGGCATCTCTTTTATCGCCTGTCGAAGCAAAGGGGCATCCGACTGTAGCTCGAACGGGCGGGCGTTTCGAGTGAAGGCCTGAGGCGAATATTTCGGCTCGATGTAAGGCAGCGGCGCGGTCTTGTGCGCGATCTTCAAAGTGCGAAATCCCTGCGCGTAACAGCTCCAGACTATGTCGTCGGCGGCAGCCAGCACGCCGCGCAGGTCGAGGTCGTCTCGCTGGTCGAACTTCGTGCGGTAGTAGTTCCATACGCGCCGGAGGAAGGACATTCCCAGGTCGATCTCGCGGCATGAAGCGTATACATCGGAGGTCGGCCGTGAGGCCGTAATGGGCTGAAGCTCCGACTTCAGTACGTCCCAGGCCGTCGAAAGCACGGAGTCGAGCGTATTTAGCTGGCTATAGTATTGATGGAACCTGTCCTTGCCCCGGCGATCTTCGAGCCATGCTTCAAGCTCTTTGCGTAAGCCGCAAAGCTCCCGACGGGTCTGGTCTATGCGCACCTCATTGATGAGCCGTTCAGCCATGACGAGCCGCCTTATGTACTATGCTCACGACCTCGTTCGACCTGTAGTAGAGATGAATTTAACGCTGGAGGATTACTCTGATCTTGCTTCGAAGAGTACTACAGGCCTTACAGGTCAACGTTCAGGATATCCGAGCCCGGTCGCCTCCATCACAACTAGACGGAAAAAGTTATTGGTATAGCTCAAAAGCCGTACCTGAATGGACGGTATCATATGTTAATTACAAAATTGAGGCAAGAGGTCGGTATCTGATTACGCCCCGATTAAAGAGCCGGGGCGGGGCGATGAATCGGGTCAGCGTTATCTTTCGAGGGGAGGGTCCGGACGGCAGAAGCTCGGCGGAGATTCATTTGCGCAATCCACCTGACGCCCTCCTGTTTTTCTCTTTTATGCGGCAATGACTTACCAATCGCCCAGCGTCAGTAACTTGTAGCTCTCAAGTCCTTCTCCAGGACCGAAGTAGAAGTCCATATGTATCCGGTACGCCTGAATGCGTCTATGATCGCTCCCGGCTTTAGACATCACGGCGCTCACGTACCCTCTCATCTCGTACTCTCTGCCTCCCGACGCGACTACAACCCGTGGCTCAACCGGCGTGTATCCGTCGTGCTGGGCTTTGATCCCGTTAACGTCGAGGTTGTCTAAAAAGCTCAATAGACGGTCGTCCTGCCCGGGTCCTGGGCACGGCCTCTCGCTCGCCTTTGATGATCAATCCGTTCCTTTGAAAAAGGTTCGCGGCGCGGGCGACATTCGGCGGGATCGGCTTATCGCCGCGGCCGATACTGTCTACCTGTACGGTTAAGAGTATGGGCACGTTCATTTTCTCGAGCCGCCCCGCCAAAGCTCTGGCCGTATAGAATTAAACGGGCGGAGGCGCGTTCCGCTCATTCAATCGGCCGTCGCGGTCGCGGTCAAAAGCGTTTCGGATCAGCTCGATGGCCAGCCCGCGCTTGTTGTTTTTCCACTGTCTCCACGTGAGCCCCTCGGATATGCCAAAGTGGTGTTAGGCCCGAGCGCAGGCCCTTCACTCACCCTACGGCGATAAGGCTTCCTGAAGTGCGGAAGTAGAGCACGCCTTGTGAAACTGCCGGAGTTGCCAGGCAAGGCTCGCCCATCTCATTCTTCGCAAGCACCTCCAGAGTAGGCCCGGCCTTGATTACGTGTATGACACCCTGTTCGGCCGGGCAATAGATCTTGCCGTCGGCCGCGACCAGGGATGCCGAGCAGGAAGAATCCGCCCCCAGCCGCTCCTCATACATCTTGGTACCGGTCTTGAAATCGAAGCAGCGCAGCACACCGTTGTGATTGGCGAGGTAAATATAGCCCCTATACACGACAGGTGTGGAAATGTAGGAGCCTCCATTCGGAACGCTCCAGACAATCGAATCATTGCTGGTGCTGCCCGGAGCCAGCGAGATGTCGCCACGCGCCGTCGGGCGAATGGCGAACAGCGGAGCTTTCCCGCCGTGCGCGTTGGAAACGACGATCAATCCGTCCGCGACGAACGGAGTCGGAATCGGAATATCTCCGCCGCCGCGCAGGCGCCAGAGCTCTTTGCCGGACTCCAGGTCATAAGAGATGATGTACGGCCATCCGTTGGTAACGACCTGGGCTCGCGCGCCGTCATCGTGTATCAATGGCGTCCCCCAGCTCCCTTCGCAATCTCCTTTGCGTGATACTCTCCACAACTCCTTCCCGTCGGATAGATGGAAGGCCGCGAGAAAAGGATTGCCAGGGTCGTCGCAAAGCAGCACGATGCGATCCCGGTATAATGATGGAGAACTGCTATAGCCCCACCCGATACCATGCCAGCTATTGTTGATCACTCCCAGGTTCTTGCTCCAGAGGAGCTTGCCCTTGAGGTCGAAGCAATACAGCCCTTCGGAGCCGAAGAAAGCTACGAGCCGCTGGCCATCCGTGATGAGCGTTGTATTCGCGTGCGTGGATTTCTCGTGTCTCTCCGTAGCAGGCTTGCTCGTGCGAACTACCTGCTGCCAGCATCGCTTCCCGGATTTCTTATCAAAGCAAAGGATCATCCATTTCTGCTCGTCATTGTCCTGCGCCGGTTTGACATCGCCGTAATAGCCGATTCGCAGGGACGCTTTGCCTGACAGCCGGACAGCAGTGGCGACATAAATCCGGTCCCCCCAGACGATAGGACTGGAATGCCCCAGGCCCGGAATCTCGGCGCGCCACGAGACGCCGGAGAGCTTCCCGGCCGCCGCATCCGCGTTCCACGCAGCCCGTGTCGGATAGCCATCCGCGACCCCCTGCGCGCCTGTGCCGCGAAAGCCCGGCCAGTTCTGTTCGGGTTTGGATGCGAGCGTGACCGCGGGCAGGGCCATTAAAGAAGTCGCCAAGAATGAACGGCGCGATAGTCCGATTGAGTTTCCTCGTATCTTTTCATTCATCTTCTCACCTCTTTCTTTCTATATCTTTGCGTTCGATGAAACCTAACATCATTCGAGCCGCATTTGCGGAGCAGAGAGAGGCTGCTTCCGTGAACATCGATTCGGCACCGGTCCCGGCGCGTAGAGTACTGTGGTATATGCGGAGCGGGCGGAAGATGGCATTGTCAGCCTTCAGTCATGATCCAGTCTGCCGTTCACCGATACAGTAACAGAGTCCATCCGGTGCTACTACGAAAAAGACCTTGTAAGAAGTCTCTCCCTGTTCGTCGATTCGGAAACCGGCCTCTTCTCTCTCCAGGCCATTCGACTTCAGCTCCGCGTAAGCTGCTTCGGCATTATCAACCTCGAAGAAGCATCCTTCCTGGGCGGGGTCGCCCCCATTTTCGGCCAGGCCTATCCGAATGCCGTCTCTCTGGAGGACCGCGGACTTATGCGGCGAATCTTGCCGTGATACGACCTGGAACCCCATTATCGTTTCGTAAAAAGGGATGGCGGCTTCCAGATTCTCTACGGGCAGGCTCATTTCGTCCGCGAGATACGGCGCGGCGGTTTTGAATACTGCTTTCATCTCGTCTCCTTAATCGCATGCCGGGCAAAATTAATAACTCAAAGCTCTTTTGTCATAAAGACGCTATAGGGATCTTCGACATAATCCGCAAAAGGCTCGCAATATGTAAAGCCGAAATTAGCGTATAGCTTACGAGCAGGCTCGAAAGCTTCCATCGATCCCGTTTCTAAACTCAACCGGCTGTAACGACGGAGCCTGGCCTCTTCAAGTATGTGATTAAGGAGGTTTGCCGCAACGCCTTTTCTGAGATGCAGCGAAGATGTCCGCATAGATTTGATCTCGCCATGTCGAGGGTCCAGTTCTTTGAGCGCCCCGCAGCCAAGCAGCTCACCATTTTCCCATACGGTCCAAAACGTGATTTCCGGTTTGCGCAATGCCTCAATGTCGAGCGCATGCACGCTCTCAGGCGGCGAGTGCATCGCCATACTCCGAAGGTGTTCTTGCAATAGCTCGTAAATCTCGGGGCCGCTCAGATCGTCTATTTTAATATTCATAAGAACCTCCTTTTCGCGTATGGCGAGTCTTCATTACACACGGCTCTGTTCGGCGCGGGCGGTATCACCGGGGCTCGCGCCGCTCCGGCCTCATCACGGATCGTATTTTGAGAGCAAATTGAAACCGTCCGGTTCATTCCGCCGTCAAAAAGATAGGGGCCGCAGTTACGCGGCCCTTAATCATTGGATTTTAAAGATGCGCCCGGAGAGGCTCGAACTCCCAACCCCCGGTTCCGAAGACCGGTGCTCTGTCCAGTTGAGCTACGGGCGCGTTCGACACGGGCTAAAGATTAGCTAGAAAATCGCGAAGCTGTCAAACCGGGGAAGGGCGATCTTCCGGGCTCGCCCGTGGCTTGAGCGTTCGCTTCCGGCGTGAAACGGAGCGATCAGAACGGGGCCGATGCGTTTGCCTGATTATAAGGGCGGTAAAGCTCATTGAAGTCGCGGACACTGCGCTCGAAGACCGACTGGAAAGAGCCCGCATCGTCAGGATGCAGGGTCAGGTTCACTCCGTTGGCGAACGCCAGGTAGGTGTCGAGCGTGCGCAGCTGCTGCGAGACCAGCACCACATACGTATGCCGCCGCAACTGAGGCGTCAGGCTGTTGATATACTGCATCATCGCCGCGCCCCCCTGGTGCTCCGACGCAAAGGTCGGGCTGAGCACGAATACCTCGGCGCGGGACTCGTGAAGTATCTCTATGGCTTCGGGCGCGTAGTCGGCCGAGAATATTTCGTACCTCGAACGATCCAGCCCGGCGCGCAGCTTCTCTCTGAGCGCCACGTCGTCGAGGCAGAGCAGCACGCGGCGGCGCTCCCATTTGTTCACGTCGGCTCCGCCCGCCTGCGAGTGCCTGATCCCCGACATCAGCAGGTCGACCAGGGCGTGAAGAGGGTCCAAGGCGGGCGCGGCGGGCGCGGCGGGCGGCTCTATCGCTTCGAGCGAAGCGGTAGAGCCGGGCAGCCTCGGCTCTTCTTTCGGCGGCGGCATTATGTTGACCGACTGGCGGCAGCGCGGGCAGAGCACGTCGAAAGACTCGGTCGGCAGCCTCTCATCGTCGAAGCTAAGGCTCATCGCGCATTGCGGACAGCTTGTTATCATCTCTCTCCTCGACCTCCGCTTATCGACCGGCCTGCTCTGCGGGCCTTCTTCGCGCGGAGAGCTTATCTTTCGACCACGTCCATATTCCGAAGGCGGCTCGCCGCGTCCGAGGGCCGGTGCGGCACGTACTGGTGGCCTGCGCGGCGGCTCAGCATATCGTCCGACGTGCCGAGGCCCGAGAGCCGCAGCAGGAGGTTCGATGGATTCGTGGCGAAAGCCAGCCCGTCCTCCTGCGTGATGGTCTTGCTTCGGATCATTCGCTCGATCACCTGATCGAAGTGCTGCATGCCTTCGAGCTCGCCGTCGTTCATCGCTTCGAGCAGGGTCTTGCCCTCGCTCTCTCCCTGTTCTATGTACTCGCGCGTGCGCGGAGTCGCCTTCAATATCTCCACGGCAGGGATTCGGCCCTGGCCGCCGGCGCGCGGGATCAGGCGCTGCGTGACGATGTAGCGAAACGCCTGGGCGAGGCGCGTGCGGATCACGTGCTCTTCGGACTTCGGGTAGATGCCGATTATTCGATTGATGGTCTTCGACGCGTCGGTGGTGTGTAGAGTCGAGAGCACGAGGTGCCCGGTCTCTGACGCTTCGAGCGCGATCTCGGTCGTCTCCATGTCGCGCATCTCTCCGACGAGGATGACCTTCGGGGCCTGCCGCAAAGCGGAGCGAAGCCCGAGAGCGAAGGCGGGCGTGTCGGTGCCGAGCTCGCGCTGGTTGATGGTCGATTTCTTGTGCGAGTGAAGGAACTCGATGGGGTCTTCGATGGTGACGATATGATAGCTGTATTCGGTGTTTATCTTATCTATAATTGCCGCAAGGGTGGACGACTTGCCCGAGCCCGTCGGCCCCGTGAGCAGGACTATTCCGTTCTTTATGTGCGATATCTCTCCGAGCTGCGCCGGCAACCCGAGCGTTTCGAGCGTGGGAACGTGCGTGGGAATGACGCGCATGACTATCGAGATCGAGCCGCGCTGTTTGAAGATGTTGACGCGGAAGCGGACTCTGCTCGGTATCGCGTAGCTGATGTCGGTCGCCCCGGTTTGAATGTAGCGGCGCGCGGCGTCCGTGTTGCCTTCCAGTAGAGACATGGCGATGATCTCCGTCTGGTAAGCCATGAGCGTACGCAGCCCCTTGATCTCGACGGGCGTGAGCTTGCCGTTGATCTCGACCTGAGGAGGGCGGCCCACCGAGAAATTCAAGTCGGAGATGTTGTCCGCCACCGAAAGCATCTTGTCGAGAATCGGCGGAAGGTCGAAGAAACTCATCCACTTCTCCTGATCGGTCCGATGGAGAAAAGCTCGCGCTTTTTCCTTGAGTCTTATTTTCGATAGGGGCATCGGCGGTTGAATTCGATCCCGCCGGGGTGCGGGGTTGCTCAAAGATACGATAAGAGCGGGCAAAGGGCAACACTATTTTGGGAGCGCGTCGAAGCGGGCCGCTCGTTGATTTTTGATTGGCCGGCTGGCATATTCTTTGAGCCCGGCAGACGCTTTCGATCCCGGCATGAATATACATCCGACAGCCATCATCAGCGACAAAGCCACGCTCGGCACGAACGTGCGCGTGGGGCCTTACGCCGTCATAGAACCTGACACGATCGTCGGCCCCGACTCCGAAGTCCGCGCCCACGCCGTCATAAAGAGATTCACCACGCTCGGCCCATCGAATATAGTCTATGAAGGGGCAATACTGGGAGGAGAGCCGCAGGACCTCGGCTTCCCGGGCGGCGAGAGCTTCCTGCGTATAGGCGCGCGGAATCACATTCGCGAAGGGGTCACCATGCACAGGGGGACGGAGCCCCGGTCCTCTACCGTAGTGGGCTCGGATTGCTTCATCATGGCTTACGCCCACGTCGCGCACAATTGCGCGCTCGGCGACCGGGTCATCATCGCAAATAACGTGGCCCTGGCAGGGCACATCGAGATCGGAGACAGGGCCTTCATATCCGGAGGCGTCGTCGTCCACCAGTTCTGCCGCATCGGCAGGCTGGCGATGATCGGGGGCAACTCGAAGATCGTGCAGGACTGCCTCCCTTTCGTGATCACGGACGGCGTGCCCGGCCGCAGTCGCGGACTCAATATTGTCGGGCTGCGACGGGCCGGCTTCAAGGCGAGCGAAGTGCAGGACCTCAAGCGGGCCTACCGCGTGCTGCTGCGCTCGGAGCTATCGCTCGAAGAGGCTCTCGCCCGCCTCTCGCATGAGGAGAGCCCTCTGATCAAAGACCTCACAGGCTTCGCCCGCAGCGCCCGGCGCGGCTTCTCTCGCTAGCTCACGGGTGTAGATTTGAGCGGAGGCTCGAAGGGACTCCCGGACCGAAGCAGGCCGGAAGAGAGGTCACCGCCCGGAGACAGCTTCTTCGCCTTCCCGGCACAAGCGGTCGAGAGTCGCCTGCAATAATTCCTGCTTTGCCGATACTTCCTCGGGCGAGTCCTCGCGGCTCACATAGATCGGCTCGCCGATCATGGTGACGGCGCGAGTGAAGGGCCTGGGAATCTGGAGCCGGTCCCAGCTCGGAAGCGTCCAGTAACTGCTCGATGCGACGTGAAAGGGGAGTATGGCCTGGCCCGAATGCCGGGCGAGCGTCACCGCGCCCGCCTTCGCGACGTAGGCCGGGCCGCGCGGCCCATCTATCGTGAAAGCCACGTCGATGCCGTGGCCCAGGCACTCGGACATCTCGGCCAGAGCCCGCCCTCCGCCCCTCGTGGCCGAGCCCCGGGCCGTGCCGTAACCGAGGCGCTTTATGAAACGGCCTATGTATTCCGCGTCCCGGCTGTTGCTCGACATAACGACGATGCCGCGCCCGCGCCAGGCCCACGTGGCGGAAAATATGCAGGAATGCCAGAAGGTGTAGATGGCCCGGCGGCCGCTCGCGTGGACTGCGTCGAGGTGTTCGCGGCCGCGCGCTTCCCACCTGAGAGTCGAACAGATCACGCGGATGAGCAGGTAGAAGAAGACGTCAGCCGCGCGAATCAAGAGGCGGTCGCTCCATTTATAGCCCGACAGGTCGGAGAACTCGTAGACGCGCCGCCGCACCTGCTCGGGGTCGGTCGCGTGGGCGACGCGAGAGCGCTTTTTTTCTCCGGTGCGGGGCCGCGCCCGGGGGTCGCCCGAAGGAGCCTTCGCCTCGCCTTCAGGGATTTCGAGCGATACGGGTGGATCGTCTGTCATCATAAGCGTGAACCGGGCCAGCAGAGAATTTATTAGGCGCCCTTCGAATATGTCAATCTACCGGCTCAAAATATTGACAAAGAGGGTTTGCGAAAGTAACCTTTTTTTGGACCTTTTTTAAGAAGGCCCGCGTTCGACAGTTCATCCATATGAAGCAAGACATAAAAGTTCAAGATTACCCCGGGATCGTCATCGAAGACGATCCTGATATAGAGATCACTTACCCTGAAGAGCCGGCCGAAACGACCGGCCTCTGGGCAGAGATCAAATCGATTTCGCGCGACATAATCTTCGCCGCCGTCATGGCCGTGTTGATAGTCGTCTTCGTCGTCCAGCCGGTCAAGGTCGAAGGGACCTCGATGCAGCCGCGCCTGGAAAACGAGGAGCGCATCTTCGTCAACAAGTTCGTCTACAACTTCGACCCCATCGAGCGCGGAGACATAGTGGTCTTCTGGTTCCCGGACGATCCCTCGAAATCCTTCATCAAGCGCGTGATCGGATTGCCGGGCGAGAGAGTTCGCGTGGAGCGCGGGCAGGTCTTCATCAACGGCCGCCCGATAGACGAGCCTTACCTCGCGCCGGAGCGCAATCGCAGCGCGCGCACCTACGGAGAGATCGAGGTCAAGAACCATTACTACTACGTGATGGGCGACAATCGCGACGCGTCCAACGACAGCCGCTCCTGGGGGCTCGTGCCTGAAAAGTATATTTACGGAAAGGCCATGTTCAGGTACTGGCCTATGCCGCGCATAGGCTCACTCAACTATACTTCTCTGGACGATTAAGCGGCCGCCCGGAGCGGGCCGAGACTTGCCCCGGCCGTGTCAGCCGTGGATGTCAGCCCATGTAAGCCCGCTCGCGATTTGCCCGGGAATTCATAACGCAGCTTCACGTTAGAGACTCACGGCCCGCAAACCTTTTCTGATGCGCTCCAGGTTAACGCCTCTCTTCGAGATGATCTACAACCCGCTGCAAGCGATGACCCTGCTGCGGGCCGAAGCGCCGTACCTGGCGGGCATCTTTCTGGCCCTCTTCTCCTCCATAGCTTACTATGACGGGCTCACGGGCGATCTCAAGCTGAGCTACTTGAGGGCGGTGGCAAACAGCGATAGGGCGCCGGGCCTGCTCGCCCCGTTGATCCTGCTGGTCCTCATCGCGCTCAGGCACGTCATCAATAACGCGGCCCCTCTGCTCTTTTTGGCCGCCGTCTTCATCCCGGCCTGCCTGCTTGCCGCGAGCCTAGTAGACTCCCGCTCCAGTTTCAGAGTCCTCTTCCGCCAGGAGTACGCGCCGCTATCGGCGTGCGCGTTCTATAGCTGGTCGGTCGCGCACCTGGTTATGCTGGTGCCTGGGTGGGCGCTCTTTCGAGCGGGCGAGCCCGCGGACTTCTCGGACCTCGGGTCGGTCCTGTGGCTGCTGCCGCTCCCTTATTTCATATTTCTCGTGACGCTCGCCCTCAGAGTGGTCCTGCGCCTGACGTACGGCAAGGGCGTGGGCGTGATGGCTATGGCGGCGCTCTCGCTCGTGGCGCTCCCGCTTTTGCCCAGGCTGCTCTACCTGCTCACATCGCCTTTCCTGCTGATCCTCGTCATCCTCCTCTTCAGAAACGTCCTGGGCGACATCTTCAGCGCGCAGCGGGCGCGCGCAAACTTCGAGCGCAACCTCGCGACGGCGACGCTCAATCCGGCC